>CAYFHQ010000003.1:0-97086 GCA_964342805.1 uncultured Peptostreptococcaceae bacterium | reverse complement strand
GAGTTCATAACTACTGAACTTGAATTTCGTGTCTTGACAAGCGTGTACATTATACGTTGCATAGATAAAAGAAGGTGCAAGTTAAATGATCTTCCCATCATGGCAATTTCTGATAACATAGCCTTATATTTATCAGCGGTCTTCTTATCATTTGATGCTATAAATGAAGCATATTCATCGAAGAGGAGGAAAACAGGTGAACGATCTTTATTACCACCTTGACGATCCTGAAGGTATCCATAGAGCATTTCTAAGCCTTTGTAAGCATCTTTGTACTTATAGTAATGATCATATTCAGAGAGAAATTCTAAGGAGTCATCACCTTTAAAATCTGAAAAGATTATTTTAATGTTTTTGATGAATACTAAGTTGTACATTACCTCGTAAAGTAATGAACTTTTACCACTTCCAGAACTACCGCTCAAGATTACGTGTGGGTACTTTTCAAAGTTCCAATAAAGCTGTGATTTAGTTGCTGGAACACCAGCTTCAACTAGCTGTTCTTTGATTGCAATAGGTATTTTTGCACCATTAATTTCAGGGGTGTTATGGTTTAGACCAAAGAGTGATTTCTTTGGTCTTTTTTTTGTTGATCTACTTTGATAGAAGTAATTTGATGTCTGCTTGTGAATTTCAAAATCGATAAAAACACCTGCTGTTTCCTGATTGATTCGCTTTACGATAATAGGTGTCATACCATTTTCGACTAGGTTTCTCAACTCCTCAGTAGTAAAATACTTCTTCATAAATCTAAACCTATTTTTATTCACATCTAATAGACTTTCGTTGATATAATCTTGCAAAATCATATCCAAAGGCAATAAATCATCTTCATTGATTAACTGAATTTGCCTACGGGATAGCTTGAGCTTGAAGAAAAACCAAGTATCAGATTCTCTAAATGAATGGAATGAACTGTTTATAGGTAATGCAAGTTTCATCTGTCGAGATATTGGATCTAAAAATGGTCTTAATGCTTCATAAAAATCTGACTGAAAAAGTTTACCCTGTTCATGTGAAAACTTCTCCTGCTTGTAACGTTGGTCATTGATGAAATCCATAATCTTGTATCCTCCCATAGCCATTAAAATTAGTGTTCCATAAAATTCGTATTCTGATAAGTGATGTTTTAAGAAAGCGAGTAGTCCAAATAGGACTACCACACCTCCTGTTGTGAAATATAACTTCTTCTTTGTTTCATCAGATACATTTAGGTTCATTACTTACCAACCTTTCCATTCCCAGATACTATCTTGATAGCAGTAGCTTTTGCAGTAAAAGCATAGTCATTGTTGTACTTGTAAAATCTTCCTTCAAAACCTTCGAAATCTACAATTACAGGTGTATCAGATTCTTCAAGTTCTTCGTTGGTAATAATAGGTGTTAAACCATCAACTCGAACATATGCACTGTCATACTTTCTCTTCGGGGCAATCACATGATATTTGAAGCCCTGTAGATGATCTGTCCTTTCTCCATCCTTGTACGCAAAAACTTCTCTTACATCAACCAAAATGATTGGTCCTACATTAGTAAACTGCTCTTTTGTAATTTTTAAATCTGAAATTCTCATAATTTTTTCTCCTTTGTTTTTGTCTGTTTGTTTGGAGCTCCAAATATTTCGTTAGTTAACTTAATGCCATGATACAAAATATCTAATCTAATAGCTTTGCATGAGCTGTACAAGCTAAACATCAATGCATTATAGATACAATTCGAGAAACGGAATATTACGTTTTCGTTACACAATTTACAAGTCTACATGTCTAGTATTTCGTTTTTGGGGTCAATTATTGCGAAAATGGTATTTAAAATGAAGGGGGTATGCAAGTGCAGGTAGTAGTAACTTGCAACGAGTGGTTAGTTTAAGGAGTCAGTGGTCATTTATATAGTCAGTGGTCATGCAAAAAATTAGTAGTCAACTGTATATAGGCACAACGGAATTATTTCCGCTGTGTCTTTTTAAGTTATTAGATAGGTTTTTTAAAAGACTACCTGTTTTTTTACTTCGTGAGATGTAGCGGCAAAAACTACATTTCATGGAGGTTAATATGTTTAAGGAAAAGTATGGTTATTTATTAGAAGGTGAGAAGTTAAGTGACAAAGAAATAAGAAAGGTTGTTAGAGATAATTTTAAGAAACTTTACAAAAGTATGGAAGAAAAAGGAGTAAAATCACCAGAAGCTAGATTAGTTGAGAATACTGTTATCGGGCACAGCACTATTTGGAGATATGCATATGGTGAGATGAATATAATTCCTAGCTTAGATGCACTTGTACAAATTGCTTACGTTTGCAATTTAAAACTTTCAGATTTATTTAAGCAAAATATTAGCTTTCAATCTAATAAGTTTCAACTAAAAGACTTCAATAGAAATGAAATAACGACTAGTGATATCATTGATAATTTCATAGATGATTTTGATGAGAGGTATTGGGAGTTAAAAAATAGTTCAGGTATGAGTGATTCAGCAATTTGCAAATTATCTGGGATTCATAGAAATAGACTAAGTGAGTTTAAGAACAATGAAGTGACAGTAGTTACTCTTAGAGACTTTTTGAGAGTATGTATGACATTTGATAATTGCATTGATGATTACTTTGGTTGGTTTTTAGAAGGCGGTGATCTTGATGAATAAGCAGATCACAGAAATCAAAATGGAGAGAATGTTTAATGACTCTCTTAGCTTTGAAGAGATAATGCTTGAAATGTTTGAAGCATTAATTGATAAGGAGTACAATAACAATAAGGACTTGCCACTGAAGGAAACGGAGGTGGCAGAATGATAGCTGCAATTTATTCAAGAGTGTCAACAGAAAGAGAGGTTCAGAAAGATTCATTAACTAATCAAGAAGCAATTATTCGAGATGTCATAAGAGGTCGAGGATGGGAAGCTTATTCCTATGTGTATAAGGAATCAAAATCAGGTACTAAAGCTAATAGAGAAGAAATTATGAAGCTAATGGCAGATGCAAAAGCTGGTAAATTTAATGTAATTGTTGCCAAAGAACTTTCAAGACTAGCTCGTAACCAAGAGTTTGCAATGCATATTATAAAGCAGTTAAAGATTTTAGGAGTACATCTTGTAACCTTAGATGGAGCTATTGATACAACTAAAAATGCAAGTGATGTAACAGGTTTGTTTTCATGGCTATATGAGTTTGAGAGCTCAAAGATATCTCAGAGAATCAAAAGGGTATATGTACAAAAACAGAAGGATGGTCTGTTCTTAGGTTCTAATGCTCCTTATGGCTACAGTATTAAAGATAAAAAGCTTACAGTTAAAGAAGATAATACACCTGATATTGTTAGGCGAATATTTAGCTTATTTCAAGAAGGAAATGGTTTTGATCGAATAGCGAGAATACTTTATGAGGAAGATATTCCAACACCTTCTCAAGTAGCAGGCAAAAAGAATGCATCTATCTATTGGCATGGTTCATCAGTAAGGAAGATTCTTGAGAATAGAAACTATACCGGTGATCTTATTCAAGGCAAAGAGACAACCTATGATGTGACTATTCATAAGAGGAAGGTTGTTCCGAAATCAGAGCATATAATTGTTGAAGGTAGTCATGAAGCTATAATTTCAAAGGAAGAGTTTGAGTTGGTGCAAGAACTTATTCAGAAAAGACGTAGGCAGGCTCATAGCAATCCGAATGTTAAGACTAAACCTCATGAAATCAGACATTTATTTACTGAGATTCTTGTCTGTGGGACATGTGGTAAGAATTATCACTATAAATCTAATCGAAGAAATGAGTATATTTGTGGGCTGTACAATAAACATGGTAGTAAAGCTTGTAAACCTAACTCAATCAATGAAGATGCATTAATTAAGGTGATTAAGGATGACTTACAGAAATTCTCAAGTTTGATAAACCATGATAAACTTTATAAGATTATTCATAAGAAGCAAAAGGAAAAGCAAGTGAATGCAAGAAAAAGAATTAATCAGATTACAAAAGAGCTTGATGGGATTATCAATAAAAAGGTTCAGGCTATGGATATGCTGATGGAAGGTACATTCACAAAAGTTCAGTTTGACAGTTACATCAAATCTCAAGATGAAGTCAGTCACTCTTTGAATAGTGAACTTAATGGAATGGAACATCAAATGACTTCAAGTGTAAATGATCTTAAGATTGATGAAGCCAAAAAGATGATTGATGAAATATTGTCGTTTGAGAATTGGTCTAGGGCTCTTATGGTCAGGTTTGTTGATAAAATTGTAGTAAAAGGAAAAAATGATATCCAAATTCATTATAGATTCTCTTCAACTCTAAAGGAACTTAATGATTTGATGGAAATAGTATAATTAGGTTAAGTGGTTGCAATTGCTCGTTTGTGACCCTTAACACATATTTTGTAGGTGAGTTTCTACACATAGTACTCGACACATGTGGAGACGGTTGTTGGTTTGGTGAAGAAGTAGTGAGTTATGATGAGTTTAACAATTAGAAAAGAAACCCCCGAGGACCTAGGGGCTGTTTATGAGGTCGTAAAAAAAGCATTTGAAAAAGAAGTATACTCTGACCACGACGAGCAAAACCTGGTCAATAGACTTCGAAAGTCAGCCGCCTTTGTAGCCGACTTGTCCTTAGTAGCAGAGTTTAAAGGTCAAGTGGTTGGCCATATTCTCTTTACTGAGATTCAGATCGGGCAAGCCACTGGTCTGGGCCTGGCACCTGTTTCTGTTGCCCCAAACCATCAGGGAAAAGGAATTGGTTCAAAGCTTATTGAGGCTGGCCATGCCCTAGCCAAGGACTTGGGCTACACCTTTATTGTCCTTCTTGGCCATGCTGACTATTATCCAAGGTTTGGCTACCATAAGGCCAGCCAATTTGGTGTCCTAGCACCCTTTGATGTTCCAGACGAGAGTTTTATGGTCTTGGAATTGGTGGAAGGGGCACTGGATGATGTTGAGGGAATGGTAGTGTATGATCCCGCATTTTTTGAGACAGATTCAACGAAATAGTGTAAACCTTGTTGAGCTGACGATAAATGTAATTGTCAGCTCGTTTTCGTGACCGGAATGAGAGGGGACCCATGCCCAGTACTACTTTTCAAAGGCTACCAGCAGAAAAGCAAAATAAAATCACCAATGCAGCCCTTCTAGAGTTTTCCCAACGGACCTTTGAGCAGGCAACCATCACAAGCATATGTCAGCGGGCGAAAATTCCTAGAATTACCCTCTATACCTACTTTGATTCACTGGATGATATCTATATCCATGTCTATAGTGAAATCGAGTCCCTTTGCTATGAAGAAATGAATTACTTCTCCATTGCCAAAGACCATATGCTCCAGTATTTTTGCAACATTGCCAGGTCTCCAAAAGGGTTAGCTCTTGTGGCAAAGAACATTGAGAGTGAACTGCCCAGGTACAGGATATTGGCCCATATTATCTTATCCTTGGCCCACCAAATGAATCATGGTGTCTTGACCATGGACCAGTATGAATACCAGCTCAATGAGCTGATTGCGTATTGGGGTATATACAAGTAGGCCAAGTCTGTATATTGTTTAAGCTACCAGATCATCTAGACTGTAAGTAGGAAGATTGATTTGGAGGTTTATGATGAAAACTGCACTTATAACAGGCGCTACAGACGGCATTGGAAAAGAAGTAGCCTTGCATTTGGCAAAACAGGGTTACACCATTCATGTTCTTGGGAGAAGTAGTGAAAAGGGCCAGGCCGTTCTTGGTCAACTGCAAAAAATACACATGGGTGGGGCGCATCGATTTTACCCTGTGGACCTACTGTCGGTAAAAGCTATAGACACCTTTATTAAGACCTACACCGATGAACATGAGTCCCTTGATCTGCTCTTGCTCAATGCAAATCCATCGATGAAAGCGGGCGGTAGCCTGCCTGCACCAGGTGGCGTCAACCCATTTTTTATGATAGGTCATGTGTCGAGGGTCTTATTGATTCGAGGTCTAGACCATGTCCTCGCTCAAGGAAAGAACCCTAAGATTATTCACATTGGTGACTTTACCATGGCCTTTGACTTGGACCTAGAAGTGGCAATGGACGCAAACGCTAAGCCCATGAAGGCCCTTTCCCAGAGCTACTCAGCCAATGGTTTGGTAGCCATGAATATGGGGAGGCAAGGACTTACTGGAATTTCTCAGGAGCTAATGAACCCCGGGCTGGTGCTTACCCAACAAGCCAAATCCAACAAGACCATTGTCAATCACTTGATGAAATGGGTCATGGGTGGTATTGAGCCCAAGGAGGCTGGTGAGATTATTGGCGACTACATTGTTTCTACCAATGTGGTCAGAACAAATGGCCTTGTCCATAGGCGTGACAAGGAGAAGAAGGTCAGTCAAAAGTACCTGCGGCTGGATCAGTTTCAACAACTGATGCTTTCAACGGATAAAGTGATCAATAAACTCAGAGCATTATAAAGGACACAGAATGAGGGCATATTCTGTGTCCTTTTTTGTATAGTAAGCTCTAATGAGCGTTATACCAGTCTACCATTTGCTTGGGTTGTTCTGAGAAATAGGTGTAGCCTTTAAATCGTTGTGTGGTCCCTTCGATCCACAGGAGTTTTTTGTCCTTGGCAGGAATGGCGTCATAGACAGCCTGCACGTCACCAGGGTGGGTTGCAGCATCATCTTTTACCTGAACAACAAGCGTAGGCATTTGAATATGAGCAGCATCTATAATGGGTGAGGAGTCCTTGGTCCTGTAGCCCCAAAGTTCTCTGTAGTATTTCTCAAAAAGTTCAGGTCCCTTATTGCCCATGCGAAGGGTTTTGGAAAGGGTAGCGACCAAGGCTTCTCCAGAAATGGGTTGTATCAATATCATGGATTTGATCCCTTGGAAGGTCTCAGGTTCCTTATGCATGGCAACTAGGGTGGCATTTCCACCTAAACAAATACTCTGAAGGTGGATGTCCATGTCCTTAAGGTCAGGGTGATTACGGACATAATCCAGTGAACCCAGTACATCCTTGTATTCAAACAATTGGGGATTGTAGCCACCATTTTGAGACGATCCACTGAACCCGTGGTTGCGCAGGTCATAGGCTAGGATGTTGTAACCGGCGTCGTGGAGGGCCTTGTACTTGGGTAGGAAGTTTACTTCAAAACCACCTGCTGTTTTCCAAGGACGGATGTGGCCGGCATAACCATAGCGGTTGCCCGGTGAAAAATGATTACAGATCACCAGCTTGGATGATTTAGTTTTAGCAGGAATATACCATCCTTCTAAATTGACACCATCGGCTGCGGGGAAATAGACGTCCTTGTAGTCCATTCCGTACTCATCAGGTCTTCTTAAAATTGGGGAGCGGTTGGCTTTGCCGATCATACCGACTACTCTCTTCATTAGGATATTTCTAATCATATTCTTCCTCCTTATTTTCCTTCCCAACCAATCAGTTGATAACTGACTTCCGTTAGTTTCCGTGCAAGTTTGATGTCCTTGGCATGGGGATTGGGTGACTCCATGGGCCATCCGCCTCTCCTACATTCTCGGTCAGCATAAAGGAGGCTATTTTGACTAAAGTAAGCCCCACTATGGTTGACAACCGATGGTTCCAACAGGCAATGGAGAGAGGTTTGTGCGGCGTCCTCGTTACTCATGATCGTTAGCAGGGGTGCTACGGGTCTGAGGACCACATTTTGCACAAAGCCTGTCAACCCTTTGCCAGCCAAGTTGGACCGGGCCCATCCTGGATGTACCGAAGTTACAGTGACTCCTGTGCCGGCTAGCCGATCCGCTAGCTCATTGGCATATAGTAGGTTGGCCAGTTTTGATTCACAATAAGCGTCGGTTCGATTGTAGGGACGTTGGTGGTAGTGGAGGTCATCGAAGTGGATGGTGGGGCGTTTTTTCTTGTTACCCGCGTGGCCTACTGATGACAAGATCACGATTCGCGAGGGTGCGCTGGCCTGGATTAGGTCTAAGAGTGATTCAGTCAGCAGGAAGTGGCCCAAGTGGTTAATGGCAAACATGACTTCATAGCCTTCTTTTGTCCGGGTGGGTTCATTCCCATTGGCCACCATACCCGCATTATTTACCATGCCGTCAATCCGTTTGTATTTTTTCTTGACGGAGCTGTTAAACTGAAGAATGGATTTTTTGTTTCCCAAGTCTAAGGGTAGAATGTCTACACTGCCATCTAATGGGGTCAGTTGCTGGGCAACCGCTTTTCCAGCTTCTACTCTTCGGCAGCCCATAATGACATGGGCTCCCTGGCTTACCAATTGACTGGTGGTTTCAAAACCAACGCCTGAGTTGGCGCTAGTAACGATATAGGTTTTACCTTTTAAATTTTGTTCTAGTAGCTTTCGATCACATCTAAGGGTTTGAATCATCGTGCGCCCTCCTTTTCTTGTCTCCATCTTATGCCCAATCCCCATGCAAAGAAATGTACTGATTGCCGATAGCCTTATACATATTCCTGTTCAAGATCATGAAAATGTATAAGAACATAGGCAAGGGGCGTATGGATTCGTAGGGTACTTATGACATAATAAAGATAGAAGGACTTACGAAGGAGGGAACAAAATGGACCGTATTCTGACCATAGACACGATCACACAGATGCATGAGTTGAGCGGATATGCCAAACCCACCCATCCCCTGGTGACCCTGCTGGATGTGAAGAAGATTAAACCACTGGAAGAAATGAAAGATGTGAAGGTGAGACTTGGCTTCTATTGTATATCTATGAAGTCTGGCGTTGAAGAAGGCATGGTTTATGGACGCCAGTACTATGACTTTCAAGAAGGTAGCCTGGTCTTTATGGAACCCAACCAGGTGGCTACCTTTGATATAGCTGCCCCTGGTGATCAGGCAGAGGGCTGGATGCTTTGTTTCCATCCAGAGTTTATTCGTGGGAGTCATCTGGCGGATAAAATGGGTAAATACCATTTTTTCTCCTATCAAGCCAACGAGGCCCTACATGTTTCCGATAAGGAAAAGCAAACCCTAAACAATATCGTTGCCTCTATACAAGAAGAGATCAGCCAAAACATAGACGGTTACACCAGAACCTTAATTCACAACAACCTGGAGTTGATTCTAAACTACAGTGACCGGTTCTATGGACGGCAGTTCTTAACAAGAGCTTCAGAGAACAATGATGTCATTACCAAGTTCGAGTCTTTATTGAAAGAGCGTTTTGATTTAACACGCTTGGAAGAGGAAGGGATTCCCTCGGTGAAGGACTTGGCAACAAGTCTAGGCTATTCCCCATATTACTTGAGCGATTTATTGAAAAAAGAAACAGGGAAAAGCACCCAGGAGTATATACAGGAACAGGTGCTCCAAAGAGCTAAGGACTTACTGTTGAGTACCAACGAAGCAGTGGGGCAAATAGGCTATCAACTGGGTTTTGAATACCCAGCCCATTTTTCTAAGTTTTTTAAGAAGAAAACGGGCATGACACCTAGTCAATTTCGTGTACATTGATTCCTAGCGGTCGTAAGACAGAGGTTGTGTTTGAGACTTGTATGTTTTTCATAGAGCCCATGACAGAAGTGTTATACTATCCTTGGGGGTGCAAATATGTTTACTTGGGACGACCAATACACACTACACATTGAGGAAATTGACAACCAGCACAAGCGGTTGTTTCAACTGGGAGCGCAGTTGAATAAGATGGCCAAAGAAGCGGACACCTATTATGACTCTGAGGCATTAATGGATATTATTGAAGATCTTTGTGAGTACACGGTCTATCATTTTGACACGGAAGAAAAACACTTCGAGTCAAGTGGATTTCCAGAGGCTCATGCACATGCGAAGCAACATCAAGGCTTTATTGAGTTTCTCGGGACATTGAACATTGATGATATTGAGCACCGGACATCGGCGTCCTTGTCAGACCTTCTGGCTTTTATCAATGAATGGATTGTGAAGCATATTATCTTTGAAGATCGGAAGTTTGCAGACTTTGTCAAACAAGTTTAGATTGAAATAGGGTTGAACATAGACCTTGTTTTGATGACCGTGTGATGAATTATGATTAGTGAGAGTAGCCATAGGCTGCTCTTTTTTTTGTTGAGATCCTGTTACCAACTGCGCAATTTTGTCCTATTATTGTCCCCTAGCTGGCATTATAATAAGAAAAAAACAAAAGGGAAGAGGAGATAGACATGGCAAAGGACCAGATCACCTATTCAAAACTCAATACCAACCAGGACATCACGGTCTTAAATGCCCATATCAGCCAGTTCAAGTATCGACTCCATGCCCATGACGACTTTGCCGTTGGTTTGACCCTTCAAGGGGTCCAGTCTTTTCAGTGCGGGAATAAGGATTACCAAGTCCACCGAGGGGAATTGATTCAAATCAATCCGGAACAACCCCATGATGGATTTGCGTCGGATACCCAGGGCTATTCTTATCGTATGGTCTACATACCAAGAACCTATATGGATGACTTAAGACCAGACCAGGGGACTCCCTTTGCTTTCACCAAGACCGTTAAATATAGTCCCCGCCAGTCCCGTGCATTTTTGGCCCTGACCCAGGAGGGGGATAAAGACCGATCTGATGTCCACCATATGGACATGTTGCTACAAGATTTTGTTGCAGACCTCATAGATACAGAAGAAAGTGGAGAGGCTAGGCGTGAAAAGTCTAACCAAATCCATGTGGTTGAAAAGGCCATTGGCCTTATGTATCAAGGTGTGGAAGGGCAAATTGACCTAGATGACCTATGCAAGCAATTAGGGGTTCCAAGTATCATTTCATTCGCACCTTTAAAAAGGTGACCAATCGGACCCCCTATCAATACTTTCTTGATATGAAGTTGGACATAGCAAGAAAAGCCCTGGAAGGGGGCCATGACCTGCAAAGGGTGTCAGCGGACTTTGGTTTTTATGATGTAAGTCACTTTATTAGACGATTTAAAAGTGCCTTTGGGGTCACGCCCTACCAATACCAGCGATACATGGGCAAATAGGTCCTGCAGGGACAGAAAAAGGAGAATAGAATGAAGTTTGATACAAAAATTGTCATGGTGGTCCGTGAAGACCTGGAAGTTTGGCAGAAACTCAATGTCACAGATTTTCTTATGAGTGGCATAGCGGGCCCCCAGGAAATCATTGGTCAAGCCTATGTGGATGGCAGTGGCAAACCTACCTGCCCATGTCCAAGCAACCTATTATGATCTATGGCGCTTCTGCCGATGAGTTACGAGACATTCATACCAAGGCCCTCAAACGTGAACTTCCAATGACCATCTATACGGAGGAAATTTTTAAGACCTACCACGATCAAGAGAACAGGGACATGGTAGCCAAATATGACACGGAAGCCTTAAATCTGGTTGGACTTGGCCTGATTGGTAAGAAAAATCAGGTGGACCGGACCGTTAAGGGATTAAAGCTACATCCATAGGTGCCTATTGAGAATCAGTAGCAGAAAACACGCCCACCTCAGACCTTACAGGTGGGCTGGATTGTAAGTGGCGTGTAAAGAAAACTATACACGATGTACGTTTTATGATACACTTATAGTATCAAATAAGAACAAAACCTTGAATCGTTAGGAGGTCCACCCATGGCATACCAATCGAAACGAGCCCTGATCTCTTTGATCACATCCTTGCTTGTTTTTTTCTACATGTTCTCAAGCCTCTTGGGAAAAATTGATTCCACTGGACAAATGTCTCCAGAAGCCTTTACCCTATGGGGCAGGTTCTTCTTCCAGCTGATCCTGGTCCAGGTGGTCGCTAAGGTGATTGTCTTCGTGATTTTTAATATCATTAATGCCATTATCACCCGCGAGAGTGAGCCGGAAATCACAGATGAACGGGATCGACTGATTGAACTGAAAGCCGTACGAAACCTCAGCATGGTTTTTGGAGCGGGGTTTTTCCTCGCCATGGGTGCGGTAGCCTTTGGCCAGCCCTTGCACACCATGTTCCTGATCTTTGCAATCACCATGGCCATAAATGGTCTTGTCCTGGATGGGTCCTATATCCTCCACTACCAAAGGGGGTACTAGCATGGGAAAGTGTCTAGTCTCCAATAATATTCGAAAGCAACGTTTTTTGCATGATGAAATGACCCAGGCCCAGTTGGCAGAAAAAATTGGTGTTACCAGACAGACGGTTGTAGCCATTGAGAAAGAAAAGTACTCTCCTTCGCTGGAACTGGCCTTTCAAATTGCAGAAGTTTTCAATATGTCCCTGGATGAGATTTTCACCTTCCATCCTGAACGCAAGGAAGGCAAGTCCAAGTAGGACGTTCAAAAATGACGAAAACCCGACAGGCTCTTATACAGAGGAGTTTGTTGGGTTTTTATGCTTGTTGGTGTTCTTTACTTCACTTCAACCAAGGTGTAGTTTGTTGTACCCAGGCCGATCTTCTCCGCATGGTCCAGGGAGACACGGCCACTGTCAAACAAGGTCTTGTTTTCCTGGTCTTGCAACATGTCCAGGCAGGCCGCATCTAGGGCCACGGGGTCCATGGAGGCCAAGACACCAATATGGCCTGCAATAGGATCATAGTGCTGGCCCATGCAGTCACACTGTTCAGTGATGTTCATAAGGAAGTTAATGAAAATATGGTTCTTGTCCTTACAAGCTCCATAGGCATACTCAGAGATTTTCTCCTTGAGGTGGGCTGCCCGCCAGTCATTGGTGATGGCGCTAACCGGGCAAATGGCAATACAACCTGCGCAGCCAACACACTTGGACTGGATGATCTCAGCATGGTCATTCATTTCAATGGCGTCCACATCGCACTTGGTCAGGCAGAGGCCACAGTTGATACAGACCTGGCCATCAACCGTAGGGGACAGCTGGGAGTGCTGGGCCATCTTACCGCTCCGGGAGGCAAAGCCCATGGCCAACTGTTTGAGGGCGCCCCCAAATCCAGCCATGCCATGACCCTTGAAGTGGGCGGTTACTAGGACTTGCTTGAAGTCGCCAAAGGCCTTTCCTAGTTTTACGGTGTCAAAAAAATCCTTATTAATGGTGACCTCATGGACTTCCTCACCAATTTCACCGTCGGCAATGATAATGGGAATCTGGGTGAAACCATGTTCCTTGGCCAGCTTCAGGTGGTCGGTCCGGTTGGTCCGCGCTCCCCTGTAAAGTACGTTGGTTTCTATATAGGAGGCTTCAATCTTCCGGTCTTCAAGGGCGTCAATCAAACCTTCATAACTGCCTGGTGGTACAAATGTGGTGTTACCCTTCTCGCCAAAGTGAACCTTGATGGGGACGTGTTTCTCCAGCTGAACCTGCTCTGCGTCCACAATATGCTCGAAAAGGTGTCGGGCCAGTTGACTCAAAACGTCTGGCTGGTTGCCGTCATACTTCTGATAATAAACTCTGCTCATTCTTACCTCCTTGTTAAATCCACTCGATTCTATTATGTCATATGCCAACCCTTTCGTCACCCTTTCTGAAAACATGAGACAGAGATACGGGAAATACGGAATGCAAAATAAACTTTGCATTTTTTGCAAAGCACGCTTTACAAATTGTGCAAAGTGAACTATACTGAAATTGCAAAGTGAGCTATGCATAGAAAAATCAACAGAATCAGGAGGAGGTCACTTGAAAACAAAACTGAAAGAGTTACGAAAGGCTCGAAAGATTTCCCAAGAGGAACTGGCTCGAGCCGTGGGTGTGACCCGACAGACCATCACATCCATTGAAGTTGAAAAATACACGGCGTCTTTGGTCCTGGCCTACAAAATTTCCAAATACTTTGACTTGGCCATTGAAGACGTGTTTGACATCGAAAGCGAGGTAGAATAATGAAATCATTTGAACAAACCATAAAGGACCGTGTCCGTTGGATGAGTGCAGGCATTGCCTTGATCGTCATGATTTTTGTATCCAATGAAGCCATCCATTTTCCGTCATCCACCCTACCACCCATGGAGGCTGCGTCATTTGCAGTAGGTTTTCGTTACGGAATCGCCATTGGCATTCAAATCCTTCTCATCCGTCAGGTAGTCAAATACCAGCGAGCCCTTAGAAATCCGGAAATCTTGCAAGACCTCGAAATCCTAGAAAAGGACGAGCGGCGCCAGTACATTCAAATGAAAATGGGTGGCCCCATGTACTCTGTCGCCATGTTTGTTGTTGCAGCGGGTGCCTTGGTTGCCAGCTACGTAAGCTGGGAAGGTTTTATGGCCCTCTTGTTAGCAGTGGTTGCCTTGGCTCTGATCAAGGGAAGCCTCAAGCTCTATTATCGAAAGGAACTAGGTGCATAGGGTATGGCTAAAATTGAGGCCTTGTCCCCAGAGACCCTAGAGACATTTAAGTCCTACTGTAACCAGTATCGTTTGGACCATGACGAGTCCTTTTTATCCCCCCAGGACCTGGCTTCTTTTCAGTTGGGGGAAGACAACCCCACTTGGCTGGCCCTTGACCAAGACCAGGTGGTTGGTGTTCTGTCTCTAATGATCACCCCCTACTATCGAGCAGCCTCCAAGGTCCGGGTGCGGATTTTCCACTGTGCCACGGGAAACCCCAGCCATTACGATGCGCTCTTGCAAAAGGCCATTGGCCACCCAACTGAAGTGGATAAAATGGAATTGTTCATGCCTGACCAAAAGACGCATGTACAAGACATCTTACGGGATTTGGGATGGCGCTATGTCCGTACGTCTTTTGTCATGGTGAGAAAAGAAAGTGGCTCTGCGACCGCATCTTTTCCAAGGGGTTTTAGACTGAAACCCTTAGAAGTAGGCAAGGACGAGCCAGCCTATGCCCAGGTACGAAACCAGGCCTTTGGGGCGGTTCAGGGCAATGACACCCCCATAACGGTGGACATGGTCACCCAGCTCCTAGAGGCGGAAGACCTCCTGCCACAAGGCATGCAGATTCTTTGGGAGGGTGACCAAGCGGTAGGCGTCATTCGCATGTTGGCAGAGGAAGACGAGACAGGCAAGTACGGTTTTGTAGCCCCCTTGGCCATAGCGCCTGCATACCAGGGCCGGGGCCTAGGTTTGGCCCTCTTACAAGTGGGAATCGCCCTGGGAGCCAAGGCCGGTTACCCCGATACCATGTTGGTGGTCAACGGAGAAAATGAAAAGGCTTTAACCCTCTATAAAAAGGCAGGTTTCACCCTGGATATGTCTGTATCCTGCTTCCACTTTCCCTTGTAGGCCTCCTATAGGTCCATGCGTTGAGAGACAGAGAATGGGTATAAACTGATTGAGAGTCATTATCAAGTTGCTTGTTGGATTCTAGTGATCAGGTGAGGTGAAACCATGAAAGTCAGCGCATCCATTCCCATTTATGCGACTAAAGAAGACATCTGGAATGTGATTACAGACATTGAGCATTCCCAGGAAAACATAAAAGCCATTGACAAGATTGAAGTGTTAAACAAGCCGGAGGACCAGCTGAATGGATTGAAATGGCGGGAAACCCGGACCATGTTCGGCAAGGAAGCTACGGAAGTCATGTGGGTGACCGAGTCGGAGAACAACCATTACTATAAGACCCGGGCAGAAAGCCATGGAATGGTTTACGAGTCTACCCTAACCATTGACACTGAGGGTGACCATGAGGTCTTGACCATGGGATTCGAAGGAGAACCCCAGTCCTTTATGGGCAAGGTCATGAATGTAGTTTTTGGTAAAATGATGGCTTCCTCTACCCAGAAGGCCCTTCTGGATGACCTGGAGGATATTAAAAATGCGGTAGAGCACCATTAAAGTGGTCGGTAGTAGACAAAAGAATATTGGTAATGAGGAATGAAGTAAAGGATCAGCCGAGGGGCTGATCCTTTTTCGTATGTTTCTATCGGACATATGGGCCTAAGAACTTGCCCACAGCTTGTTCGAAGAGTGTGGGCTGGTCATTGTACATCATGTGACTGGCCTTTGGAATAATGGTCATTTCACTGTTGGGAAGTAAGTCAAGGTACAGCTCGCTTGCCTCTTTTGTTTGAACAATGTCTTGATCGCCATGGAGAATCAGTGTTGGCGCACTTACTTGACCAACAGAAGGTGTATAGTCATGACGTTGTCCCATACTGAAGTACATGGCCTGAACCATCCATCCCCCGGGCTTCCCCGCTTCGGGGAGAGTGAAACCTTCTTTGTCCAGGGCTGCTGAGAAGTATTTCCCCATGGCACCATTGAGTATGGATAATTCTTGGTCTGTTTTAGTGAACATGGAGGAAAAGTCAAAATAGGATTTCATGTATTCTTGGTATTCAGCTAGTAAGGGTCCACTCAATCTGCTTTCTATACTGTCAAATAGGCCGGGGACTTCCATGGGCATCTTAAGAAGGGGCGCAGGGGCTACCAGGACCATTGCCTCGACGTGTTCAGGGTATTCAGACGCGTAGAGAGTGGCGAGGAGACCGCCAAAGGAATGGCCTATAATGACCAACTTGTCTTCTCCTAGCAGGAGGCGAATGCGCTCTATATCAGCCAGTTGAGCAGAGATGCCTAGCTGGGCCTCTAAGTACTGCATGTTTTCATACATATTGCTGTTGTCAAACTCTGTTATGGGTCTACTGGATCGGCCAGCTCCCCTCTGGTCATAGTAGTGAAAGGTGAAAGAGTCCCCCAGCCCTTCCAGTCCGATCCACGGATCGGTGTAAGGCATGCCTGGACCACCGTGAATGATTAAGACATTTCGACCCGTGCCTTGGCTGAAATGATAGAGTGAGATATCCTCCTCCATGTCCCAGTAGTTGTCTTGTCCAGTTTGGATGGGGGCTTCCTCAGGAGCTGGCGCGTACTTGCCACTGCGACTATCACCAACTTGGTACATGGGTGCCTGCATCATGGTCCAAACCACATAAGCTCCTGTGATTGCAACAATTGCAATGATGATCATAAGAATTTTGATCCACTTTTTCATAATACTCTCCCTTCGTCTTGGTGTTTTCTTTTCTCCAGTGTAGGGTCTCCACCAAGGGGGAGGGTCAAGGAAATTATCCCTTGCAATGGTAAAATTCCATCCAATCGGTTAGACCATGTCCTACAGGGTAACTTTCAAATAATGATAGGGTCTTGGGTTTGACAGACATTGGGGGATCAGATGTTGAAAAATAGAAAGATAAAACTCAGCGCATTAATCATGACCATAGCCCTGGTCAGCTTAACGGTGGCGGCATTTTTGATTGCCTACTTTTGGAATGTGGACTATACCTTTTTTGCAAATGTCCAGGTGGATAGTCAAATGAATGTCCTCAGTGAGAACATGCACAACCGCTTGGTGACTTTTTTTCAGATACCCAAGGAAATCCATGAGGTTTACGGTCGGACCGTTGTTGAACCCCTGAGCCTGCAAGAAGGCCAGCCAGGTGACTGGGCCAGGTCCTTACATGTTTTTATGGAGGAAGTACACAAGACCAGCGACCAGGTTGTGGGGGCTGGTTACACGGACCAGACGGGTCGCTATACGGCCATTCAATATAACCCAACGAAGCAAGACTTTGAACTCCATGCCATGGACCCCGAGGTGGGGTCACAGCTTCGGATCTTCCAAGGTCCAAGGGAAGTGGGCATGCCCTATAAGGTCCTGCGGAATCATTCTGTCAAGTACCACCCAACCTACGTACCCGACCACATTGAGGGGTCTGCCTTCTGGTCTCAAGTCTTTGTGGACTACCGGGTGTCTTCGGACGCTGCCATTTCATCCCTTTACCCCATTTATGATGACCAGGCCATGGTAGGGGTCAGCCATGTGGATGTTTCCCTATCCAAACTCCAAACCTTTTTGCATCAGGAAGCCAAAGACCTGGGGGGTCTTGTGGTCTTATTTTCTGAGCATAATGAGATTGTCGCCCATTCCAAAGAAGGGATCGACACCTTTATTGTCCATGACGCCTTCCCCGATGGCCGGATGAAACGGATGGGGGAGTACGATGATCCTGAACTAACAGCCCTTGGCAACCTGTTAACGACCCAGTCCATTGACGAAGGGACCTATGGAGAATTGGACCTGGATGGCCAGGTCTACTTTGTCAAGTTCAAGAAACTCCAGGAGGAGATTGGCCTGCCCTGGTGCAGTGCGGTCATGGTGCCAGAGTCGGCCCTGATCGGGGACTTGGATGACCGCTGGTCCTCCAATTTGCTTTTGGTGATTGGGAGTGTTTTACTGGTCCTCTTGATCAACGTCTTGGTGAACCGGAATATCACCAAACACATCCACCGGTTAACGGCCTATGCCAAGCGGGTGCAGGCTGGGGACTATGAACCCATTGGCAAGGGGGAGTCGGTTTACTTGGCTGAGTTGTCGGACTTCCATGAGACCTACGACCCCCTCCTTTCTGAGATCACAAAGACCATTCAGGCCCTGGAACATAGTCGGGAGCAGTACAAGTTGATCGTTGAGTCTTCCTATGAGGGCTTGTGGACATATGACGTGGAAGAAAAAGAACTATCTATCAGTGAAAAGTGGGTGTCTAGTTTTGGTTATGACCTGGACGAGTTTCCCGATGGGATGGCTTTCCTCCGTATGGTTGTGGAGGAAGAAGACTATGAAAACCTGGTCTTCCACCACCTTAAGGGCAACTTGACAGAAATGGATATCAACCAAGAGTTCCGCATGGTGGACGCCCGGGGACGTTCTTTCTGGATTCTTTGCAGGGGGCAGGTCCAGCCTATGGAAACAGAGGGGGCCGGGGTCCATGTGGTGGGTGGATTTATAGAAATCACAGAACGGAAGACAACAGAACAACAGCTGGAAGCAACCTTGGAACATATCGAAGACCTCTATAAGACCACGCTCATCTTGCGGTCTTCTGCCTCTTATGCTGATGTGACCCAAACGATTTTGCACCAGCTCAAATCCCTATATGGCTACCGTCTTGCCACCATTGAGTCTTTTGATGGTACGGCTTTCAGGGTTATTGACGCTGCCGGTTACGAGGACGATGAGCTGGAACGGGCAAGGACCTACCAACCCAACCAGTTGGCGTATTATGGTGACCACTCTCTTGAGGACATGATCATTATTGAAAACCACCTGGATGACGCAGGTTTACTCCTCCGGCAGATTGACTATGATGTGCATTCCTATATCCGGATTCCTCTTGTTCAAAATGAAGAAGTTTTTGGTATGGTGACCATGCACCACCATGACCGCAAGTATTTCTCCAATGTGTTTGAGCAAATTGACCACCTCTATTTTGAGCAGTTTGCCATTGTATTAAAGAATGCCCAGTTGTTTGCAACCCTACGGGAATCCAAAGAACAGTCGGACCTGGAAAGCACTGCAAAGAGTGAGTTCTTGGCCAATATGAGCCATGAAATCCGTACCCCTATGAATGCCATTATCGGCTACAGTGAACTCCTAACCCGGACCAAGCTCAGCGAGGTTCAGCGGACCTACTTGTCCAAGCTCAAGCAGTCATCGGAAGCCCTCTTGGACATTCTCAACGATATCCTAGACCTGTCGAAAATCGAAGAGGGAAAACTGGAAGTGGAAGCTGTCGAGTTTCGACTGTCAGACGTCTTAGACAAGGTGGTTTCCGTTGCCCGGATGAAGAATGACCATGGGGGTGTGGAAATGATCATCGCGGAGCCCCAGGACCTGGAATACTACCTTATAGGGGACCCCTTACGGTTACAGCAAATTCTACTCAACCTCCTGGCCAATGCCCTTAAATTCACCCCGTCTGGGACTGTGACTTTGGACATCCAGTGCGTCGTAGAGGGCCGCCAGGTCTCCAGTACCTTTAAGGTGATCGACACAGGGATTGGGATCGAGGAAGAGAAAAAGGCCCAGATCTTCGGCAAGTTCTCCCAGGCAGACACGTCCACAACCCGCAAGTACGGGGGGAGTGGCCTGGGTCTAACCATTACCAATGAACTGGTCCAAATGATGGGGGGCCACATTGACCTGGAAAGTGAGATCAATCAGGGAAGCACTTTTACTGTGGAAATGCCCTTTATTAAGGGTCGTAAGATAGAACCTTGGAAGAATGCCATTGTTGGCAAGAACGCCAACAAGCTTTGCATTGTCTCCATGGACCACTGACAGGTGGAATCTGAACTCATTCGTAAACTCAATGGCTTGGGCATGTCCCCCATGCGAGCTGGCGGTGCCACCGCTGAACTCATGGACAAGGTGGGCTGGATTTTAGCAGAGAACCCTGCACGTTTGGCTGACGTTTTGGCAGCAACGGACATGGACATCCTAAGAAAGATTGAGTTTGTCCATGTAAGTCCCGACTTAAAGAGTGACGACACCAAGAATATTGACTATCCCTTTAAGCGGATGTCAACCCTCATGAAACCAGTGACCATGAAGGAACTTGCCAGGGTCTTCAGTGGCCAGGCCCATACCATCCAGGTGGCCCAGGTCCAGCGTCCCCTCACCGCAAGCAGGCCTCAAAGGCAGGGGCAACTGGCCGGTGGCCTCAAGGTATTGGTAGTTGAGGACAATGAGTTTAACCGGGATATTGTTGTGAACTTACTGGCCGACGAGGGTCTTGAAGTGGAAACCGCCGAGAATGGCCAGGTGGCCATTGATCGGATTGGCCAAGGCAAGTACGACTTGGTCTTCATGGACTTTCAAATGCCCGTCATGGACGGAATTACGGCTACTAAGGAACTGCGAAAGACCTATTCCAACGAGGACCTGCCCATTGTTGCCCTCACGGCCAAGTCCATCGACCATGACGTCAATCAGGTAAAGGCCATGGGCTTTGACGGCTACTTGCTCAAGCCCATAGATATTGACGCCCTGATGAATACGGTGGAGAAGTTCCTCTCCATACGATTGCCCCATAACAACCAGAGGACCATAGAGGATGACACCAAAATCAGCCTGATTGACACCATTCCTTATATGGACAGTGCCCGGGCCATGACCCGGTTCAACTACGACATGGACCTCTTTATGAAGACCTTCAAAGGCTATATTGATCGGTACAATAGCCTCTTTACCCAGGTGGAGACCTTGGAGCAGGCTGGAGACTACCCGGCCCTGGGTCGCTTGGTCCACAGTTTTGCTGGCATAACGGGTAACTTTGCCTTGGACGACCTCTTTACAGTGGCTAAAGCTGTTGAGTATGCATTGAAAGAGGGGAGGACTTTGAAGCTGACATGAATGTCATGAGAAAGAAATTTGGCCATATATTAAGTTGGTATCTGGCGCATCAGAAGGAGTTTGCTGACCCTAGCCTTTCAAGTAAAAATCCAGTGGTCACCATTGAACCCCTTGAAGGTGTTCTCAATCATTTGGAGACCCTTCTCTTGGACCAGGATTTTGAAGCAGAGGCCTACTTCACGGCCCATAGGGACCTCTTGGCTTCTGTGGACAGCCAGGCCAGTGAAGCCATAGCCAGGACCTTAGACGACATGGAATATGAAGAGGCCTTGGCCTTTGTAAACCAGTTAAAAGAGAAGACACGAAGGGGGGAGGCCGTGAATGACCAATGATCGGATGACCATTTTGATTGTAGACGATGTACCTGAAAACCTGAAAATTCTCGGGGGTCTTCTGAAAGACCAATACCGGGTTCACATAGCCAAGAGTGGTCAGCAGGTGCTCAAGTCCGTAACGGACCATGGGAATCCTGACCTGATCCTCCTGGACGTGGTCATGCCAGGTATGGATGGCTATGAGGTGTGTACCGCCATTAAGGGGGACCCCAAAACGGCGGATATTCCCATTATTTTTGTGACCTCCAAGGACACACCCATCGACGAGGTCAGGGCCTTTGACCTTGGGGCGGCAGACTTTATCACTAAACCCTATGACCCCAATATTGTCTTGGCCAGGGTTCGGTCCCAATTGGAGTCCAAGGCGGTCATGGACACCCTCATGGAGTCAGCCTATATTGATGGCCTCACCCAGATCTATAACCGGAGAAAGTTTGACGAGGAGTATGCCCAGTATTGGCAAATGGCCCAGCGGACCCAGGCAGTCTTGTCGGTGGGACTGATCGATATTGACCACTTTAAACAATACAATGACACCTATGGCCATGGCCAGGGGGACGTCTGCCTCCACCAAGTGGCCCAGGCCGTCAATCAAAACATGCGTAGACAGACTGATTTTGCTGCTCGGTACGGGGGCGAGGAATTTGTCTGTGTCTTTTATGGAACCGACTGTCCAGAGGCGTCTGAAATCATGGAAAGAACCCTGGAAGCCATCCGGTCCCTGGGCATTCCCCATGAAAAATCGTCAGCGGCTGCCCATGTGACTGTCAGCGCAGGCCTGTGCACCCTGAGGGTAACCCAGGAGGCCGACCGGACGGCTGTTTTACAGGAGGCTGACAAGGCCCTCTATGAGGCAAAAGAAAAGGGGCGAAACCGTGTGGTATGTCACAGTCTGCCCCTATAGGTCGTGGTGATATGAACTTATTTTAAGTGGTCTAGGACCGCCTGTTGAAAACTGGTCAAAGAGGCTTCCTTGGTCATGTGCATGGGGCCAACTTTGAAGTTACCGCTTTCCATGGACGCCTGTACCCGTTCGCATACGTACATGTCTTCAATCATGAAGTCCATGGACTGGAGGGGGTCCTGGAAGTCTGAAACTTCAATGGGCTTCTGGGGTCTCTTGGATTTTGAACTGAACCAGGTGGACATTTTTGCTTCCTTGGGCATGACTTTTGCCCGGTACTTTAAGAGGGTCAGGTTGGGCTTAAGGGGGATCATTTGCATAATGGTCCAGGTGCTCTCAGACTCCGTAATCCCCAGGTTGGGGAAGAGGAGGTGGACATAGGCCCCAATGGAATGCTTGGGAATATGATCAATGGGCGTATAGCCAAACTGGCCCAAGTTCTTAAAATAGTCGTCGGTTAGGGGTTCAAAGAAGGACCAGTGGGGGCCAACAAAACGAGACTTTTGCTTGCTGTGGTCATACATGTTTAAGGTGTTGGCATGGAGGTACTGCAAATGGTAACCGTCCATGTAGTTTTCAGCAAAGAGCTTCCAATTGCAGTGGACCAGATAAGTTTGATTCTTTTCCATATACTCCGCCAAGAGTTCTGGCTGGTGGTGGCCCATGAATTCTTCCAGGCCTGCCAGCATGTCATCAAAGGCTGGTGGTTTCTCGTCAGGGTGGACAAAAACGAGGGTTTTCCAAGCGTGGACCGAGGCCTTTTTCAGGCTGAGGTCTTCCTTTACAATGGCCTCGTACTGCTGGTTGAGGGTGTCGCGCTGGTCATCATCAAGGGCAACAAATGAGGTCTTCCGATAAAGGTCTATGGGTATTAAGGTACCCAAGGTTTTGGCCTTGAACCAGTAGGGCGACATTCGCTTGTGAAGGACCTCCATGGCTTTAGGGTTACCTGAGTCCGCTATGTCAGTAAAGACTGAATACAAGTCTGTGTTATCCTTGTCCGTCATGGCAAAGGCCCTGGAATACAGAAAAACCTCGTAGGTATATGGGGGTTGGGTCTCAAATTGACCTGCTAACTTTTGTACCCGTCCCTCTTCTTTGGAACGAAGGCCCATGAGTTTTTTATCGGCTACCTCAGTTTTATAGGCATCCATCAGCCGGTTCATGGACTCGTAGTAGGTTACGTTGTACTTGGCCAGTGCCTTGTGGAGGCTGGCTACCTCATCCTTTTCAGTAAGGTTGAGAATATCCAAGACCAAATCCTTTAGGTCCTTGGTGTCCTCTTCCAAAAGGAAGCCGTCATCCAGGGTAAAGGTGAGTTGGCCTTCGACAAAACTTTTTTGAAACCAATAGGGCTTGACCAGGGACTCGATCTCCAGCATCAAACGGTCCACCTGGTCTTGGTCTCCCCTTGCCAGGGGATGCGCCAGCTCCGAAAACTTGTTCTCGATGGACTCCTGGTCCTCTTTGGACAGGACAAAGGGAAAGCTCTTGATATAGGTCTGGGCGTCCAGTTCTTTTTGAACGTCTTCGATGACCTTGTCAGGGACGATGGCTGCCAGGTCATCGTCCGTTGGAATGTCAGGCATGAGCCCTGCTATTCCATGGATAATCCCGGCCAGGGCCAGGGCAATTAAAAGTGGTGTTAGATTTCTTAACATATGATCCTCCTACCTGTATAAGTGTAAGGCTTAGAGTGGCTTTAATGTCAAAGGGTAAATAAATGAGGAATTCCTATTGAGATTAAAGTTGCTATAAGGTTTATAATATAGATAGAATAAAAAAGAGGAGAGTCAGAATGAAGATATGTCTGATCAAGGCTTCAGCAGAAAGCCAATTTAAAGAATATAAGGCCAGTATGGGTGGTCCACCACAGAATATTTTTGCAGCCGCTGCTGCAACCCCCGCCCATGTTGAAGTAGAAATGGTGGATGAAACCATTGGTAAAAAAATCAACTTTAAGACCAAGGCTGATGTAATCGTCATTTTCTTTTCCACCCCAGACGCCTTGCGGGGCTATAAGATTGCTGAGCAGTTTAAAAGACAAGGCAAGTTAGTTGTTTTAGGGGGCCTTCATCCTTCTGCCATGACCGAAGAGGCCATGGCTTATGGGGACGCTGTGATCAAGGGAGAAGTTGAAAACTATTGGAATGACCTTTTAGAGGACGCAGCCAACAACCGGCTCAAACCGGTCTACTTCAGTGAAGAATGTGTAGACCTGGACACGGTCAACCCCTATCCCACTGATATTCTTACGGTCAAGGACTACCAAGGGGTATGGTCTGTAGTGGTGGGTCGAGGGTGTGACAACGCCTGTACCTATTGTGTGGTCAATCCCTTCTTTAAAAAGCTCAGATTTCGGCCAGTGGCCCATGTGGTGGAGGAGATCAAGCAGTCGGGTGCCAAGATTGTGGAGCTCCATGCGGACAACCTCATCGCTGATCGAGACTATGCCATGGACCTCTTTAAGGCCTTAAAACCATTGGGTATACGCTGGATTGGGGAGTGTACCATTACAGTGGCTGAGGACCAAGAATTGCTGGACGCCATGGTGGCCAGTGGCCTGTCCGACCTCCTTGTAGGCCTTGAAACACCTGACCAAAAAGTTTTGGATAGCGTGGGTAAGTCCTTTATCCGCGTGGAAAAACTTAAGGGTTATGTGGACACCATCCAGGGCCTTGGAGTGAATATCGATGCCAGTTTCCTCTTTGGTTTCGACGAGCACGAGCGGGATATTTTTGACAAAACCCTGCAGTTTGCAGCTGACGTGGGCATAGCCAAATGCCACGGGGTCATTCTGACCCCCTTCCCGGGGACGCCTCTTTACAACAAGATTGTAGCTGAAGGGCGCTTGTTGACCCGGGAGTACAGCAAGTTTGACTGCACCCATGCAGTCTTCAAGCCCAAGAACATGACCGCCCAGGAGTTGGAGCGGGGTGTCTACTGGTTTGACGTTCAGTTTGAAAGGGTGCGAGCGGGGAAAAAAGTGACTGAAGCCTCTCCAACATCCATAGCCAAAGTCCAGGTGAATGAAAAAAAGGTTCCAGTGGGAGCAAGAAAACCAGTGACACGCCAGGCGGGACCAGACCCAGTGATCCCTGACCTCAAGGGGGTCAAGCTGAAAACATCCAATATTAAATGGATGGCTATTTTAGGCTTGGTCTTGGTCAATGTAGGCATGTTCTTTGACCTCAAGTGGCTCTTTGGGGTCCTCTATGTGACCTGGTCCATCCAGGACATTCAGTCGGGCTACTCCTCCATATTGGAGGCGGTTAGCCGGAACGAAAACCCAATCCTCTACTGGATGACAGTCATGGTCTGGCTGTTGAGTGGCCTTTACGTCCTAGCGGAACCGCTAATTACCAAACTATACTACTTGCCCTATATGTAAGGGGAGCTAGGAGGCAGAATATGAGAGAAAAACTAACCATAGGAGAGTTGGCAGCCCTGCTGGACACCTCCACCTTTAATATACGGTACTATGAAAAAGAAGGGCTGGTGAAGCCAGCCGAGGTCAGTGACAATGGCTATCGTCTGTATGACTATGAGCAGCTCCTGGCCTTGAATATGGTCATCCTACTCAGGGACAGCAATGTACCCATAAAGAAGGTCAAGACCCTCCTTGAAGACTTTCAGTTTCGCAACTACAAGGAGGCCCTGGAGTCCTCTTTTACCTCTGTTGTTGAGGAAATAGACCGCCTCGTTCAACTAAAAAAGGAGATCCAGCTCAGGCTCAACTCTTTGAATCATTTTGAGGAGCATGCGTCTACCTTTGAGGTGAAGAAGTACATGGAACGTACTATATATCATTTGAATGTCAGTGATTATGACACGCGAATTGATATCAAGGCCTTGTATGACTTATACGCCAATAATCAATTGGACATGAAGGGCATTTATAAGAAGGATGACTATTACATTCTTCAAGAGACCCAAGCCATACATGGTTTGATCGACAAAAAAGATCGATATTCAATGCCTAAAACCATTTTTCCAAAGGGCCAATACCTTTGCTATAGTTTTGAAGTCAAGGACGAAGCTGAGTATGAAGACCATATATATAAATTTATGATTTATATGGAGCAGCAAAACATGCCCTACAATAGCGAAGTCCTCCTGAGAATCGACCCGGTCACCGTTATTTTGGGGTCTAAAACCTACATGGCAGAAATCCAGGTTTTGATCTCCTAAGACTGGAGGAAAATCTCTGGAATGGACTTATAATGCAAGGTTCAGCCAGAAGAAAAACGACTGCGCGAACCCTTGTCATTTGCGACAAAATGCCTTGAATAACCAAGATACTCTGTTTTTTCATCAACCGGAGTATCTTTTTTTCATTTTCCCCTTGAGTCTAGAGTTACTCTAAGAGATAGACTGGTCTTAAGGTAAGTGATGAATTGAAAGCGAGGTTTTTATGGAACGATTTATTCGACCTTCTATGGTTTCCCCGGAGGAGACCGTCAAAGTTTGTGTCATCAAGGCATCGGCCCAATCTGGGTTTAAGACATATAAAAAATCAATGATGGGCGTGCCCCAAAACATCTTTTCCTTGGCAGCCTGCACGCCAGAGTGGGTGCAAACTCAAATGATCGATGAAACCATCGACATTCCAGTGGACTTTGATACCGATGCTGACATCGTTGTAGTCATGTTTTCCACACCTGATGCCATTCGTGGTTATGAAATTGCAGACATTTTCCGAGAAAAGGGGAAGACGGTAGTCTTGGGTGGCCTCCATGTGTCCTTTATGAAAGAGGAAGCACTGGAACACGGAGACAGTATTTTGGTAGGTGAGTGTGAAGGGATTTGGGAAGAGCTGCTCCTAGACTGGTGTGACAACCAGCTCAAAACCCAGTATGAGCGAACAAGTCCGGTGGACCTGGCGACCCTAAGGCCTTATCCAACGGACATTATTCCAACGGAACGGTACGATTTCTCCTGGACCATTTCCGTGTCCAGGGGATGTCAAAACAAGTGCTCATACTGCACGGTCAACAAGTTCTTCCCAACATTCCGTACCCGGCCCATTGCTGACATTGTTGCTGAAATCGAGCAGTGTGAAACAGACTTTATTGAGTTAAAGGCTGACAACATGCTTTGTGACAGGGACTATGCCCTGGAATTGTTCAGGGCCATTGAACCCCTCAATGTCATATGGTTTACCGCCCTGGAACCAGCCTTTGCCGACGATGAAGAATTGGTCCGTGCTGCCGCCAAGAGTGGCCTACGGTCTGTTTTATTAGGAATTGAGACCCCGTCAAGAAGCGCCCTCCAGGACGCCAACAAGGGTCATATGAAACTGGAAAAGCTCAAAAAGCAAATCGCCTTTCTCCATAAGTTTGATATTGAGATCGACTCGGCCATGCTTTTTGGTTTTGATAACCACGATGCCTCCATCTGGGAAGAGACCCTAAACTTTGCCCTGGAGATCGGTATTGATGTCTCCCATGGGGTTGTACCCATTCCATTCCCAGGGACAACCCTCTACCAACGTCTGGAGTCAGAAGGCCGTCTGCGGACCAAGGATTGGTCCAAGTATGAAGGGTCCTACCTGGTTTATGACCATCCTCACTTTGGTGAAAATGACATGTATGAAGGCATCCTTTGGTATGAGGAAGAGTTCGAAAAACATAAAAAGAAACGCAAGTTCAAGTGGAAAAATCGTTGGGGCAAGGAGTGGTCTATTTTGCCTTTTTAGCCACAACCAAAAGGGGTAGTCTGCTATTGTCAAAGGCACGACCATCGTAGCCACTGAACCACTCAAGATCAGTAAAACCCGCTGTGCGGAGCATCTGCTCAAGGCCTGTCTTTCGTAGGGGTCGCAGGAGGGTGTCCGCCTCATAGTGGCTGTCACTTTCCTTGACGTGGAGTTTGGTGGAGAAGGTGATCATCCCATCCAAATGTTCATAGTAGCGCTCAAACCGGACATGGTCGTTTTCAATCAAAGGTAGGCTTGTCACCTGCTCACTGACCACCTTGTCGTAGTTGAGGATCTGGATGATCAGGGTACCCTCTGCAGTGAGGGTGTCATAGAAGCCACAGAGGGTCCGCTGGATGTCCTGGTCAGACAATAGGTGAACCAGGGTGTTGCCCACGCAGTAAATACCGTCAAAGCTACCCATACCATAGTGGGTAAGGGTATGACGCATGTCCACCTGGTCCACTGGAAATCCAGCCCCATCCTTGCTGACGTCTTTGGCAACGGCCACCATGGTTTCACTGAGGTCTGCAGAGGCCATGGAAAATCCATGGTCAGCTAGCCCCTGGGTTACACGGCCATCGGAGCATCCCATGTCCAAAATCCGCTTGTGGCCCTTAAAGTGCTCAACGAGAAAGGGGATCTTCCCCTTTGCAGGAAATACGTGTTCATAAACTTTCGCCAACTGATGATAAAACATAATTCTTCCTCCCATATCCTTAATTACTTCCATTGTACACCATCTCCAATATTTAGCCCGTAACATAGGTTACCGAGTTTAGGGCCAGCCTGGGCATACCTATTCTTCCTAAAATGCGGTATAATAACAGAGTTGAGTCGCATTCAAGGAGGATGGAAATGAAGCGTTTTTTAATCATTATTATTGGGGCAATACTCATTGGCGGTTTAGGCCTCTACTTCATGATTGAAGGACTACCCATGGAGTTGGAAGAAACAGCCTACAAGTTATCTGTACAGAGGACGGACCTTTCACAGGTTCAGAACCTACAAAACCTTACCACGCTGAACGTTTTTGACCATGACGAGATCACAAGACTCATGCATGACGGCGAGTTGGTTTGGAAGATGGTCCAAGAGTCCCACTACTTCAACATGTCCGAAAGTGACATTGAAGGAAAGGTAGAGGAGTTTTACAAGGAAGTAAACCCACTGGTTGAGGGTCAAGCCGGCAAGCTGGTCGACATGCAGGCCGACCACCGGGTTGAAGGGGATACCCTGATCCTGTCCTTGACCACAGACCTCAAGCGGGTCAACCGTGGTTTTGCACCAGAGGACTTCCAGTTTGGCTTTGGCAGTGTTACCAGTGTCCTCAATAGTAAGGGGGCAGTGTCATTGGAACTCTACGAAAAAGCCCTACAGTTTGCTGACTACCAGCTGATTACTGAATAAGATAAGATCCCATAGGCAGGCCGCCAACCGGTCACTGCCCATGGGATCTTTTTTATTTTGGATTTCAATATAAAAGGGACCCCAATAGAAAAAAACGCTGTGAAAATGTTGACAAAGCCCTTATGGTTGATTACCATGAAATTGATAATCATTATCACCGATACCCCCTCAAACCGTCGAGTCGATTCTGATTATCCTTAAATCATGAAAATCCAAACAAATCGTAAGGAGAAATCAAAATGAAGAACATTACAATTGTATTCGGCTCAACAACGGGTAACACGGAAACGGCTGCAGAAATGATCCAAAGCACACTTTCCGGCAAGGGTGCTACCGTTTCTCTACATAACGTAAGTGCGGCTCCAGCAGACGCTTTGGCTTCTGCTGACCTGATTCTTCTTGGCTCATCCACATGGGGTGAAGGCGAACTTCAGGACGACTTCATCGACTTCTATGACGGCATGAACAAGGACCAGTTCGCTGACAAAGAGGTTGCCGTGTTCGGTTGTGGCGACAGTGCAATGTTCCCCCATGTTTTCTGCGAAGCTGTGACAATGATCGAAGCCAAGTCCAATGATTGTGGTGCAAAAGTTGTTGTTGAAGGCCTAAAAATTGATGGTGACGTGTCTGACAACGCAGATCAAATTGAAGCCTGGGCAGCTGCTTTGGTATAAAGCCTAGCCAGTACGACATATTCATCCTTATAGCAAGACATTGACTTTGGCCCCTGAATACAACTGTATTTCAGGGGTTTTTTCTGTGGCAACAAGTCCCAATGGGGTATGAAGAAAGTACGAGGTGATATTATGACTCAATCAGCAGTAAGCCCAGAACAACTTCGAGTCATCCGAGGAGAGATCGCAAGACTCCTCCCAGACTCCGTATATACCCTGTATGACACCTTCCATATTCCAGGTGTGGAGCGCCATGCCAAGGCCCTGGCAGAGTCCAGGGGGCTGGACGTTTCCTTGGCCCAAACCATTGCCCTCCTCCACGACTATGCCCGCATTCAATACGGGATTATTGGCAAGCCCCACGCCCTGACAGGGGCCAAACTCAGCAGAAAATTCTTACAGGAAGTGGGCTTGAAAATGGCCACTATCGACTTGATCACCAACGCCATTGCCGTCCATAACCAGAAGAAAAAGGTCCATGGCTATTATGCCGAGTTGATCAAGGACGCCGACGCCCTGGCCCACAGAGACGAGGCCAATGGCATACCCGAGGACGTCTATGAAGCCCTGCGCTGCCAATGGGCCTTTGAGCCCCCTGCCAGTTTCCAAGTGGCCGAGGACCTTCAACCACAGAAAATCTTACAGGCTTTATTAGATGCGGTCGCTGACCAACTGCAAGTACAAACGCCAGACGATATCACGGCCGACTGGGTCCATGACACCCGGGTTCATATCCGCAAGGTCCGGTCCCTACTTTGGCTCTATGATGATGGTCAGACCCGTGTAAGCCAAACCCTAGCAGCCATTGAAAAGCCCCTTAAGAAGATTTTTAGGCATTTAGAAGTGTCCAGAGAAAGCTATATACTCCTCCAGTCCCTGCAAGGGGTTAAGGGGCTCAAGGCCCTGAAGAAATACCTAGAAGACCTCTTGGAGTCCGAGCGAATCCGCCTCTACCAGTGGATCAAGAGAACGGGCCAAAGGGATCGTGTAGGGGACTTAGAGCCGTTGGTTGCTCCCTTCATAAAAGCCATAGAAGGTCGTCCTATCCTCCTGGAAGACAAGTTTGATGACTATACAGGGGCTGTTGCAGCTAGTGACATAAAGGATGTGGACAGCCTCCACCGGGTTCGAATTGCCGGCAAGCGGATTAAGTATTTAACTGCCCTTGGCCTCTTGACCCTTGGGGAGGAAGACACCCTTCTAATTCGTACCCTCCATGACCAGTTGGGGACCTGGCACGATCGCGAGGTTAACAAGGCCCTCATTGAGGACCTGGTCGACTCAGGAAAACTAACTCTGTCAGAAAAGCAAGGTATCAAGCTAGACCACCACTTTGTCCAGTGGAAGAAAAAAGAGCGAAAGGACCTAAGGACCAACCTCTTTCATTTGAAACTCAGATTCCGCTAAGCAAGAGATTGCTTGGCGGTTTTTTCTTCCCATTGGTATACTAAGGGGAGGAGGCTCATATGCATATTCAGTGGAAACCAGACCGAAACCATCCTGCCACCTTGCAGGACCAGATCAAACAATATATGTTAGACCGGATAGCCAAGGGGGACTGGCCCCTGGAAACCAAGCTGCCTCCAGAACGCCAAATGGCTACAGCCTTCCAGGTCAACCGGAGTACCCTGGTCACGGTCCTTGACGACCTGAAAGCCCAGGGGCTATTGGAAGGGAGAGGGCGTAAGGGGACCTTTGTGGTCAACAACTCATGGTCTCTTTTGACCTCCAGTGCCCAGCCAGACTGGGCGACCTATATCGACCAGGGGATCCATGCCCCCAACCAATGGATGATCCAGCAGATCAACCACTTAGAGTTCACCGAGGATATCATTCGTTTGGGGACTGGTGAGCCTTCACCGGCCTTGTTCCCCAAGGACCTAATGGCCCAAGTCATGGAGGCCGTGTCCAAGGAAATCACCCATTTGGGCTATGAAGAACCCAAGGGTAACATCCGCCTTCGCCGGGCCATTGCCACCGATTTGAAGCGGTTTGGCATGGATGTCCCCGTGGACCAGATCATGATCGTGTCCGGGTCTCTCCAAGCCTTTAGTTTAATTGCCAGGAGTATTCTCCAGCCCAACTCTTCGATTTATACAGAACGACCATCCTATGTGAAGTCTTTGAATGTCTTTCAGTCTGCTGGTATGCGCCTGGACGGGATTGAAATGGATGACTGGGGTATATCCCTGGGGCATCTCGAAAAACGAATGAAAAAGTCAGGAACAAACCTCCTGTATACCATACCCACCTTCCACAATCCCACCGGGGTCCTGATGCCCTTGGAACGCAGAAGGGACCTGCTGGAGTTGGCAGGACGGCTCCAGTTGCCCATCATTGAGGACGATGCCTACAGGGACCTTTGGTTGGACGAGGAACCGCCAATCCCCCTCAAGGCCATGGACACCTCAGGGAATGTGATCTACATTGGCAGCCTGTCCAAGTCTTATGCACCGGGCATTCGGATTGGGTGGGTCGTGGGCCCTCAACCCATTGTGGACCGCCTGGGGGATATAAAAATGCAAACCGATTATGGGGCCAGCTCCCTTTCCCAACTGGTGGCAGCCAAGTGGTTGGAGGATGGCTACCACCTGACCTACCAAAAAAGGTTAAGAAGGGCCCTGATAAAGAGACGGGACCTGGTTCTTTCTATCCTAGAGAACCGTTTTTCAGACCTGGCGACCTGGTCAAGACCAAGTGGCGGCTTTTACGTCTGGCTCCAGTTGAACCAGGCCATTGACCAGCAGAGGCTCTTCCAGCGTCTATTGGAGGATCGTATTTTGATCAATCCAGGTAATATCTATGACTATGGAGACACCCAGGCCATCCGCTTGTCTTATGCCTATGCTGACGAGGAGGAAATTCGTCATGGCCTACCGATTTTGGCTGACTGTATTCGGGAACTTTCCCAGGCATAAGCATTCGATGTGCAGGACACGATCTGAAGACGACGATAGATGAAGCATAGTAGTTCCAAAGCGTATGTGAAGTTCACCATCCAAGCGACCAAGTTTGGATGGTTTTTATTTGTCCTCTTTTGGATGGGTACGTTGATCATTGGGTCTGCTACAATGAAGCCAGATGAAAAAGGAGGCTTCCATGCTATTTGAAGTGGATGAGCGAATTTTTGACCGGTTTCCCCATGCCCAAGTGGGGATTTTAGTCGTTGACAACTTAGACAATCAAACAGGGTCAAGCCAAGCCCGTTATATCTTGTCGGAAGCCGTTAAGGACACCGGCCAACGGATTCAAGGGGATGCCCTCTTGGACTTGGGTGAACTTACGGCCTGGCGGGAGGCCTACAAGTGGTTTGGTGCTCCCAAGAGGCAACGGTCATCCATTGAGTCTCTCTTGAAGCGGGTCCAGAAGGGACAAGATATTCCGTCTATCAATCCCTTGGTAGACATCTACAATGCCGTATCTCTGCGCCACCATCTACCCTGTGGAGGGGAGGACATCCACCACATACATGGGCCCATGCGGCTGACCCTGGCTGATGGGGATGAGTCCTTTCAAACCATTGGGTCTGACGTTGACCAACCCCCAAATCCAGGTGAAGTGGTCTACAAGGACGATAGGGGCTGTATTTGCCGGTGTTGGAACTGGCGGGAGGCAGACCGGACCAAACTCACCGGGGAAACCACTTCGGCCATTCTGTTTGTGGAAGTTCTACAGGGGGACCAGTCAGGGGTCTTAGGGGAAGCCCTGGACCATTTAGACCAGCTGACCACCCACCTTTTGGGTGGGACAACAAAAAGATTTATAGCCAGTAAGGACAATCCAACCTGGCAAATAGAAAGGTAGGGGACTATGGGATTTTTACTACAGGGATGGTTGTTGGGCATAGCCTATGTAGCCCCCATTGGCATGCAAAACATGTACTTGATTAATACAGCTATAGAAAAGGATCGACTACGTGCCCTTCAAGTGGCCTTGATCATAATCTTTTTCGATGTGACTTTGGCTTTTGCCTGCTACTGGGGTATTGGCAAGGTCATGGAGCACTTCACCATCCTGCAACTTCTGGTGACTGGTGTGGGGAGTCTGGCAGTCATTTGGATAGGCATAGGCCTAATTCGAGCCACCCCTGGCCAAGATCAAAAAGAGAATTTTGACAAATCCCTCTTACAAGTGGTTGGAACCTGTTTTGTTGTCACCTGGCTCAACCCCCAGGCACTGATTGACGGCACCCTATTACTGGGGGGCTTTCGGGCGACCCTGTCGGCCATGAATGGAGCTTGGTTTATTGGTGGTGTTGTCTTGGCCTCAACCATGTGGTTCCTGACCGTTTCCATGGTAGTTTCCACTTTTAAAAAGGCCTTTAATGTTAAAATCCTCAAGGTCATTAATGTCCTCTGTGGTCTCATTCTGGTTGGCTTTGGCCTGAAACTGGGCTGGACCTTTGTGGAACGTTTTATTTTATAGGTGACGCGCCACCCGTAAGGTGTTATTGCTGAGAATACCAGCTTTATACTGTACGATCCGGAACGCCCAATTCCTGGGCTTTCTTTTTGTGCAAGCATACAGACTCTGTCAACCTCCTGCCCATAGCCTTGTAGAATTGGTACCATATGTCTAAGAAGGCCAGTTGTTATGTGGTGACGGTATAGGAGGGATTATGACAGAGGCATGGTGGCAAAGGAAGGATGGCTGGAAGGACCAAGTAGCCTACCAGATCTATCCGAGAAGTTTCAAGGACAGTAATGGAGACGGAATTGGTGATATTCCCGGGATTATTGAAAAACTAGACTACTTGCAGGAACTGGGTATCGGGATCATCTGGCTGAGTCCTGTTTTTGCATCCCCCATGGACGACAATGGATATGACATATCCGATTATCGTGACATTGCCAAGGAGTTTGGCACCATGGCAGACATGGACCGCCTGATCCAGGAAGGGAAGAAGCGGGGGATCGGCATTATGATGGACCTGGTTGTCAACCACAGTTCGGATGAACATGACTGGTTCCAGGCATCAAAAGAAAGCATGGACAATCCATACAGGGACTATTACATCTGGCGAGAGGGGGACAAGGACAAGCCCCTGGCTGACGGACGCCCAAGTCCACCCAACGACTTGACCTCCTTTTTCAGTGGGTCTGCTTGGGAGTGGGAACCGACGACCGGCCATTACTACCTCCACTTGTTCACCAAGAAACAGCCCGACCTCAATTGGGACAATCCCTCGCTACGCCATGACGTTTATGACATGATGAACTGGTGGATGGACAAGGGGATTTGTGGCTTTCGCATGGACGTGATCGACCTCATTGGCAAGGACGTTGACCGCAAAATCACTACGGAAGGCCCTGAACTTCACCCAAGACTCCAGGAAATGCATGGCCAGGTCTTTGTCCATAGGCAGGCTGTGACTGTAGGTGAAACCTGGAGTGTGACCCCAGAGACGGCCACCCTCTATTCTGGCAGGGACCGCAAGGAACTGTCCATGGTCTTTCAGTTTGAGCACGTGACTGCCTTCCACCATGAAAGCCTGGGTAAGTGGAAATCCAAACCTGTGGACTTTGGTGTCATCAAGGACATATTCGAAAAATGGCAGCTGGCCCTGGAAGACGATGGTTGGAACTCCCTCTTCTGGAGCAACCACGACCTGCCTATGGCAGTGTCTAAGTACGGTGATGACATAAGCTACCTCAAGGAGTCAGCCAAAATGCTGGCCACCATGATCCATTTCATGAAGGGCACCCCATACGTTTATCAGGGGGAGGAGTTTGGCATGACCAACGTGCGATTTGACAACCTGGATGACTATAATGACGTGGAACTCCTCAATGCTTACAAGGACCTTGTTCCCAAGGGTTTGATCAGCCATGAAGCCATGATGGAGGGGATTTATGCAGACGGGCGTGACAATGCCCGGACCCCCATGCAATGGGACGATAGGACCCATGGTGGATTTACAGAAGGAAGTCCATGGATTAAGGTAAATCCAAACTTTTCAGATATTAATGCAGCTAGGGACCGGGCAGACGAGGACTCAATCTTCCGCTATTATCAAGACTTGATCCGTTTGAGAAAAAAATGGCCCCTAGTGGTAAAAGGCCGTTTTTGTCGTCACCTCAGGGAACAGAAAAACCTCTTTGTTTATACTCGAACCCTGGGTAGCCAAGTCCTTTTGGTCATGATTAACCATACCGATAAAACTCAGGAGATAAACCCTGGAGACTTTGCCTTCATGGGCACACAGACCTGGCGGGAAGAAGAACCCTTGATTTGCAATTACCCCCATCGTGGTGACAGAAGTAAGAAAAAGAAGTGGCAGATGGCCCCTTATGAGTCCATAGCCTATCTCGTTCAAAATTGACCATTGGATGAATAATTCCAGGTGTATATATTGTAAGCCAGTGATTTCAACACATAGAGTCACTGGCTTCTTTTGAGTTTACGACAATAATCAAGTTGACTTTACAAATTGTATGGATGGGTGTACAATGAAATCAAAGAAACCGACCGTCGGTCTGTAATGGTCTGCAAACATCTTTGCAAGGAGGATTCCATGAACTTACGGGAAAAAATCATCGAAGCAGCCTTTCAGCTCTTTGGTGAAAAAGGCTATGAAAAGACAACCATTGCCGGCATCATTGAAGCAGCTGGGGCATCTAAGGGTGGTTTTTACCACCACTTTAAGTCCAAGGAGGAAATCCTGGAGGTGATCACTTTTTCCTATGTGGACCAGGTCAAGGAGGATTATGACAACCTCCTGGCGGACACCTCCATCCCCATCCTAGACAAGTTTGAAGACTCATTTATCCGCCTAGATCAATTAAAGAAGAACAACCTGAAACGATGGCCCAACATGCAAAAGGCCTACACCTTTAAAGGCAACCATGTCCTACTTCAAAAGATGGTGCGGCGGTTCGAAGAGGTGACAACAAACTTCTATCACCAGTTAATCCTCCAAGGTAACGAAGCTGGTGTTTGGGACGCTCCCTATCCCAAGGAACTGGCAGCCCTATGGGGCCGGGAAATGTTACAGTTTCACCACTGGGCCAGCCGGGTATTTCGTTCAAAAGACCCCATCGAATCTGAGGACTTTAAACGCTATTTGGCCTTCAGTGAGCAGTTAATTAACCAGCAACTGAGAACCACAGGACAAAGTGTACAACTGGTGACCATTGGCTTGAACTACGTTCAGTCCCTGGATCAATTCATTCGAAACGAGGTGGAATAAATGATTCTTTGGCTTTCAGACCTAGCAAGTAAACCCCTTTCTCAGGTTGGGGGCAAGGCCTTTAACCTGGCCAAGCTAATCCAAGCAGGCATCCCCGTTCCCAAGGGCTTTGTCATTCCAGCAAGTGTATACTCCGCCCATGTAAACCAGCATGGACTCCAAGAAAAAATAGACAATATCCTGGCTTCCGCTTCTTCCCCAGGCCAACAAGCCTCAGAAATCCATGGCCTTTTCTCTGGAAAGCCCCTGTCACCGGACCTCAAGCAAGCCCTGGTAGATGCTTTTAAGTCCATTACCAGTGGCCGGGTTGCCGTGCGGTCTTCAGCCACCGCCGAAGACCTACCAGGCCTCAGCTTTGCAGGCCAGTACACCACCTTCCTCAATGTGACAGAAGGGGAACTAGAGGACAAGGTCATTACCTGCTGGCAGTCCCTGTGGAATGAACGGGCCATTGCCTATCGTAAGAAAAACGAGATCACAGGCCACTTGGCCCACGGTGTGGTTGTACAAGAAATGATCAACAGTGCCGTCTCAGGTGTGGCCTTTACAGCCAATCCCATCAATGGCGTCCGCCATGAAATGGTGATCAATAGTGCCTTCGGCTTGGGCGAAGCCATTGTCAGCGGAGAGGTAAACCCAGACCAGCTGGTGGTCAACCGGGTTTCAGGTAGCATACTGGAAGAGCGAATCGCCATGAAGGCCATGGCCTATGCCTATGGGGAGACGGGCATTGTTTCCAGGACCTTGTCTGAGGAGGAAGGGAAACAACCTGCCCTGACCCGTGACCAGGTGAACCTCTTGGTAGCCATGGGCAACCAAATTGAAGACCATTTCAAGAGTCCCCAAGACATAGAATTCGCCTTTGACCAAGAGGGCGTCCTCCATATTGTCCAGTCCCGGCCCATTACAACCCTCTTTCCAATCGACCAGTTGGACCAAGACGGCAAACTACGGGCATACTTGTCAGCCAGTACCGTCCTCCTGGGTCAAAAAGAACCCTTTACCCCCCTGGGCTTCAATGTCTTTTCTGGCATGTTCCCAGCCATCATAAGCATCATGACCAACCGGAAAAAGCCCCTAGAGGCTAGCTTCGTCAAATACCAGGCAGGCCGAATCTTTGTTGACATGACCTACCTCTTGTCCTGGAACTTCATGGCCAAGCAGTTTGGTAAAACCTTTGCGGGCAACGATCTTCCCCTGGAAGCCGTAATGAATGACATGGTCGCCCGTCATGGCTACACCTTCAGCCACCAGGGCATCCGCTTCAAAATCCCATGGGGGGTCTTCTCCTATGGTTTCAAGGCCATCCCTCTTGTCATGCAGGCCAATAAACTCAGCGGGAGTGAAAAATATGCCACTGTGAGACAACTGGGCGAAGCCTACCTGGAAAGAATGAAGGCCCGGGTACCCCAGCTAAAGACCCTTGAGGACAAACTGGACTTTTGCTTTGAAGCCCTGGTGGAAGCCTTTAAGTTGACCCAGGTCCAAGGCTTCTACTGTATCGACATGCAAAACCAGCCCAAGATTGAGAAGGCCGTGCGCAAGCTCCACGGTGACCGGTTTGATATTGGAATCTTGTCCCAGGCCTTTCCCGACTGTATCACCGTAGAAATGGCCATGGAGATGAACCGCATAGCAGGTGAACTAGTTGAGACTGGCCAGGAGCCGACAATGGACCATCCTCGGATTCAAGCTTTTATGGAAACCTATGGCCACAGGGCCAATGCAGAACTAGACTTCGGCCACCCCCGTTGGCGGGAAGAACCAGGCTTTATTTTAGACCAAATTGCCAGCTTTATGAAGGACGACATGTACAAGCGCAACCTGGCAGACATGGCTGGAAAGGCCCAACAAGCGGACCTTTTAACAGAGGAAATTTTCCAAGCAACCCTCCAAGTAAAAGGCAAACGGGCTGCCCAGCGGTTGAAAGACCAAATCATCAACTTCCGCCTGGCGGCGGGGATGCGGGAGTACCCCAAATACAACATCGTCCAAGGACTTGACCTTGCCCGCAGCGTCATGTTGGACTATGCCGATCAACTGGTAGAAGAGGGCAAGTTGAACCAAGCCCAGGACCTTTTCTTCCTGACCAAGGACCAGCTACTTGCAGGTGGAGACCTGAAGGCTCTAGTAGCAGAAAATCGAGCAACCTATGACCTTGAAATGGGTCGGAAGCGTATTCCAAGACTGCTGCTAAACTCAGGCGAAGCCCTTTACTCAGCCAATGTCATCCAACCTGGAACCAAGGTCTTTTCAGGAATACCCCTGTCACCAGGTGTCATGGAAGGCCGTATTCGGGTGGTCAATGATCCGACAGACACCAGCCTAGAAGAAGGAGAAATCCTTGTGACAGAGAGTACCAACCCCACTTGGACACCACTATTTATGGTGGCAGGTGGCCTAATTATGGAGTATGGCGGACCCGTTTCCCATGGAGGGATTGTGGCCAGAGAGTATGGGATTCCTGCAGTGGTAGGCATACCTTCCGTCATGGATGTTCTCAAAACGGGCCAGTGGGTTCGGATTAACGGAGAAACCGGCCTAGTTGAGGTACTTGAGGATGAATAAAAGTGAACTTATCCAGTGGTTGCAAGAAGGGGATGTGGCCTTGGCCTATCAAACCAACAAGTACTTGTTGGACCGGGCAAACCACGACCTGGAGGACCTCCGTAGTCAGATTGCAAAAGAAGGATGGGGCGCCCACTTTCTCTCCCTACAAAATAATCATGGCCATTGGGGTCGGGGATTTTACCAGGTCAAGTGGGTCAGTAGCCACTATACCCTCTTGGACCTGCGCTACTTGGAAATGACAGCCCAACCGGCCATTGATCGGACCCTCGACTTGATTGTCAAGGAAAACAAGTCAGCCGATGGCGGGGTCAATCCCGCCAGGGAAATCAAGGAGAGTGATGTGTGCATCAACGGCATGTTTCTCACCTATGCCTGTTTCTTTGGGATCGCCCCTGAAGCCTTGACCTCCATTGTGGACTTTTTAGTGGACCAGCAAATGCCTGATGGTGGCTTTAATTGCCGGAGCAATCGGTCTGGTGCAGTCCATAGTTCTGTTCATACGACCATCAGTGTATTGGAAGGTATCCGCATGTACCACAGGATGGGCTACTCCTATCGCTTATCTGACCTGCTTCGAATGGAGGGAGACGCCCAGGAGTTCATGTTGGCCCACCATCTCTACCGGTCAGATCGAACAGGTGACATGATCCACAAGTCCATGACCATGCTGTCCTTTCCTTCCCGGTGGAAACACGACGTGTTGCGAGGCCTAGTCTACATGGCTGAGGCAGCCCAAGACGGTGTTTTGCCTGATGTAGTCGAAGGCAAGGACAAGCGTTTGGAGGACCCCCTGGACTTGCTCCTGTCCAAACGAAGGAAGGACGGTACTTGGCCCGTCCAGGCCAAACACCCCGGTCTTGTCCATTTTGATATGGAGAAGGCAGGCAAGGCTTCCAGGTGGAACACCCTTCGGGCCTTGCGGGTCTTAAGGCAACTGGCACCGGACTTGTATCACTCCTTATAAGAGGGCCTAATTGCCCGGGCACAATCGAGAAAAGATTTCTCCGATTTCATCTTGTCGACAATATGAACCCCTTGTTCCAGTGGCTATGACTGGGACAAGGGGTTTTTTTAGGTCGAAAGTAGACGAAGAAAGTATAAATATTTCATAAAGTATCTTGATATTAAGATAAAATAGGTGTATAATTCAAGTATCTTAATATCAAGATAATATGCCATCTTATGAAACGGGGTTGCCCATGAACATAAACATGAAACTACTTGTGGTTTTGCATAAATTCAACCTGACCATCATCAAGAAAGCCCAAGCCAACTTGGCAGACCTAGGTATCGGTCTTACTGAGTTTGCTATCCTGTCCCACTTGAAAGAGAAGGGCAGGTCAAAGGTACAACGCTTAGGAGAAATCGCATCGATTACATCAGGATCGATCACTTACACAGTCAACAAGCTGGTCAAGGGTCAACTGGTGGTAAAAGAGCAGGACGAAGAAGACAAGAGGGTCTTTTGGGTGTCCCTGACAGACCAAGGCCACAGGCAAATGGACCACCTGCTAAAAGAACACGGAGCCTTTCTGGACCAACTCTTCAGTGTGTTAGAGGAAGGTGAAAAGCAGGATTTGATTGATCAAATGAAGTCCATAGGAAAGCGGATAGAAGGATAGGAGGCCAACCATGAAATTATCAGACTTTAGAGGTGTATTGAAAAAAACAAGTGCAGTGATCCAGTCCATCAACCATGTGGAAGAGGATTATTATATTATTCAAATGAAGGCCCAAGCGGGTGTAAGCTGGCGACCTGGAGAACATGGGATATTCTCTATCCCCTCTCGGCCTATTAAAGGCAAGGCCTGGCGTGCATTTTCCATTGCATCTACCCCAGAGGAAGGAATCATGATGATCGCTACCCGGACTGGTGACCAGATTTCTACCTTTAAAAAAGAACTACTCTCCTTGAAACCTGGAGACGAGATCCAAGTCAGGGGACCCTTTGGTTGGTTTACTGTCCAAGACGAGACAAGCCCCATTGTCTTGGTGGCAGGCGGTGTTGGCATCACACCAGTGCGGGCAGTCCTCAAGTCATTGGAGACCTATAGCAACCGGCCCATTGACCTGGTCTATTCAGCTAAGGGCTATCACTTATTCGAAGGGGACCTCCGTCACATTGCTGAGACGAATGACAAGGTCAACCTCCACATCGTGTCCAGTTCCCAGGAAACCCAAGACAAGGTGACCCAGTTGGCAGCAATTCATGGTGGAAAAGGGCTTTACTATATTTCTGGTAGTACAGGCTTTATTAAAGGAATTAAGCATTTGCTGAAAGGAAAAGGGATTGCTTCCAAGAGAATGATTAATGACCCCTTCCTTGGCTATTAAGTAGATCGATCACAGCGTTTCAATCCATCATTTTCCTGTAAGTAGGCAAGTCAAGCCCTAGATAGAAAGGGTTACTTTGCCAAAAACTTAACCAGCGTGACACATATAGACGCATTGATACAGCCCTATCGTAAACAGGTAGGGCTTTTTGTTTAGGGATGCGAAAAGTGTGGTAAAAATGTAATGGTAATCTTAACGAAAATGGTATGTAATCATTACAAAATGAGATATACTAAGACTATGCAAATGAGCAGTAAAAGTCATTATACTAGCGATTGTACTAGGAAATGCAGCATGAATGGGGGAAGATTATGCTGAAAACAATGAACCGAAAGATCATACTCCTGCTGATCATTATGATGCTACCCTTTGCGTTGAACGTAGGATTCCTACTGACAACCTTGAATAGCATTGACAATGATGGTGTTGCCATCAACCAGGCAGGGTCTCAGCGAATGAGAACCATGCTACTGGGTGTATATGCAACAGAGTATGCCAGCGCGACAGAGGAAGGGCGTTCGACTGACGCTTCTGCCGAAATGCTGGAAAAAGAACTGGCACTTTATAACAAAATCATGAAGGGGTTAACAGCAGGTGACGCTGACTTAAACCTAAACCCCAACGGCAACAGTGAAATCGTTGCAGCCATTAATGGCATTTCTGGAGACATTGACGCCTATACGGCGCCGATTTACACAGCTCTTGAAACTGGTAATGTAGACGGTCTCCAGCAGCACATTGTAGCCAACGCTTTGACCATTAAAAACAAAATCAATGACATCGTAGGCAAGTACCAGGCTAGCTATGATCAAAAGATCTTTAACATCCGTACCGCAGCCATGAGTTTATTGGGATTTGGTATGTTGATCTTTGCGGCAGGGATTATCCTCAGCCGTCGATTGATCAGTAAGCCTGTACAACGGCTCCTACACATCATGACGGACATCTCTAAAGGAGAAGGCGACCTGACTGCCCGGGTAAATATCAAAACAGGTGATGAACTGGAGCAACTGGGCGAAGCCTTTAATGTCTTTGTCAGCAATATTCAAAAGATGGTTACGGAAGTTCAACAAAGCATTGAAAGCATGCATATGGCCATGGCTGACATCCGCCAGGCGTCAGCTGACACCAACCAGGGGATCACAAGCATTTCCCGCCAGGTGAACGAAGTTGCTGATGTGGCACAAACCAACGCAGGGATTGCAGAAGAAGTCAATGCCAGTGTGGTTGAACTGGAGGAAAATGCCAATTCTTCCGCCACACAAATGCAGGCAACCATGGAAAAGAGTCTAGCCGTAGAGGCCTTCACCAAGGAAGGGGACCAGTCGGTTTCCGACGTATTGGAATCCAACCAGTTGGTAGTGAAGTCCAACCAAGACACCCTACAAATCATTAGAAACCTCAACCAGTCCAGTGAAGAGATTGGTAATGTGGTCGACTTGATTGAAGCCATCGCAGAGCAAACCAACCTTCTGGCCCTAAATGCTTCTATCGAGGCAGCAAGAGCCGGTGAACATGGCCGAGGATTTGCTGTTGTAGCCGAGGAAGTACGGAAACTGGCCGAGGAGTCAAAGAATTCTGTCCAAACCATTGTTGTTTCCATTAAGGATATTCAAGAGGCAGCAAGCAAGGCCTTTGCCGCCATTGAAGACGGCAATACCAAGTCTGACGCTTCTGTTCTCCGGGCCAAGGAGGCCAAGGACCAGTTTAGCAAGATCCTAGAAGCCGTACAGGGCATAAAGGAATACTCTGAACTATCCACAGCCCTTTCCACCAAGCAGGCCCACATCACTGGAGAAATCAGTGAGGCCGTGGACCAAGTGACCCAGACGTCAGTTGAAAATGCCACTTCTGTTGACGAAATCAACCATGTCATTGACCGCCAGGCCCAAAGTTTTGAACGAATTTCTGAGAACATTGACCTGATCACAGACCAGTCGGAGCAATTACAGCAGCTGGTTTCAAAGTTCAAAGTTTAGTCATTGGCTGAATAAAGTCCACTTGGTTTCCATAGAACAACCAAGTAAGACAAGGCAAAACCACAAAAGCAGTTATCGAAGGATCATTGAAATCCTGCCGATAACTGCTTTTTTTCGTCTCTGTGACTAGGGCCTATCTGATAACACGCAAGACCTGAGCAAGTCAAAAAGCTGAGCAAGTCAAAAACCTGAGTAACTCGAAAAGACTTAAGTTACTCTCATGACTCGGGTTACTCATAAGACTTGAACAGGCCAATCCCCAATCATTAATTGCGATTACGGCGCACGTAGTGGAGGATCATCATCCCATCGGTCACGCTGTACTTGTCCAACTTCAACAAGAATCGTGGATTATCCTCAAGGAATAGACGACGGCCCTTGCCTAAGATGATTGGCACGATCCCAATAATAATTTCGTCCACTTGGTCAGCTTTTAGAAAGCCGTCAATGGAAAGGCCACCACCAAACAAGTAGATGTTCTTATGGTACAGGTCCCTTTGCTTGACCACTTCCGCAACCAGGTTTTCATGGATGGCCTTGAGGTTGGGCGTATAGGGGATTTCCTTGGACGTTGCCACGTAAATCATCTTTTCCTTAAAAGGCTCCATGGGTGTGTCTTCATAGGCCTTTCTCCCCATGACGATGATATCAATACCCTTTAGGAAGTGGTCAAAATCCATCTGTGCAAGGGTATCCAAGTCCTTGTGCCCATCCCCCTGTATCCAGTCGTAGCCACCATTGGGGTCAGCAATGTAGCCATCAAGACTCATGGCCAAGTTCATAATTATCTTTCCAGACATCCTGGGCCTCCTCTCACTGCCTTTATACCCCAAATCCCTAACATAAAGCTTTCGGCATTTTCCAGGGGTTTATTTACTCGTAGAACCCCTTGTAAGAATTGCTTTCGAAAAGTTTAAGGTCCCCATAAGTTTATGTTCTTCTCATCCAAACGGAGCCATAAAATTTTATTACGATCCTAGAAGCCTTGTGATTGGCTGTTTCTAGCTTGGTAGAATGAAAAAAAGGAGGTGAGACTATGAGACTGAATGGTCAGTCTATGGGAGGAGTAGGCTTACGATTGGCTGGAAATCCGGCCCGGTCAGTAAGAACAGCCACTGGAGGTTTGTCCTTGAAATTGAGCAAGGGTCTAGCAGGCCAAAAGCCAATGGCCCAAATTCAGAAGGCCAAGACGCAAAAGGGATCTGGCAAGGGGAGTAAGGCAAAAACCAGCCAGGTTCAGCAGCTCCAAAAGAAGAAACAAAGCCTTTTGAAACAGATGCAAAAGAAACTTGCCCAGCTGAGGAAGCAGGGGGCAGATCCCAAGCAAGTCAAGCAGGCAGAACAGCAATATCAAGCCCAGCTAAAAATGCTTGATGGTCAAATTGCCACTGCCCAAAAGCAGGAGGCCAAGTTGGCAGCAACAAAGTCCAACTACGCCGCAAATGGCCAACGGGCCCAGGCAAGCGGCCAACCATCCACCTTGAACCTAGCCCTCTAAGCCACTCGTGGGCAAAAAAAGAGCTGTTGCAATGACAGATCCCTCGGATCAGCGTCATTGGCAACAGCTCGTTTATTTTGTGAGTTCATACATGAAGCCTGCATCAATGAAGGCCTCTAGTCGTACGAAGGGCATCCATCCTTTAAGCAAGCTTACAGGCCGTGCTTGGCGTACATTTCATCAATACGCTTCTGAAGGTCTTCATCCTCCAGGAAGTCATCGAATGTAGACATCTTATCCACTAGACCTTCTGGTGTAATCTCCATCACGCGGTTGGAAATCGTCTGGTTGAACTTGTGGTCATGGGATGTGAACATCATGGTACCTGTGAAGGAAATTAGACCGTTGTTAAGGGCCTGAATGGATTCCAGGTCAAGGTGGTTGGTCGGCTCATCCAGTAGCATGCAGTTGGCACCGGATAGCATCATGCGGGAAAGCATGCAACGTACCTTTTCGCCACCTGATAGTACACTGGCCTTCTTCAATGCTTCTTCACCGGAGAAGAGCATACGGCCCAGGAAGCCCCGAATGAAGGTTTCGTCCTTTTCCTCGGAGTACTGACGTAGCCAGTCCACAAGGCTTAGGTCAACACCCTCGAAGTAGTTGGTGTTGTCCGTCGGAAGGAAGGCCTGAGACGTGGTAACACCCCAGCGGTATGTTCCTTCATCTGGCTCGATTTCACCCATAAGAATACGGAAGAGGGTAGTCTTTGCAATGGTGTTTCTAGCCATAAAGCAAATCTTATCACCCTTTGAAACGGTAAAGGACACATTGTTGAGAACCTTTACGCCGTTAATGGAATGGCTAATGCCCTCCACTTGAAGAATGTCTTTACCCGCTTCACGGTTTGGCGTAAAGCCAACGAATGGGTAACGACGGGAAGACGGCTCAATATCGTAAACCGTGATCTTATCCAGCATTTTCTTACGGGCTGTGGCCTGCTTGGACTTGGACGCGTTGGCAGAGAATCGTGCGATAAAGGTTTGAAGTTCCTTGATCTTTTCCTCACGCTTCTTGTTCTGGTCCTTCATGAGACGTAGGGCCAGCTGAGAAGACTCATACCAGAAGTCATAGTTACCAACGAACATCTTAACCTTGCCGAAGTCAACGTCCACCATGTGTGTACAAACCTTGTTGAGGAAGTGACGGTCGTGGGAAACAACGATAACCGTGTTGTCGTAATTCATCAGGAACTCTTCCAGCCATGTGATGGCACGGATGTCCAGGTGGTTGGTCGGTTCGTCCATGAGTAGGATGTGTGGATTACCAAACAGGGCTTGAGCCAGAAGAACCTTTACCTTCTCATCACCCTTTAGATCAGACATGAGCTTGTAGTGCATGTCCTTGGTAATACCAAGACCCATGAGCATTTTTTCCGCATTGGTCTCAGCTTCCCAGCCATCCAGTTCAGCAAATTCACCTTCTAGATCGGCTGCCTTAATACCGTCTTCATCAGAAAAATCAGGCTTGGCATAAAGGGCGTCTTTTTCCTGCATGATTTCATAGAGACGGGCGTGACCCATGATCACTGTGTCCAACACAGGAAACGCGTCAAATTCAAAGTGATCCTGCTTCAGAACAGCCATACGCTGACCTGGAGCGATAATCACGTCACCTTCAGACTGCTCTACTTCACCAGAAAGGATCCGAAGGAATGTGGATTTACCAGCACCATTGGCACCGATGACACCGTAACAATTGCCCGGCGTAAATTTCATATTAACGTCTTCAAATAGTTTTTTGTCCGTAAAACGTAAACCTAGACCTGAGACTGTAATCATATTGTGGTTACTGAGGAAAAGTCCCCAGCGCCTCCTTCCTATATTAAAAAGAATCTTCTTATAATGTCTTTCATTCTGTCGAAAACACTCGATTTCTATTATATGCAATCTCCTGTGGACAAACAAGTCCTACTTCTTAAAGACTTTGAAAAGATGCGCCCTAGACTAGGAATCTTTTTCAGCGGCCAGCAATTTTTCAAACCAAGCCTTGCCAGCCCCATGGGACATGAGTCCATACTCTAGGGTTTTCACCTGATAGCGATAGATGTCCATATAACTTGGGTCTACCTCAATGGCAGAGACTTGTTGGTGGAGGCCACCCAGCTGGTCTTCCACTTGCTCAATGGCGTCAATGAGTCCTTGAAGGATATGAATCCGGTCTTCCCTGGTACGAGTGCCAAGGAAATGTAGCTTGGTAAGGGCAACGGTTTCAAGCTTTTGCAAATCTGGAGGTGCCAGCATCCATTCCCTGTAGGCCACTTGCCCACCGGGTGTGATGGAATAGATTTTTTTGTTCCGGCCATTGTCAATTCGTTCTTCAAAAGTGATGAAGCCTTTTTTGATCAACTTCTTGACTGCATTTTGAATGCTTCCATAACTGGCACTATAAAAAAGAGAAATGCCACTTTTAAAGGATTGATTCATGTCATAAATGGTCATGGGTTGAATGCCCAAGAGACCCAACAGTACAAACTCCATACCTACCTCCTTGTATACTCCTATTCGTAATATACCATATTGGAAGATAAAGTCCATTGACAAGTTCGGGCTCAAGGTGTACGATGAACCCAAGAGATATATTACTAATAGTAATATGCAAAGAGATTGGAGGAAATTATGAAAAAGTGGATCAAGAGGCTCGCCCTCATTTTGGGACTCATACTACTTGCTGGTGTAGGTATAGTGGGGTGGATGAGCCGGCCTATAAATAAAGAAGACGCCCTAAAGTCCATAGACAATATGCTCGAAAAGGAAGTTACCAAGAACCAAAAAATCCCCCATGGCTTGGTAAAAATCACCTCTCCGCAACTGGATATTGACTTTACCTTTGCCCAAGCTGGTGCTGGAAGTCAATCTGTGGACGGGGAGACCCCCTTCCATGTGGCCAGTATAGGCAAGACCTTTACCGCAACAATCATCATGCAGTTGGTCGAAGAGGGCATGATCACCTTGGACCAACCCATTGCCGCTCATTTTGAAGAAGGATTTTTGGAGGAACTCTTTGTTGTGGAAGGGGTTGATTATCAAGATCAAGTGACCGTGAGGCACCTCTTGGGCCATACCAGCGGCCTTGCAGATTATTTTGAGGACCCGGTGGCAGGGGGAGTAGACACCAGGGAGAGGATCATTCTCCAGACCCAAGAACACTGGACCCCAGAGACCATGGTGAACCTTACGAGAAACCATCAGACCGCCTTCTTTCCTCCTGGTGTAGACATACATTACTCTGACACAGGCTATATCTTGCTGGGCCTTTTGGCAGAGTCGGTTACCAGTCGCCCCTTCCATGACCTTCTCCACGATCGCATCTTCCACCCCTTGTCTATGGAGGACACCTACCTCATGTTCTATTCAGAGCCCGCTAATCCCAAGCGGCCCATGGGACATGTCTGGGTCAATGGTGTTGACCTCAGGGAGGAGAAAAGTTTGTCAGTTGACTGGTCCGGTGGAGGCATCGTTTCAACCTTGGATGACCTAACGGCCTTCACCTTTGCCCTCAACCGGGTCTCTTGGTATCAGAGGCATCCCTAAAAGAAATGTACACCTTTGACCACCAACATATGGGTGGTATCCACTATGGTCTGGGGGTCATGGAATACCACTTTGAGGACTTCTTCCCACTCCTCAAAGGTTATCCCCGTATGCAGGGCCACATGGGGGCCTTGGGTACCCAATTGTTCTACGATCGGGAAAGAGACATGGTCATCGTTGCCAGCTTTGGGTCAACAGACTACACCGAGGGTAGCGTGAGAATGTTGATCCAGATCATGGGTCAGGTCATGCGCATCCGGTAGGTAAAAGCTCTTGATATCCATGAAATGCCTTTGAAAGCCAGTCGAAGGAAAGAATTGCGTCTTGAAGACATGTGAAATCTACTTGTAGATGTGAATTTGCTTACAAAAAATATAAGACACCTCAAACAGTGGTCTGCTTGAGGTGTCTTTGGCGTGTAATCAGAGAGAGAGACTCTACTGCTGATTATAAGTTGAAACCAAGGTAGTCCGAGGATAGTGGCACTTTGGGGGTCCACATGTGTAACCACCTTGGTTTGGGTGGGTATGCAAAATGAGAAACGATGGGAATTACCAGTATAGGGAATCGCTTCGCATTCTAACAACAAAAAAACGACAAGTGGCCTAAGGCGCTCTTGTCGTTTTGAGTCTAGGTGAAGAAAGGCGGGTAGCCCTCCCATAGAGTCATGACATTTCTTTAACTATTTTCATTATATCGGAATTTGGTTAACGAATCAATGGGGTTTGGTTAACTAAATTAAAATCGTTGAACTGCTACTTCCTATATAGTTTTTGCTACTAAAGCTATAGTTACTGTGACTTTTGACCGATATAGTCTATAAGCTCTTGAAGGAAGGGGGTGAAAAATGAGAATAAACAACAACCTAGTAGCAATGAATACAAGTCGTATGGCAGGAGTCGTTGCAAAAAAAGTTTCAGGCGCAATTCAGAAATTATCTTCTGGAATGCGTATTAATCATGCAGGTGATGATGTAGCAGGTTTGGCAATTTCCGAAAAAATGCGTGCACAAATAAGAGGGCTAAACATGGCCTCACGGAACGCTCAGGACGCAGTTTCGCTTATTCAAACCGTGGAGGGAGCAACCAACGAGGTCCATGATATTCTACAACGGATGCGACAACTATCCGTTCAAGCATCCAATGACACGGCGGCTGACGCAGACCGCCAAGCAATTCAATCTGAAATCGACCAGTTGAACGAGGAAGTCAACCGGATAGCTAATACTACAAGCTTTAATGGGATCAGTGTATTAGACGGGTCTGGTGGTTCAAAGACCATCACCCAAACTGTTGTAAATAGTCTGACCGCTGCAATTCCGGCATACATTGATGATGCAATGGACCAAATTGAGGCCAACTTTTCCATTAATACACCTGCGGGTGTTCGAAACCTTGACGTGACCTACTATTACGATGAGGGGACGTCTACAGGTGCATCCATGGGAACAGCAGATGGTGGGGCCAATTTGACCATGCGAATCAACTTGGCCAATGTGACAGACGCTGGAGGGAACTTGCATCCTCAAGGAGTCATCGATACATTGATCGCCCATGAAATGATGCATGGCTATCAGTTCACGAATATGGCTTTTTCTACGGATGGTGTTGACCGCGACAAGGAAAACTGGTTCCTCGAAGGTTTGTCAATGGCGATTCAAGGTGGTAATAATTTTGCTGTTACAGACCACAATGTTGCCCTGACGTCTTCCTTTGATGGAGATTATCGGTCTGCCTATGAGGCAGTCAAAACTCTACATGAAATCACAGATGGGGGTATAAACGCTATTATCGACCGTCTGGAGGCTGGTGATAATCTTGATCAGGCAATCAACAATACCACCCAGGACTTTGCAGGAACGGAGTTAGCGGGAGCAGCTGGCGCAGCAGACTTCACTTCAGTAAACGAATTTATCACTTGGTTCAATGCGGATGCTGGTGGTGATGTTACTACTTATTTAACGGGGAGTACAGATTTTTCAGCAGGCACAGGCGTGATCACCAATGGTGGTGTTAAAGGATCGAGTTCAAACCTTACTTTAGACCAAACCATTGCCAATGACGCCGCAACTGTAAAAGCTACGACAAGTTTTAATATTAATTTTACCAATCCGACTTTTTCGGCAGGTGGGAACTTGTCCATGCAGGTGGGGGCCAACAGTTCGGACACCTTCACAATCCAGTTGGCCAATGTGACCACTGACAATCTTGGAACAACTTCATTGGATTTGACCACTACAGCTGGTGCCACCAATGCAATCAACTCTTTGGATTCAGCCATCGAGTCGGTTTCATCCATTAGAGGACGTATGGGAGCCTATCAAAATCGGTTAGAACACACCATCAAGAATCTTGAGGTAACCTCTCATAACCTCCAAGCTGCAGAATCTCAAATCCGTGATGTGGACATGGCCAATGCTATGATGTCCTTTACCAAAAACAACATTTTGGGTCAGGCAGCTCAAGCCATGTTAGCGCAAGCGAATCAAAGCAACCAAGGTGTTTTACAACTCCTTAGAGCGTAATTGAGTAAGGATGTTAAGTTTCTGCGTGTTGGCGACGGGTACAAGTCAGATGCTTAGCAAATCAATTATTAATGAAATCAAGCAGGTTCAACCAATGAGCCTGCTTTTTTCTGTTTTTTGATACCTGTTGTAATACGGGCAAATCCCTATATACTAAATGGAAGGAGGGACTTATGAGCATTCAAAGAAAAAATGGTTTTTATAGATGGTGTCTTGTTACCCTGTTGATGGTGATTGCTTTGGTTGGGTGTGGAGAGACAGAAGGCCCTGTAGTGGATGAACCTAGTCCAGAAGCCAATTCTTCAGACTTACATGTCAAGGATGATAGTTCGCAAGCCAAGCTAGGCGACAAGTCCATTGTTTTTATGTCAAAAAAGGACAATCCCCATGGGGACTTATATAGGATAGCAAGAAGTGGCGCGATTGAACGTTTAACAACCAATGAACGCCATGACAATAACCCGGCCGTTTCGCCCGATGGCAAATGGCTTGCCTTCCATGGTGGAGAGGAAGGAGACCCCCTCACTTGGGAAATCTTTGTCTTGAATATGGAAACCGGGGAAGAAGTTCAGGTTACCAATAATCAGGTGATTGATGGTCATCCAGATTGGTCACCGGATGGGACAAAACTCATATTTAGCCATTTCGGCAATGACAAAGGGGAAGCCACTCCAACTGCAGACCTGTATCTATATGACTTGCAAACCAAGGAAATGACCCAACTCACCCACTCCCCCCATGAGGAGAACGATCCTGAATGGTCTCCCGATGGCCAGTGGATTGTCTATAAATCTACAGAGCGTACCCAGGAAGCTGGGAGAGAAGAAATCTATGTCATGAGGTCTGACGGCAGCGATCCCAGACGGCTAACCACGACTCAAGGATGGGAATCAGACCATGACCCCAGCTGGAGTCCGGACAGCCGGCGAATTGTCTTCGAGCGATTCATGGGGGACACCCCCTGGTACCGGATGGGGGAAACGGAGTTTTTGATTAAGAATGTGGACCGGCTGACCCCTTGGAACCTCTTTGAGGTGACCCTAGAGGGAGACCTGAGGCAACTGACCCAGGTAGACAAGGGTGACATTGCCTTCCTGCCCATCTATGGGGACACGGCCAACCAAGTCCTTTATATACTCATTGACTTTCTCATTGTCGATGGTCAAGTGATCGGTGCCGAAAAGCATATATACGCTTTGGACACAGAAACCGGCGAAACCACTCTTGTCTTTGAGGACGAGGGCCACAAGTATTACCTAGAGTATTTTGATCGCTAGTCACAAGTGGAAGTCAGATTAATGGAGAAGACTACTGAATGAATCAGACTACTGAGAAAAAAAGAATCCCATGGACCTTGTTCACCAATGACAAGGTTCATGGGATTTATTCTTTAATTAAACGTTGTTTGAGCTAGTGTATGGGTAGGGAAGACCAGACACTCTAACCTGGGGAGGCAGGTAGAAGAGGACTATTCTTCAGGGAACTTCTTGGAAAGCATCTCCAGGAGGGGGGCCACTTGAACTAAGGTAGGTGCTCCCTTCATCCAGATTTGTTGCTTGATCACTTCAAGAACTTCTTCCTTTGTAGCCCCTTCTTTAATGGCCTTGGTCAGTTCCAGTCGTGCTCGTTTTTCGTTATCGTCAAAAATAGCGGTTGCCAAAGCGATTAGATAGCGATATTTCAGTGGAATGACGCCACCTTCCCAAATCTGATGGTGGTAGGAAGCAATAATTTCCTGTAGCTCTGGGCCAAAGTGGTCTGCCAGTACAACACCTGGTGGTACGAAACCAATTTCGTCCTTGAATCGTTCTTGATCTTTTTTATTAAGCATGTCGTCCTCCTTGAATGGCTGTTTGTTAAGTAAAGTATACGACAATGGTGTATGATCTTCGGTAACTTCAATCACCATTCTGAAAAAAGATGAAAGACCATGGTTACACCCGAGAGACGGGATCACCATGGTCTTTTGCTTGTCTTATTGGTCCTGGGGCTTGGAATAGTTGAGAGACCATCCTGTACCAAACTGGTCTGTCAAAGCAGCAAATTTTGCATTGCAGAAGGTATCTTGGAGTTCCATGGTAACGGTCCCCTTGTCTTTCAAGCGGTTGTAGACTTCTTCCAGTTGACCGGGGTCATCAAAGTTAATGTTGAGGCCAATGTTTCCACCCGGTTCCATGGGCATGCCTTCAAACATGTCAGAGAAATACATGGTATTGTCCCCGAAGTCCAGCTGGGCGTGGAGTATTTTTTTCTTGTACCCTTCACTGACCTTCATGTCTGGCGGGGCGTCCTCATACCGCTGTAAGTAGGTGATTTCACCACCGAATAGGTCCTTGTAGAAGTTAAGAACTTCCTCTGTATTTCCCGGGAAACTAAGGTAAGCAACAAGTTTCATTATTTCCTCCTTTTCAATCACCAATCCATATCTACCCGAAGGCAAAAGACTTATCCCACATTTATCCCAAATTTCTAGGTTATAATGGGCAAGTGTGATATTATATGAAAGACGTTTACATAATGATGGAGGCCAATTGTGGATCAGAAGAAGTTGGTGGCTATCGGTGGTATAGTTGTAGTCATTGCTTTTATGATTGCTTTTTATGCAACTGGTGGTGCACAAGTCCAAGTAACAAACCATGTAGAGGATCAAACCCAAGTTCAAACCCTAGACGTTCAGCAGGTAGACGACCCAGAACCCCTTGTTTTAGCAACTGATGTGGACAAGAGATCCTTGGGGTATAGCATTGATGTTAACGGAAAAACCCTAGTAACCGTCAATACCTTGGAAGAAGCCCAGCGCCTATTGGAAGCTGTGAAGGGAAAATACGTGGATGATCCATCTCGAATTATTTCCTATTCCTATCAGGAAAATGTAGAGCTGATTCTTCGGGAGGTTCAGGCAAATAGCATCTTGCCAGAAGAAGAAGCTACCAACTATGTTTTGGCAGGTAGTGAAGAGTTGGAAACCTATGTGGTATCCGCTGGCGACACCATATGGGATATTGCCCAGAAGAAGGGCTTGTCTGTAAACAAGATTGTTCTGGCCAATCCCCAGGTGGATGTAAACCGCCTGCAGATTGGACATCAACTCAACTTAAACATTCCCGTAGCCTATATTAATGTGCATACGGTTGAAGAAAAAGTATATTCAGAGCGCATCCCCTACGAAGTGGTTTATGAGAATAGTGACAAACTCAACATTGGGGAACGTCAAACGAAAAAATCGGGTGTTTATGGTGTCAAAGAATCAAAGGTCCTCGTAACCAGACAAAATGGCATTGTGATTGACCAGGAGTCCCTAGGGGAAGAAGTGGTAAAAGAGCCTGAAAATGCAGTGATCTTGGCCGGAATAAAAATACCAGGCAACAGCATAGCTTCAGCCTTTGTTAATCCCTCTACAGGCAACTTGACCTCCCGTTTTGGTAGCCGTTGGGGCCGCCAACACACGGGCATTGATATTGGAACACCCATTGGAACACCTATCATGGCTTCAGAAGATGGAACAGTGACCATAGCTGGCTGGGTCAGAGGCTATGGATATTCAGTTTATATCAACCACGCTGAGGGATATCAAACCATTTATGCCCATGCAAGTAAGCTCCTTGTGAAGCAAGGGGACACCGTAAAAAAGGGGCAAATCATTGCCTTGTCAGGGGACACTGGAAACACGACTGGCCCTTGTGTCCATTTTGAAGTCTTGAAAAATGGGAAACCTGTAGATCCAGAACCTTTTGTGAATTATTAAAGTGAAGATGTCAGACCTTTCATGGGTCCTGGCATCTTTTTTTGTTGTATCAGACCAAGACAAGCCTAGCACTGGTTTTATGGAGGCCACTAAGCTTTTTATAAATTTGGAAGAGAATGAAAAATAATAGGGTCGATTCCCAGTCATGCCTTGCCTTTTCAATGGAAATACTCTAAGATTAAAGTAACCTGTTTCCGCATGAAGAACTCTTGAACATATTTTGGATGTACCATTGAGCACTTCCGAAATTATGTAACAAGCAACTTTTAACATGGAACAGCACTAAAAATTTCGGAGGTAAACATTATGAACGGTACAGTAAAATGGTTCAACGCTGAAAAAGGCTACGGATTCATCACTGGCGAAGACGGCAACGACGTATTCGTACACTACTCTCAGATCATGAAGGACGGCTTCAAGACTCTTGAAGAAGGCGAAAAAGTAACTTTCACAGTTGCTGATGGCCCTAAAGGTCCTCAAGCTGAGAACGTAAACCCTCTATAAGTAGAGGTTATTTCAGAATTAAAGCCCCCGAGCATATGCTTGGGGGTTTTATTTTGCCCTTAAAGCCTGTGAACCACTGGTTTTGATGGGTAAAGAAACACCTTTCGGGTATATCTGTAAAAGGAGAAAACCAAAAAATGAGGTGGATTATGAGACGATTTTGGGTGTGTATTTTATGTCTACTGATGGTGGCTATGGGGTGTAGCCCGTCAGAAAGTCCAGATATACCTTTGGAAGACAAGGGGGAGGAGCCAGTTCAAGACCTTCTTGTTGAAAGCGAGACCATTCGAATTGGAACTTTTGACTATCGGCCCATGGAGTATCTGGAGGATGGGGAGGCAGCGGGTCCCTTTATTGAACTGACCCGGATGATCATGGAAAGATTGGGCTATGATTACGAGTTTGTCCATGTGCCCTTTGGCCGTGCTGTGGAAATGACCGAACGGGGGACCGTGGACATGATCGTGGACCTCTATGACATTCCGGAGCGGAGAGAGAATATCCTCTTTTCGGAACAACCCATTGGCATGTACTCCGTCCACGTCTATGGTAACGAGGATATTGAGGGGATCTTTAACGGAGACCTGTTGAGCTTGAAGGGCCTTCGACTGGGCGTCACCACAGGGTATTCCTATGGGGAGCGGATTGATGCGCTTTTGACCGAGGAAAATTTTGTTGTTGAATCTGTGAACAACCCGGACTCCAACTTTGAAAAGCTGCGCCAGGGGCGGTTGGATGCGGTGATTGACCTCTGGAATTACTATAACTTATACAAACGCCAATATGGGGAAGAACTCCCCTTCCAGATATTAGAACCTGCCATGGACTCCACCTACTCCTACGTGGGGTTTTCAAAGGCGGCTGGTCGTTACCAGTTAAGAGAGGACTTTGATCGGGAACTAAAAGCCCTTTATGAAGACGGAACCTACCAGGAAATCATGAGTCGTCATGACCTGGGTGAGTACATGACGCGCTTTGCTAGTCGCCTTGACAATGAGGGAGTTCCCAAAAAGTACTTCCATACACCTGAAAAAGGTCCTTTGCGGATGGGTATTCTGGAAAACACACCGCCATTTGCCTATATTGAAGATGATGAACCCAAGGGTCTTGTCGTCGACATATTGAGGGAGTTTAGCCTTCGAACCAGCTATCCCATTGACATCCAGGGGTATCCCTTCCCTAGAATCTTGGAAAAACTGCGGTTTGGAGAACTGGACATTGGTGCGGATATGTTTCTCTTGGAAAGTCGAACGGAGTTTATCCTTTATCCAGACCAGCACCCCTTGATTGCCATGCCCTACTCCTTGTTTAAGTTGAAGGACAACCCGTTTGAATACAACGGAGACCCAGAAACCCTCAAGGGCCAGCGGATTGGCATCCTCCTAGGTTATTCATTGGCTGATCTAGACTATATGAAAGAAGATGAAAACTACACCATTATTTCGGCGGACACACCGATTCAAAGTGTGGAGAACCTCTTGAAAGGCCGAGTTGACTTGATCATTGACATTACCTCTACAGGGAGGGAAGTAGCCCAGGACATGGGCGTTGCAGACCAAGTTGTAGACTTGCCAATTGTACTCAACACAAACTATACCTATATTGGATTTTCAAAGTTCAATGAGCTTGAAGACTTGGTGGCTGAGTATGAAAGAACCTTGATGACCATGTACAAGGACGGTACCCTACAAGAATTATACGACCGATATGACCTGAACATGCCTACATTGCCCCAGCAATAGATCGAGAGGGAGCCCATGAACTCCAAAATGATTCTCAACCGAATATGGAAAAAGCTATTGCTTGTGACCATTTTGGGCATGGTCTTTACCTTGTTGTCAACCTACATGGTCCAGTGGCAGGTCACCAAGCAACAGGTGGAAGCTGACCTCCAGGGAGAACTGGAGGTCCTGATTACCGTTGCAGTAAAGGCCTTTGAACAACCCTTGTGGAACTTGAACCAGGAACTTGTTAAAGGCTTGGGAGACGCCTACTTTCAAGACGAAAAAGTTGGTAGCCTCCGAGTCTTTGACGAAGGGATAGGCCCTGTTTACGAGCGGATATCGGGCCTTGAGGAGCACCAAGACCAGTACCTGCTTTATGCCACCAAGCCTGTGATCGTTCGCGACCAGCAGATTGGGACCGTGGAGATCGGGATCACCAGGTATTTTGCTGACCAAGAACTACAGGGCACCCTTTGGAGTCAGATTATTCAAATGATCCTATTGGGGGTAGTTTTGTCTGTGATTCTAGCCATTAGTATCCAGCAGATCACCAGGCCCTTCAAGACGATTAAAGCAGGCATTGAGACCGTTGGGAGAAGTGAAACCAAGGGTGATATCATAGTGGAAACAAACGATGAGTTGGAGGAATTGGCCAACCAGTTTAATAAAATGCGCCACCGGATTGAGGACGACAACCGGAAGATCCAATCCATGAACCACAATTTGGAGCAGATTGTAACGGAAAGAACCCGGGAGTTGAACCGCAAGAATCAAGAGTTGGAAACCTCCTTTGAAGAAGTCCATGAGGTCAAAGACCAACTGGAAGTGAAAAACACAGAGCTGGAACACGTGGTTTCAGAACTAAGGGGGGCCCAGGAGCAGCTGGTTCAATCGGCTAAAATGGCCTTGCTTGGAGAACTGGTAGCCGGTGTTGCCCACGAAATCAACACCCCTATTGGGGTGAGTTTGACCATGAGTACCTTTATGGAAAATGAGATTGACGACCTTATCAAGGATGTCGAGTCTGGAAAAATAACTAAGAGAAAACTCATGTCTGATTTGGAAACCTTCTCGGATTCTACATCCAGCATGACTCGGAATTTAATCCGGGCAGGGGACTTGATTGCCAGTTTTAAACAGGTGGCAGTGGACCAGTCCAGTCACCAAAGCCGAACCTTTTATTTTAAGGAATATATGGATGAAATCCTGCGCAACTTACATGGTAAGTATAAGAAGCGCCCCATTACTTTTGATATTCAAATTCCAGATGATTTAGTGATCGAAAGCTACCCGGGAGCCTACTCTCAGATTTTCACCAATCTGACCATGAATGCCCTGATCCATGCCTATGACCTTGAGGATGAAGGGACTATCACGATCTCGGCCAATGCCAGTGATGACCGATTGAACATATGGTTTTCTGACGATGGCTGCGGCATCCTCTCAGAGGAAATTACCAAGGTTTTTGAACCCTTCTTCACCACCAAAAGAGACTCCGGTGGGAGTGGACTGGGATTGAGTATTGTTTTTAATACGGTGGAACAGGTGCTTCGAGGCAAGGTAACCGTTTCTTCCATTGAGGGAGAAGGAACTACATTTTACATTAACGTCCCTTTGGTCCACCCAGATATTGAGGTGGAGAAAGAACAATTAATCAATCCTTAATGCTTTCTTCAGGGAGGGTTAGGATGTCCTTCGTATACTAGCTGTACATGATCGTATACTTAGCTATACAAGAGGAGGAGTACAAATGATTATTACAACGACGAATTCCGTAGAAGGAAGCAAAATTACAGAATACCTAGGTGTGGTTAATGGGGAAGTAATCATTGGAATCAACTTTATAAAGGATTTTGCAGCAAGCCTAACCAATATTTTTGGTGGCCGTAGTGCCTCTTATGAAAATGAGTTGATTGAGGCACGGGAGCGGGCCATTGCTGAAATGAAGACCCGGGCCAAGCGGATGGGCGCTGACGCAGTTGTTGGTATCGACATTGATTATGAAGTCCTGGGCCAGGGTGGCAATATGATGATGATTGTTGTGACTGGTACTGCTGTACGTTTGTAGATCAATTTAATATTTATCAAATATCATAGAGTAACAGTCCCAGAGTCAACAAATCGTGACTTTGAAAGACGCGATGAAAGAATAGATAAACCTACAGGTTAGAGTGTAGGTTTATTTCTTTTTTTGGTTATATTAGAGGTGAGTTCTACCCTGTCTAGCAGGCTCCAACAATTTTTTTTAGCTGGAACTGGTTACAATTGTAATGCTATATTCATATTGTTGATTTAATACAAACCCGGGTTTGGTGTATAATATTTTGAAAGGGTCATCAAATGTTGTTTGGGTATTTACAAAACAACATTAATGGAGGTGTAACCATGGGAAAGAGAATCTGGATCATTGGACTGGTTTTGATCGCTTAATTAGCAACTGCTTGTGGGCAAAAAGAACCCATTCGAATTGGCTTTGTTGGCAACCTTACTGAGCTGGCAGCTGACCTGGGAGTAGATGGTCGAAATGGTGCACTTCTGAAAGTGGAGGAGATCAATACTGCTGGTGGTATTGACGGACGGGAAGTTCAGCTGATTGTCAAGGATGACAAGGGGGACACGGCCGTTGCTGCACAAATGCATCAAGAGTTCAAGGATGAAGGCATTGAACTGGTTGTTGGACATTTAATGTCCAGTATGGCTGAGCCCATGATGACCCATGCCAACGAGGAACTTTTGTTTTTAAGTCCCTCCATGAGTACAGAAGCCCTTTCACAACAAGATGATTATATCTTGAGGTCTTCACCAACTGATTTTGGACAGGCAGCAGCCCTGATGGCTGATTTTCAGCAAAGGGGCATTCAAAGCTATGCGGTTGTCTATGACGCCAGGAATGCACTCTATGCGGAAACCCTGGCCAAGTATGTTAAGGACCTGGCAGATGACGCAGGCCTGGAGCAAGTCCTACAGGTAGCCCTAACGGAAGAAGCGTATTCTTATGAGACCATAGCTTCCCAGATCATTGACCATGATCCCCAGGGTGTCCTCTTGATTTCCAGCTCTATTGACACGGCCTTTATTGCCCAACATTTAAGAAACCAAGAGTCAGAGGTTGTCCTTTGGTCTGTTTCCTGGTCCATGACCAGGGACCTCATTGAAAACGGTGGTTCTGCGGTAGAAGGTGTACGCCTAGTAGGTGTCTTGAATGTGAAAGAACCAAGAGCCCAATACACCCAATACCATGGGGAGTTTACAGAACGTTTTGGCTATGAGCCAACCTTCATTTCTGAGCTAGCAAACGATGCCATGGGCGTCATGCTTCAAGCCATTGAAGCTGCTGGTTCTACAGAACCAAAACGAATAAAGGAAGCGCTGATAGGATTAAAATACGAGGGTCTCAAGGAAACATTCACCATTGATCCATACGGAGACTCCACAAGACAATACTCAATTTACACAGTAGTAGACGGAGCATTTGAAACAGACTGGAAGTGATGCGACTTGCCACGCAAGCCAACTTTGAAACGTGCAAGTTTATATGGAATTATTGGGATTGCAATCAGTACTTTCGTACTGACGGCAATCCTATTTGTCGTGTTTGTCCAGCAATTTGCCAGCTACTCCATTGATCAAGTGAATACCATGGCCATTGACCTGATCACGCCGCAAGTCCAGCACTATTTTCAGCACCCCAAGGATATCGCCACCCGGATTCGAGACCGCTATAACCAAGCCATCATGGAGGGAGAAGCAACTGAATTAGCGGCTATTAACCTGGAAGACTCCAGTCAGTATATTCGACGTATAGAGCGGGTAGACCAGTTTCAGCGAATACAAGATGTTTATCCAATGAGTAGTGAAATGGTGGGCATGGATGTCAGTGGCCGGTCCTATCAAAATTCATTGGTCCTCAATGGAGTCCAGTGGTCGTCAACCTTTATTGACCCAGTTACCCGGGAAGCGACCATGGCCATTCGAACGACCACGGCAGACGGTGGGGAAATCGTAATTTATCCAGACCTCTCCATCCTTCAAGGCTTCTTAGAAAATGTGAAGCTGACAGAAAACTCTATGATTGGCATCGTAAACCCCCAGGGTGTCTATGTTGCCCATAATATTCAGTCTTATAAGGACGAACGAGTTGCTGACCCCCTCTACAGGACCTATATGGATGATATGTCCGTGGAACTTGAGGATGTTGAACTACTTGGGAAACGTTATATTCCGCAGATTTCCAGCATCCAATATGGGGGTTGGGCCCTACTGATTTATCAGTCTTATGACGACCTGGTTAGAAGCTGGTTGCAGTTCGCTGTATGGTTTTTTGCGGCCTTCCTAGCCATCATCGTGATCATCAGTACCCTGGCCATTTGGGTATATAGGAATGTTGTGAAGGACATTCAGAGTCTGGAGTTAGGCGTCAAGCAGATGGCCAATCATGAGTATGATCTACCAGCTTATCCACATACCTATGCTGAGATAGGTGAAACCATAGAAATTCTCAGGGAAACAGGACAAGTAATCCGGTCTCGGGAAGAAGAGATCACTTCCCTGAATATTGGCCTTGAGAAGCGGGTTGTGGAGCGGACCCAAGACTTGGAAGCTATGAATGAAGAGCTGATCGCTTCCATTACAGAACTCCAAGACACCCAAGAACGCTTATTGGAAGCGAGAAAAATGGTCGATATGGGCCGTTTGGTTGCTGGCGTTGCCCATGAAATGAACACCCCTATCGGGAACGCCCTCACTATATCTAGCCACTTAAAAAAGAGTGTTGAAACCAATAGCCAAGCCCTTCTGTCAGGGAATTTAAGCAAGACCAAGGCAGAACAATGGTTCGCTGACTTACAGGAATCTTTGGATATTCAGCAAAAGTCCATTACCCGGTCTGCAGAACTTGTCAGCGAGTTTAAGCTAATGGACACTAACCAAACCATGCGGTATCGGTGGGTGGACTTTAAGAGCGTTACTGAGGGCCTCATATCTGAGCTAAAAAAGGACATTAGCCAGAACATGGGCCAAGTGGTAGTTGAATACGATGGCGACCTGGTCTATACGGATGCCACCGTTCTCAAGGATGTCCTCCGGCGCTTGCTGAGCAACGTATTTGAACATGCTTACGGAAAAGAAGATCAAAAACCTGTTCAGATCATTGGAAAGAAGCGGGCTGAGGTGTATGAGATCACCGTTACAGACCAAGGCAAGGGGATGAATGAACACCAATGCCAAGTCATGTTCAGGGCCTTTGAAAAGGGCCAGCAACGGTCTGGCCAGTACGGTCTTGGCCTTTTTATCGTCGGATCCTATGTGAGAAACCTACTGGATGGAGAGGTAGCCTGTGTCAGTACCTTGGGGCAGGGTACAACCATAAAAATCGAACTTTCTCAGCCACAAAGTGTTGACAGGCGAAAAACAAAGGTGTAGGATGAATGTGAATTGAATATCCTTCAGGGCAGGGTGAAATTCCCGACCGGCGGTGATAGTCCGCGAACCGAAAGGTTGAACTGGTGTAATTCCAGTACCGACAGTACAGTCTGGATGAAAGAAGGAAAAATGACGTAGTCGACAAGGCCCTGATTCTATTTGGAATCAGGGTTTTATTTTTCACAATCACCTTCATTTGAAGGTGAGAGAAAGTGTGAAATTGATCGATAACGAACGAAGAACGAAGCAAAAGCCCTGAACGTACCTGTTCAGGGCTTTTTTATTTGCACGAGTAAATCTGGTAGTGTGGGCCCTCCCATTACAGAAAGGATCGGCGATCAATATGGTAGCACTAGACAAGAGATATGCAGAAGATGAAGTCTATATGAATCAAGCCTTGTGTCTAGCCAAGGAGGCCGGTGGAGCCGCGGCCCCCAACCCCATGGTGGGTGCAGTCTTGGTCAAGGACGGCCAGGTCATCGGTCAGGGGTGGCATGTAAGAGCCGGTGAGGACCATGCAGAAGTCATGGCTCTCAAGGAAGCGCAAAAGCATGGTCAAAGAGGCGGGCAAGGGGCGACGATCTACGTTACCCTGGAGCCATGTAACCATTATGGGAAGACACCACCTTGTGCCAAAACACTGGTGGAAGCCGGTGTGAAGCGGGTTGTCATTGGCACCTTGGACCCCAATGTCGAGATCGCTGGTGGAGGTAAGGAAACTCTTGAGTCCAGCGGAGTTGAAGTGACAGTGGGTGTGCTCGAAGACCAATGCAAGGACTTGATCGCCCCCTTTGCCAAACATATTCAAACCGGACTGCCCCTGGTGACTGCCAAATGGGCCATGACCCTGGACGGGCAAATTGCCACAGACACAGGAGACAGCCGGTGGGTGAGTAGTCCGGAGTCCAGGCAGGCTGCCCACTACCTTCGTCACCAGGTCGGAGCCATGCTAGTGGGCACAGGAACCATGCTGGCAGATAATCCCACCCTTACAGCTAGACCAGAAGGGCCAGGGGTACTAGAGATTGTGCACCAGCCCCTGCGTGTATTTCTGGATGCAAGGGGCAATGTACCGCCTACAGCCCATATTTTCACGAAAGCAGGCGGTCAGGTCATCGCTGTTACCAGTGAGACCTGCCCCAAGGAACGGCGAGACCAGTGGCAAGCAGCTGGAGCAGAAGTTTGGATTGTTGAGGAAAACCACAAGGGGCTTGAGGTCGACCAAGTCCTAGTCAAATTGGGTCAAAGAGGGGTCAACCACGTCCTCTGTGAGGGAGGCGGCTTCCTCCATGGGACCATGATTGAAAGGGGCCTAGTAGACGAGGTCGAGATATACCTTGCCCCCAAAGTCATTGGCAATGCCAAGGGCAGGGCGCCCGTTCGTAATATGAACCTCTCAAAAATGGCAGATGCCCATGGGTTCGTCCTCAAAGAAAACAAGCAGATTGGGCCAGACCTCTATCTTCGGTTTGTCCCGGGGGAAAGGGGTTAGCATGTTCACAGGACTTATAGAAACCACCGGCCGCCTGCAAGCCATAGAAAAGAGCCAGGCAGGCTACCGGCTCACCATAGAAAGTGACTTGGTCAAGGAAACCAAAATTGGTGACAGCATAGCTGTAAATGGGATTTGCCTCACCGTGACCACCCAAACGGCAGCCACTTTTACAGTGGATGTCATGGGGCAAACCCTGGGCACGACCAACGTCAAGGCCTATAAGAAAGACCAAGTCGTCAACTTGGAAAGGGCCATGCTGGCAACCAGCAGACTGGACGGCCATATGGTCAGTGGTCACGTGGATGGAACAGGCCGGGTTACGGCTATTCGCAAGGATGGGTTCGCCATTAAAATCTGGATCAGACCCTCTACCATTCCCACCATGCGTTACATTCTCCCCAAGGGGTCTGTGGCCATTGATGGCATAAGTTTGACAGTGGCAGACGTCAGGGGGACAGAGTTTATGGTGTCCATCATCCCCCACACCCAGCAAGAAACCACCCTACAACATATAAAAGTGGGCAGCAAGGTCCACATTGAAACCGATATGATTGCAAAATACGTGGAGCGGATGCTCACTTGGCATAAGGAGGTATAGGCATGAAAAACAAAGTAGAAGCAGCAGTGGCAGCCATTGCCCGTGGTGAAATGATCATTGTTACGGACCATCCAGATAGGGAGGACGAAGGCGACCTGCTCATGGCAGCCTCCATGGCAACGCCGGAAGCCATCAGTTTCATGGCCAAGGAGGGTCGAGGTCTGATCTGTGTACCCATTGAGGATCAGCTGGCCCATCAACTGGAACTTCCCCGTATGGTAGTCAACAATGAAGACCCCATGGGCACAGCCTTCACGGTGTCCATCGATGGCCAAAATACAACCACAGGCATTTCTGCCTTTGACCGGGCAGAGTCCATCGCAGCCATGCTACGGTCAGGAGCCAGTGCCAAGGACTTTCGTAAACCAGGGCATATTTTCCCCCTGATCGCCAATCCAGGGGGTGTCCTCAAGCGACAAGGCCATACAGAAGCAGCTGTGGACCTGGCAAAGATGGCAGGCCTTGAACCGGCAGGTGTCATTTGTGAGATCATGGGTGACGATGGGACCATGCTCCGTGGCGCCAGCCTGGAAGCCTATGCCCAAAAGCACCAGTTACAGATGATCTCCATCGCTGAACTGGTAGCCTATAAACAAGAGCTCATATGGTCTGACCAGGCAAACCTGCCCACCCAATATGGCCATTTCACCATCCAGGCCTTTAAGTCACCAAATTCCGAGCTGGAACATGCCATGTTGATTTATGGAGATGCGCACCAGCAGACAGCCCCTCTAGTCCGTATGCATTCCGAATGCCTGACTGGTGACGTGTTTGGGTCCAACAAATGTGATTGTGGCAACCAATTGGAAAGAGCCATGGAGACGATTTCCAAAGAAGGGGCTGGTATTATCTTGTACCTGCGACAGGAGGGACGGGGAATTGGCCTTGTCAACAAAATCAATGCCTACCACCACCAAGACCAGGGCATGGACACGGTGGATGCCAACCTGGCTCTGGGTCTTCCAGAAGACAACAGGGACTATGGACTGGCAGCCCAGGCCTTGAAAGAGGCTGGATTTACAGACGTGACCCTGCTGACCAACAACCCCCTAAAAATCAGTGGACTTGAGGAAAATGGATTAGGTGTGCATCATCGACAAGCCCTTGTGACGGGCATCCATGAGGCCAATAAGGAATACATGAAAACAAAAAGAGAGCGTATGGGCCACCTATACGCAATGGAGGAGATCGTATGAAAACAATTGAAGGTCTATTAAACGGAGAGCAAATGAAGGTAGCCATCGTCGCTGCACGTTTCAACGATTGGATTGTAAGCCGCCTGGTGGACGGGGCCAAGGATGGCCTGCGAAGGAATGGTGTAGACCTTGACCAGGTGGACATCTACTATGTGCCAGGTGCCTTTGAAATCCCACTGGTAACAAAGAAGGTTGTAGCTACAGGCAACTATGACGGCGTTATTTGCCTGGGCGCAGTCATCCGTGGGGAGACACCACATTTTGACTACGTGTGTGCAGAAGTGTCCAAGGGTATTGCAACCGTGTCCATGGATTATGAGACACCGGTTATGTTTGGCATCCTTACCACTGACACAGTGGACCAAGCAGCAGACCGAGCTGGAGCCAAGTCTGGTAACAAGGGATTTGAAGCTGCCCTGGGCCTCATTGAAATGGTACGACTCATGGAAAACATTGCCTAGCCTATTGTCGTGGGCCAAGGCGCATCTTATACAAAAAGGAAAAGAGGTGTCACCCTGTATGCGAAGGGAAGACACCTCTTTTCTTTATGGTTTGATCAGAATATGGCTTTAAAGATGCTCAGGATCACACTGACTGCAATGACACCGATCGCAAGGGGGATGATCAGTGCAAAAGCAACGGGCAGGATCACTAGGGCAATGGCTACACCGGCAAGGCCGATGGCGATTTTCACGATTCCAAAGCCAAGGGAAATGAAAAAGCGGAAGACCGCGTATAAGATTACAAGACCTAAAATCAATTCTAACATGTTGTTCACCTCTCTTTTCTTGTTAACTTCTGACTCCAGTGTAACGGCCGGGGATTAAAGGAACTTGGGGACTAGATTAGAAAATCATGAGGAATTGATGACAAGTCCATGGTGGTTTGCGTAAGGTTGTCCACAAATGGGCATAACAAAGTTAACAGGGACATAACCCTTGTGACCAGTAAAGAACCTACAATTGACATAGATCGTAAGGGGGGGAAGAGGATTGAATCGAGCCGCAGTCATTTATATTGGATCAAGAGTACTCCAGTTTTATGCCGCCGAGTTGACGGAGGATGGGATAGAAGAGCTGGAATTCGTTGAAAGTAATATCGCCTTGGGGCACGAGTCCTTTACAAGTGGTCGGATTCAGCTACAGACCATAGAGCAAGTGGCCAACCGGATCAAAGACTTCAAACGTTTGGCAGGAGATTATGGCATAGAAGACCTGCAGGTGTTTGGCACCACCGCCCTGAGGGAGGCCAGAAACCGGGAGTTTGTCCTGGACCAGCTGTCTTTTGAAACGGGGCTTGAGGTCTCGGTTTTTGAAGACGCTGAAGAGAAAATGTACTTTTATAATCAGATTGTTGAGATTATCGAGGGCCAGGAATCCTTTGCCAAGGAACCAGCCCTGATCGCCTATGTGGGTACAGGCAATATCGGTGTGACCCATTATAGTGGAGAGGCCATCCATGTGACCCAAAACATTCCCCTGGGGACCTTGAGGTTGAGGGAAAAAGTGGGGGATAGCTTGTTGGAATCGGAGGGCTTTGCCTCCTTCCTGGACGACTACCTGGACAATGCTGTCCATTTGTTCAAACGCTATATACCCAAGGAGAAGACCCACCAGGTTCTTGTGGCTGGCAAGCAAACGGACCTTTTGACCCGCGCCTTCCAACTGGATGGCGGTGACCGGGTTGTGTCCTTAGACCGAAAGACCTTTGAGGAAAGGTATAGCCATATTAAGGCCAGTACCCCAGAGCAAATCGTCGCTGCTTATGACCTGACCTATCGGGAGGCGGACATCCTTCTGCCAGCCATGGCTATCTTCCGAAAGATGTTGCAGATGTCCAAGGCTCAGACCCTGACGGTGATCCGCCTGCGCTTTGTAGACCTGTTGATGAATCGACTTCTCAATGACAGGTCTCACAGGAAGGAAATCCAGGACTTCAACCGCCATTCCATAGCCTCTGCCAGACGATTGGGTAGGCAGTATAACCATATTGTCGACCATGCCCAGATGGTGGAGTCCTTGGCCCTGCAAATATTTGACGAAACAAAAAAGGTCCACGGCCTGGGTCGGGTGGATCGTTTTCGTATGCAACTGGCAGCCATACTTCACGGTATTGCTGGCTTTGAGGATACCAAGGCCTATCATCAAATCATTTATGACATGTTACGCAACTTCAATATTGTCGGCCTAAGGGAAAGGGACCTGCTGATAATCGCAGAAACCGTCCATAAGTTTTTGCATGGGTCCAAGGAAGACGAGTTTGTCAGCCCCAGTGTGCCCCCCAAGCAAAAGACCAGGATTACAAAAATGGCTGCCATCCTCCTTCTTGCGGAGTCTCTGGACCAGAGCCGGACACAAAAATTTCAGGACTGCCAAGTGGTCCATAAAAAGGGGGACCTCCTGGTGAAGGCCCAGACTTCTGTGCCCTATGAACTGGAAGGCTGGTACTTTGACCGGGCGGCCAAGTGGTTCAATGAGATTTTTGGTGTCAACCCCAAACTAGAGATCAAGAGAGGGTACAAGCATGTGGACTAATGGAACAGAACGATACATCAACCGGGAACTCTCTTGGCTGGACTTTAACTGGAGGGTCTTGGAGGAGGCCCAAGACCGTAGTGAAGCGGTCATGGAGCGCCTCAAGTTTATTGCCATCACAGCCTCCAATTTGGATGAGTTTTTTATGGTCCGGGTGGCGGGCCTCTTGGACCAGATCGCAGTAGGCTATGATAAAAAAGACCCTGCGGGCTTAAGTCCAAAGGAGCAACTGGAAAAGATCTCTGTGGAAACCCACCAGATGATGGACGCCCTCTATGATTGCCTGGTAGACGAACTCATGCCCATTATGGAGAAAGAAGAAATTCGCTACCTGGCTTATGGCCAACTTTCCAGTGACCAAAAGGCCTACGCGGATGGCTATTTTGATGAAGTGGTTTTTCCCATCCTAACGCCCATGGCCATCGATACGTCTCGCCCCTTTCCCCTTCTGGCCAACAAGAGTCTCAATGTGGCCATATGGATTGCCCATGACGAGGGTGAAAAGTTTGCTGTGGTCCAGGTCCCCACTGTGGTGGACCGGTTGATTTCTCTTCCGGGCCCGGGCATGGACCATATCATGTTAGAAGAGGTCATAAAGGCTAGGGTCCATGAACTGTTTGGTGGCTATGAAACCCTGGACGCCTACGCCTTTCGCATTACCCGCAATGGGGACTTGGCAATTGACGAGGACGAGGCAGAGGACCTCCTGATCGAAATCGAAAAGTCCATAAAAATGCGCAAGTGGGGGGCTCCGGTGCGGATGGAGTATGAAGCCGCCATGCCCCGGGTTATGGTCAAGTATTTAAAGAAACGGCTGGACCTCCATTGGGACGACATCTATGAGACCAAGGGGCCACTGGACCCCACCCAGTGGATGGCTGTGTCCATGGATAAGCGGTTTAGGCATTTGCAGAAGAAGGCCATGAAACCCAATGACGTTGCAGACTTTATTCCCCACGGCAAGGATGTCTTTGCAGCCATCCGCCAAGGTGATATTTTGCTCCACCACCCCTACGACAGCTTTGACCCAGTGGTTCGTTTTGTGGAGCAAGCGGCTACAGATCCCAAGGTTTTGGCCATCAAGCAGACCCTCTACAGGGTCAGCGCCAATTCTCCCATTATCAAGGCCCTGGTCAAGGCGGCTGAGAATGGTAAGCAGGTTACGGTGCTGGTAGAACTCAAGGCCCGTTTTGACGAGGAGAACAACATCATTTGGGCAAAACGTCTAGAAAAGGCGGGTTGTCACGTGATTTATGGCCTGACAGGGCTGAAAATCCACTGTAAGACCATTTTGGTTGTTCGGGATGAGGAAGATGGGATCCGCAGGTATGTCCATATGGGGACGGGAAATTACAACGACTCCACGGCCAAACTCTATACGGACACAGGGATGTTTACCTGCCGGCGGAACTTTGCTGCGGACATATCTGCCCTTTTTAATTCTCTTACGGGTTATGCCAAAGAACCCAACTGGAGAAAGATCGCAGCGGCTCCCGGCAATATGAGGCGGACTTTTTTGAGGTCCATTGAGAATGAGACCGTCAATGCCCGGAAGGGGGTCCCGGCCAGGATTATCTGCAAAATGAACTCCCTGGTGGATGAGGAAATCATTGACCGATTGTATGAGGCTTCCCAAGCGGGGGTTCGGATTGACCTGATCATCCGGGGCATATGCTGCCTCCGCAGTGGGGTGGAGGGTCTCAGCGACAATATTCGGGTTTACAGCATTGTGGGAACCTTTTTGGAGCATTCCAGAATCTATTACTTCCATGATGGGGGCGGGGGCCGTATGTACATGTCCAGTGCTGACTGGATGCCCCGTAACCTTGACCGCCGGGTGGAGATCATGTTCCCCATTGTTGCAGAGGACTTGCAAAAGGAAGTGGAGCAAATCTTGGATATCAGCCTAAGGGAAACCGTTAAAATGCGGGTCCAGCAACCCAATGGCAAGTACAAGCCCGTCATGCTCACAGCAGACAACCACTTCAATTCCCAAGTCCACTTCCATGAACGGGCCATGGAAAAAGTACGTAAGGCCCTCAAGCATAAACAATAAACCTAGGCCAAGTTGTAATATGTCGGCTTCATGACGGCAATATTACAGCTTGGTCTTATTTGTGTGACAAAGTGATTGCAATGGGTTGGGCAGGTATCAAATCGGTTACACAAAGTTTGCAATTCGGTATCATCCATTGCTGAACACCTGTTCTAGGTGCTATGATGAGACAAGTAAGGCACATGCACTTGTTGCATTAGAGGAGGGAAAGTAATGCTAGAATTATTTATGAAATTGAATCCGCTGGCCATGGGATTGATTGCGTTCATCGGAATCATTTTGATCAGCACCATTATTCTGATGTTCGTTTTAAGGAAAAAGTACAATGGCTTTTTGACGGATCTGAATAATAAAGAAAACAGAAAAAATGGCGTATTTATGACACCAGCCTTCAATGGCATGGTAGACGACTATCGATTTGCAGTGGAAAACAATGTGGAAGCCATTAACACCCCAGCAATTATCGATAAGAGAATGGCACAAGCCGTAGGTGGCTGGCAATCAGCTGAACGATTCAATAGCCGGGCCATCTCCCTGATGGTTATTCTAGGCCTATTGGGTACCTTCTACGGATTGACCCTGGCCGTAGGTGAGATTGTTGTCCTATTGGCCTCAACAAAGGGTTCCATTGTAACAGACATGACCCCTGTAATTGACGGTCTTTCAGAGTCCTTAACGGGCATGTCCGTGGCATTTTTGACCTCCTTGTGTGGTATTTTGGGTTCGGTAATTGTTACGGTCTTCAATGTAATTGTCAACACCAAGGACATTAAGGAAGCCATTGCCGTGTCAGCAGAAGAATACCTGGACCACCATATTGGCCGTAAGCGAGGTGCTGGTGGTGGCGAAATGGCAGTACAAGCCAACTTCGACGTCTTTGGCGAGCGACTGGAGTCCAATTTGAAGGAACTAACCAGTGCCCTAAATTATCGTCTGGGGACCCTGGCTGGAGAGCTGGCGACTACAACAGAATCTTTGGGCACATCCATCGACAAGTTTGATAATAGCCTTAATACATTTGCAGACAACACGAGAGACTTTGCTGAGTTCAACCACCACCTGAGAAGCAATATTCAGCGCATGAGCTTGAGCTTCGATGATATGGCCCAAAGGGTAGAGTCTTCAGTGAAACATATTCCAAGTACCCAGATGGAAGAAATCCATGAGGACGCACGATAGTCAGGAGGCGACAGATGATAAGAGCAAGAAGAAGAAATGTCGCTGAGGCGGAGCCAGACAACTTTTGGCCAGCCTTTACCGACATGATGTCCACCATTGTGCTCATCCTGATCTTCCTGGTTTTGATTGCATTCTTGACCAACATTATTGTCAGCAAGTCCTTGGACGCTAAGAAAAAGGAACTGGCAGACCTGGAAGCGGGTCTATATGCAACCATGACCAAACTATCGGAAACAGAGTCCAACCTGGCCCTAATGAAAACAGAACTGGACCAGACCATGGCAGAGGTACAAGAAGGGGAGAGACAGTTAAAACTTTCCCAAGAAGAAATAGATCAGCAAAAGGACATAATTGCCAACTCCAACCAGGAGTTAGGCAACTTAAGGGACAAACTTCAAGGGGTTGCAGTCTTACGCCTGGAAGTCCTAGACAAGGTAAAGACATCGATTGAGAACAATTTAGGTAAGACCAATGCCCAGGGAGAGGCCCTGGTACAGATCAGTGACAATGGCAATATCGTCATTAACGAAGGATTGGTATTCGAGTCCAATGAGTTTAAGCTGAAGACCACAGCTGAGCCCCTTTTGGGTAAGTTGGCAGACTCCTTCGAAGTGGTCCTGGATGATCCTGCAGTTCGGGTCTATATCGACGCCATTAATGTCCAAGGTCACACAGACGAAACAGGTTCAGCAGACTACAACCGTGAGCTATCTGCCAAACGAGCTGCTTCTGTGTTGAACTTCATGATGTCGTCCAACACAGACCTGGAAGCCAAGTATGGTTCTTATTTTGCAGCCAGTGCCTATTCTGAGTTTAGACCCCTCAATACTGCTCAAACAGATGAGGCCTATGCACAGAACCGACGGATTGAAATCAGTGTAACCCTCAAGGACGGGTCTATTCAAAATGTGATCAACGAGTACTTAAAGGACTCCCTATCCATTTTCGACACGTCTGGTGGCGGCAACTAAGAATGAGTAGTAACTAAAAATATCCAAGCGATAGGCTGTTTCAAGCGTAGTCCAGGATTGAAGATCCGTGGACAGGCTGGTTTCAGCCGATAAAAAGGGGCACTGGCCGGAGATATCCGGCCAGTGCCCCTTTGTTTTTGTTTACTTATTCATGGTGATCTTGCTAGGGTCACCGGGTAACCTGCTCTAAATGGACAACTTGCCTAGTGCTCTGCACCACCTGTGACCTGAATATCCACAAGGGTTCGGGTTGCAGCGTCCAACATGGATGTGAGCCCCTTGATGATTAAGTCCTGGGACATGGAGGCCATGTTTGGGCGGTCCACCACTTGTTCCGGTAGGAAGGGAACATGGAGAAAGCCCCCTCGAATGGAAGGGTGGTGGGTTTCAATCCAGTGGAGGGTCTGATATAAAATGTGGTTGCACACGTAGGTTCCAGCAGTGTTGGAAACAGCAGCTGGTACGCCCGCATCTTTTGAAGCCTGTACCATGGCCTTTATGGGCAAGTTGGAAAAGTAGGCGTTGGGTCCGCCTGGAACAATGGCCATATCAATAGGTTGGGCACCGTCGTTGTCGGGTATCCGGGCGTCATCGATGTTAATTCCTACCCGCTCTAAGGTGAGGCCGCTACGGCCACCAGCCTGGCCCACACAGAGGATAATGCCCGGCTCCACCTCATTAATAGCAGACACAAGTACCTCTGCTGACCGGTGGAAACAGGTTGGGATTTCCTTAATGTGGACGTTAGCACCATTGATGGTTGTGGGTAGACGCTTGACAGCCTCCCATGCAGGATTAATGGATTCACCTCCAAATGGGTCGAATCCGGTTACGAGTATATTCATGTAAGTACCCCTTTCATCTGGTGCTATTGTAGCACAGCAAGAGGGGCTTACCCCTTCTTTTTGCCCTTTTTCTTCGCCTTCTTGTCAGAAGTTTGAACTTGAGCTGCCAAGTGGCTGGCGATGTCCTTCACAAAGGTTTGGTCTTCCATGGGTGGACGAATGTAACCTTCATTTTCTTGACGCTTGGGCAGGGTGATAACTTCTGGGGTCACCTCGTCATAGTCAAAGAGGGACAAGAGGTGGCTTATGCAGTTGATCCGGGCATTTCGCTTGATTTCTGAATCAATGACATACCAGGGGGCCTGCTTGATGTCAGTGTATTGGAACATGATATCCTTGGCCTTGGAGTATTCCACCCAGCGGGACCGGGACTCCATGTCCATGGGACTTAGTTTCCACCGTTTGGTCGGGTCGTTAATCCGGTCTTGGAAGCGACGTTCCTGTTCCTCGTCACTTACGGAGAACCAGTACTTAATGAGGGTGATCCCTGACCGGACCAACATGCGTTCAAATTCTGGGCAGGACCGAAGAAACTCCTCATGCTCTTCCTTTGTACAAAACCCCATTACCTTTTCCACTCCAGCCCGGTTGTACCATGATCGGTCCAACAAAACCATTTCTCCAGCAGCGGGCAGGTGGGCAATGTAGCGCTGGAAGTACCATTGGGTCCGTTCCTTTTCGGTGGGTTTGGCCAGGGCCACCACCCTGCAAATCCGCGGATTGAGGCTCTGGGTAATTCGCTTGATGGCACCGCCTTTACCTGCAGCGTCCCGGCCTTCGAATATCACAACAACTTTCTTGCCTTCTCGGACGATCCAGTCTTGGAGTTTGACCAGTTCAATTTGCAGTTCAGCTAACCTTTCTTCGTATACAGCCTTAGGGAGTTTCCTTCGTTTTGCCATTTTGACCTCCAATTCCTCGTTTTTATATGCTTACCCCTTCTCTAGTGGGGCAATCGGATTGAATAAGAGGAGGATTTAGGATACACTTTTCCTATGGTGAGATTCTGTGAAATGGAGAACAAAGATGATGAAGAATGTTAGTCTGAGGGGTCGGGTGCAGTTGGCCATGGTGGTCATTGCCATGATTCCTTTGCTCTTGTTGGGATACACAGAATATCTCAACGCTGAACGGTTTTATCAAGAAACCTATGAAATGAACGTCCAGACCTTCCAGCAGGACGTGGGCACCAAGCTCAATGATCATTTCGCCCATTCCATGTCGGAGGTTTTATTGACCCACGACGTGATCAAGACGGTCCTTCAAGGGGGAGACGGACCGGACGCGATCGATGGTCTTGCGGTACAGATGGGCCACTACATACGGCGCTACACCCAATATGACCAAATTAGGCTATTGGACCAAACAGGGATGGAAGTACTGAGAGTGAATAATGTGGCGGGTTCGCCTGTCCGCGTGCCTACCGATCAACTTCAAGACAAGTCTGATCGCTACTATTTTACTGAGGCCCAGAAACTCATTGGAGACCAAGTCTATATATCGGACTTGGACCTCAATATTGAATATGGTGTCATTGAACGTCCTTTTAAGGCCATGATCCGCTATGTGGTGCCTATCCACTATGGTGAGGACAAAAAAATGTATTTGGTGCTCAACCAAAATGTCAGTGAGTACCTGGACGTCCTCCGCCAGCACATGGAGGCCAGTCCCTTTGGGGAGTCCTACCTGGTTGACGAGGAGGGCTTCTATATCCTCCATAAGAACGAGGAGAAAGAGTGGGGGCAGGAACATATTTTAAATACGGGCTACCGGGTCCAGTCGGAGTTTGGCAAGGAAGGGGAAGGGGTCTTGACTGCAGCAGAACCTCAAACGGTTCGTAGCGGCAGCCGGATGGTCTCCTACCAGCCCTTTAGAATTAGGGGCCTGTATGACTTGAGACTCAACATTGTCACCGTGGAGGACCAAGAGAAGGTCTTCTTACCCTTGGCTGGTTTCATTCAGCAATTGACCATTCAACTGATTGTTACAGTAGCCTTGGTCTTGGTAGCAGCTACATTTGTTGCCCGCTACCTGACCCAGCCCATTGAGCAAGTGGCCTTGGCAGTGGACGAAATCACCCGGGGCAACTTACAGACTTCTATTGCCATAGAAGGGTCCAAGGAAATTCAAATGCTGGGCTACGAAATTAAAAAAATGGCCTTTGAGCTGGACCTCATGTATCGGGACATGAACCAAAGGGTGGAGGAACGGACCCAGGAGCTGAAACTGGCCCATGACAAAATGAAGGAAATGGCCAATACAGACCCTCTGACCAACGTCTTTAACCGCCACTACTTTAATACCTATATTGAGGAGTTTAAACGGGAAAAGCGTCACCAAAACATGGGCTTGATTATGCTGGACGTTGACCGATTTAAGTATATCAACGACCACTATGGCCATAATGTGGGCGACGTGATTTTGGTGGAAGTGTCTAAAATGTTGAAACGGGAAACCCGTCCCAACGACTTTGTTGTCCGCTACGGAGGAGACGAGTTCCTCATTGTCCTGGACAATGGAGACCAGGTAGCCATCGATTCGTATGTGGGCCGGATAAAGGCTTCTCTAGACCACTGGAACTTGTCCTCAGACCACTTGGACCATCCCCTGGAGTTTAGTATCGGTTGTGACGTTTTACAGCGAGGAGGCCACATTATGGATGTGATCAACATGGCAGACACAAGAATGTATGAAGACAAAATGAGTAGAAGAAAGGAACGAGAATAAGATGAAGACTAAACCCTGGTACATCACCCTAGGCATTATATTGTCCTTATTGGTATTGACACTGAGTATTACCCTCTATGCCTATAGCACGGCCTTTTATATGACCCAGCACGACTTGAACAACATTCCCCAAGTGACTGGAATGGAAAGAGACGAATTGGTTCGGGTTACCCAAGGCCTGATTGACTATATCCGGGGGGACCTGAAAGACCTCAACATGGAGGCGGTCATCAATGGAAAGACCCAGTGGGTCTATGGGGAAAGGGAAATTGCCCATATGGTCGACGTAGAAGTCCTATTTAACTTGGTCAATGTCTTGCGAACGGCCTTTGCTGTCCTCTTTATTGGAGGATGGGGCTTTATGGCATATAAGCCTAAATTGAGGAAGGATAGGATGAAGCCCTTCATTGCCCAAGGGCTTGTGACCATTGCTCTGGCAGGGGCCATTCTCCTCATGACGCTGGTTGACTTTTCCTCTGCTTTTGAGAAGTTCCACAAGATATTCTTCACCAATGACCTATGGATCCTTGATCCTCGTACGGATGTCCTAATTCAAATGTTACCTCAGATCTTTTTCGAGACCATGGCCAAGTATATGGCGGGCACATGGTTTGCCTTGTCCATGATCCTCATGGTCTTTGGTTTTATGTTCGATCGCCGGATTCAAAAAGCAAAATAAATCCATGCGCCAAGTCTGGAACATCCAGCCTTTGGCGCATTTTTTTTGTGGTACAATTTCAGTAGTAGAAGGAAATGGAGGAAGACCATGATCCGATATTTATTGGGACGCTCTGGCACGGGAAAATCCAAGCGTATACGTGAGGAAATTGCCCGGGCTTATGATAAAGATAGAACCGACAATGTCATTTTGCTGGTACCTGAACAGTTTTCTTTGGAGGCCTCAGACGCCCTCATCGAGGAAGCAGAAATCCAGGGCCATATACATATGGATGTCCTGAGCTTCAAACGGTTGGCCCACCGGGTCCTGTCTGAAACGGGCATGAACCACCTGGTTGAAATCACTGACTTGGGCAAGACCATGCTCCTACGCAAGGCTTTTGAAGAACATGCAGCCTCCCTCCAAGTCTTCGGACGCATGGCTGGCAGGGATGGCTTTATGGAGTCTTTTATCCGGCTCCTATCTGAGTTTAAGCGGGCTGAGGTGACCCCCGAGGCACTGGAACAACGGATTGAACCCCTTGAAGACGGCCTCCTCCGTAGAAAATTAGAAGACATCACCCTGCTCTATACCGCCTTTCAACAAAAATTAACAGACGCTTATGTGGATGAGGAAGGGCTCTATAGCCTACTTTTAGAGAAGATTGATCAGGTGGCCTTCCTCAAGGACGCTAAAATATGGATCGATGGATTCAATGGCTTTACAGGGCAGGAGTATTCCATTCTGGAAAAACTCATGACCCGGTGTGCCTATGTTACGGTAGCCCTGACAGTCAACAGTGATCCCAATGCATCGGACCGGGAGACTTTTGACGCTACCTGGAAAACCCTAAGACGTTTACACCAAATCGCTAAGGACCACGACATTGAAGAGAAGAAGACCAGCTTTCCTCTCCAAGGGGAGAGTCCAGCAGGGGAGCATCAACCACGAGAGGCCACCATGGTTCGTCATTTGGAAAAGGCCCTCTATGCCTATCCCACTGAGACCTTTCAAGGCCTCGATAATTCCCTAATGGTGATGAAGGCCACCAGCAAACACATAGAAGTGGAAATGGTCGCCGATCAGATCCTCCACAAGGTTCGAGAACATGGTTGGATGTGGCGGGACGTGGCTGTGGTTGCCGCAGACCTGGACACCTATGGCTTGGCCATAAAAAGGAGTTTTCAAGAACACGACATCCCCTTCTTTATGGATGAAAAACGACCTGTAACGGGCAACCCCATTATCCAGTACGTTCTGTCTTTATTGAATACCTTGCAGGGGGGCTTCTTGTATGAGGACGTCTTCCGTATGGTCAAAACAGGACTCAGCAATCTAAGCAGGGCAGAGGGTGAGATGCTGGAAAACTACTGCCTGGCCTATGGGATTAAGGGTAAGCAATGGCAAGAGGCCTTCCACAAGGGGAGTGAGGCGGAGTTGGAAGTCGCCGAACCCCTGAGGCAGCGTCTCATGGCTTCACTGGAAGGGGCCAATAAGAGCCTTAAAGGCCGATTAAACGTCCGCCAGCGGGCAGAGGCTTTGGTCCAGCATTTTGCGGACAGAAACCTCTACGAGGCCCTGGACCAGTGGACTGAAGAACTCAGAGCGGCCCAACTCTTGGATGAGGCCAACGAGGCTGCCCAAATTTGGAACATCCTCATGGAAGTCTTGGACCAGTTGGTTGAGCTCATGGGGGAGGAAGCCATTAACTTAAAGACCTTTATTCAGCTGTTGGAAACGGGTTTTTCCACTTATCAGATTGGTGTGATCCCACCGGCCCGGGATCGGGTCTTGGTGGGCAGTTTGGAGCGGTCCAGAACCCATGAAATCAAGGCCCTCTTTATCCTGGGGATCAATGACGGGGTCTTGCCTTCAGCGGGTACACCTGGAGGGGTTCTCCAAGACGAAGAAAAGGAATACCTCCAGGCCGAAGGGCTTGAACTTAAGTCCGACTTCACCACCCTGGCCATGGAGGAACAGTTATCCATTTACCAGACCATCGCAAGGCCTACAGACTTTTTGGCCTTCTCTTGTGCCCTGGGGGATGACGATGGCAAGGCCAAGCGGCCCTCGATCCTCTTGGAACGGGTCCTGACCCTCTTTCCAGACCTTAGGGCCGTGACCGACGTAATCCCGGACGAGTCCTTGGAATGGTCCAAGGTTACCCGACCAGCGGCAACCTTTAAACATGTGGTCAAGAACATGCGGGACCAGGTGGACGGGAATCCTACTGCCTCTATTTGGTGGGATGTCCAGACCTGGTATGCCCAGTCTCCCCAGTGGACGGAGGCTCTAAACCGGTGCCAGGCGGGCTTGTTCCATAAAAATCAAGTATCTACTATAGGGCAAAGTCACGCCCATGCCCTTTACAATACCCCCCTCCATTCCAGTGTTTCCCGGATGGAGCGGTATGTCCAGTGCCCCTTTTCTCATTTTGTTCAGTACGGTCTTAGACCTTCTGAACGGAAGGAGTACGCAGTGGCCCTGCCGGACATTGGGACCATCTACCACTATTCCCTAGAGGCCTTTTCCAAGGTCATGCACAAGGAAAAGTTGGACTGGTTCTCCTTGGAACGCCAAGATTGTGAGCGGATGATCGATCAAGTGGTCGATGAAGTGACCGGCAAGTATGGCAATGTTGTCTTTGAAAGCAACCATCGGTACCAGTACCTGGTTGAGCGGATAAAACGGGTGGGACGCAGGGCCGCCTGGACCTTGGCTGAACAGGTTCGAGCAGGCAAGTTTATTCCTGCTGCCTTCGAATTGGCCTTTGAGGACAGCCTGGACCCCTACACGGTGCCCCCCATTGTCATTGAGCTACCCAGTGGTGAACGGATCTATTTGGAAGGTCGGATTGACCGGGTGGACATCCTCAAGGACGGGGACCAGCAGTTTGTTAAGATTGTGGACTACAAGTCTGGTTCTAGGCGGTTTTCTCTTTCAGACGCCTTCCATGGTTTACAGATCCAGCTGATCGTTTATTTAGATGCGATCCTGACCAACAAACACTATTTGAGGGCGGACGAGCTCTACCCCAGCGGTGTCTTCTATTTCAAGATTGATGACCCCATGATTGAGTCAGCCGGTGGGGACCGGGAGGCCATAGAAGCTGAAATCAAGCGTACCCTTAAGATGGATGGCCTGGCTGTGGAGGAGTTCCATATCCTCCAGTCCATGGACGAGTCTTTGGACGCAGGGACAAAATCTGACGTGATTCCCGTGGAAATCAAAAAAGACGGTACGGTGTCCAGCCGGTCTTCAACCATAGAAACCGAGGCCTTTACAGCCTTAATTAGCCATGTCCGCCACCTGGTTGGACAGATTGGGCAGGAAATTGTAGACGGAAAAATTCGAATTGAACCCTGCAAGCACAGTGGGATTACCTCCTGCGACTGGTGCCCCTACCGGGGTATCTGCCAATTCGACCAGCAGTTTGAAGACAATAGCTTCCGCTATATCCGTAAGCTATCCGATGAAGAAGTCATGGACCACTTGGTCAAAGAGGAGGACGACCTTGCCTAGATGGACCCAAGAGCAAAAAGAAGCCATTGAGAGCAGACAAGCCAACCTCTTGGTATCTGCGGCAGCAGGCTCAGGTAAAACAGCCGTTCTTGTGGAACGGATTATTCAATTGATCCTAGAAGACCAAACCGATATAGACCGCCTCTTGATTGTGACCTTTACCAATGCAGCTGCTGGAGAAATGCGGGAGCGGATTTTGGCTGCCCTGGTGAAGGCCCTGGAAGAGAAGCGGGGAGACGAACAGTTTTTACGTAGGCAGATCAGCCGGATTTCTAGATCTTATATCATGACCGTCCACGCCTTTTGCATAGACGTGGTTCGCAGGCATTTTTATGAAGCTGACTTGAACCCCACCTTCCGGATTGGGGACACAACTGAACTCAGCCTCATGCTCGAGGAGGCCATAGACCAGGTCATGGAGGCCCAGTATGAGGAGGGTCATCCTGCCTTCCACCGCTTGGTGGAGAGTTATGGAAGTGGCCGGACCGATGACCGCCTCAGGGACCTCCTGCTCAAGGTCTACTACTTTATCCAGTCAAAACCCCATCCTGGCCAGTGGCTCAAGGACCAAACCCAGGTTTTTGACCAGGCGGCTTTGGATTTTGAGTCCTCACCATGGGTGGACATGCTCATGGTGATTGTAGGGGAAGACTTGAGAGCAGCAGAGGACATTCTAAAAAGTGCTGCAGCCCTCTGTGAGTTACCCGACGGTCCCCTGGAATATGGCAAGACCATAACCGAGGACCAGGGAACCCTTCTGGAAGTCAGCCAGGCGGCCACCGAGGGGGTAGAGGCCCTCTATGGGGTCATGGCTGGATTGAAACACCCCCGCCTTGCCACCATTAAGAAGGCTCGAAAAGAAGAAGTTGACCCGGCCCTGGTGGATGAGGTTAAGGCCCTTCGGGACATATATAAGAAAAAGGTCATGGAGCCACTCAAGCAAATGGTGACCATGAAGCCCTTTTCCGCCCACCAGAGTGACGCCAAGGACCTGGCTCCTGTTCTCACCCGCCTCGCAGAAATGGTGGACCAGGTGGCCAAGGGTTTTGATGCCATGAAAAGGGATCAAAACCTGCTAGACTTCAATGACCTGGAGCACTATGCCATTGACATCCTCAGCAATGGAGACATTGCCAAGGGCTACAGGGAAAAGTTTGATTACATTTTTATGGACGAGTATCAAGACTCCAATATTGTTCAGGAGACCATTGTTGGTTCCATAAAGCGAGACAACAATACCTTCCTGGTTGGAGACGTGAAGCAGAGTATATATAGATTTCGTTTGGCAGACCCCAGTCTTTTCCTGGAAAAGTATGACCGGTATGACAAGGTCAAGGGTTCGGTCAATCAAAGAATTGACCTGTCCAAGAACTTCCGGTCCAGGGACCAGGTCCTCTTTGGGATCAATGAGATTTTCAGTCGACTCATGTCCAAGTCCTTCGGGGAGTTGGATTACGATGAAAACGCAGCCCTCTATCCGGGCCTGGATTTCCAGGACCGCCAGGACCCGTCCTGCCACTTGACCATTATTGATGCTTCTGCCGATGAAGCCTTGCAGGACGAAGACCTAAAAGAAATGAAGGCAGCCCAACTGGAAGCCATAGCCATAACAAAAAAGATCCAAAGCCTCATAGGCCAACCTACCTATGACGGGAAGAATGGGGTTTGGAAGCCTATCCGCTTTGGGGATATTGTTGTCCTTCTCAGGGCCACCCGGTCCTGGTCCGGGGTCTTCCACGATGTCTTTGCTGAGGCTGGTATTCCCCTTTATACGGACGCCGGGGCTGGGTATTTCGACGCCCTGGAAGTGGACATGTTTTTGAGCTTACTCCGGGTCATAGACAACCGGGCCCAGGACCTGCCCCTTTTGACGGTCTTGCGGTCACCCATTGGTGGTTTCTCCACCGATGACCTGGTACAAATACGCTTGCGACAACCAGGAGGCCATTTCCACGAAGCCTTTGTGGGGGCCATGGAAGGGGAGGACCCCCTTGCCCTACGGTGCAAGGAATTTTGGGACCTCTTGGCAACCTGGGCAGACCAAGCCCGCTACAAACCCCTAAACAGCTTTCTCTGGCAGCTCCTCATGGACACTGGTTTTTACCACTACGCCGGTGCCATGCCAGGCGGGAGTGCCCGACAAGCCAACCTCCGGGTCCTGGTGGACCGGGCGGGTCAGATGCAAAAGCACAATGCAGGTGGCTTGTTCTACTTTATTCGTTTTGTTGACCGCCTGAAGAAAAGCGCTGGTGACCTGGGGGCCGCAACGGCTGTGGGGGAACATGAGGACGTGGTTCGGCTTATGAGTATCCACAAGTCCAAGGGCCTAGAGTTTCCCGTGGTCATAGTCGGAGGCATGGGCAAGAAGTTCAACCTCCGGGACACCCAGGAAAACCTCCTCCTACATAAGGATGTTGGTCTTGGACCAAAGTTTGTTGACCCAGACAAGCGGATATGGTCACAAACCCTTTCCCAAGCAGTCATGAAGCGTACCATGTTAGAAGAAAGTTTGTCCGAAGAAATGCGGATCTTGTATGTGGCCCTGACCCGGGCCGTGGATTGTTTGTACCTGGTGGGTACCACCAGCCGTCTGGAATCTGACGGAAAGAAATGGAGCCGCGGAGTCAGCTTGTACCAACGTAAGGCAGGACGCTCTTATCTGGATTGGGTATCCACCATTTTGGCAGAACACCCTGACGGTGGCCCCCTGCGGGACTTGTCTGAGTGGTCCACTGGGGCCAGTGGGTCTTGGCAAAGTCGTTGGCAGATCGATCTTGTCCGAAAGGACCAGCTATTGGCACCTGCCCAGGGTCTAGGCCATTACCAAGACCGACAAGTAGCGGACAAGGAAGTCGGTCGTGATCAAGATCAACCTGGACCAAGTGGGGACAGGGAAGTGCCTGTCACAAGGGACGTAAGTCAACCAGAACCCCAAATATATGGCCAGATCCAAGACCGATTTGACTGGGCCTACCCCCATGAGCAAGGTCTCCACACCCCCTTTAAGCTGGCGGTGTCAGATATTAAGCGGCTAGAGTCCCATGGCTTGTCAGAAGCCGGTGTCCATATCCCTAAACTGATTCCCCAGCCAAAGTTCTTGGTCAACGAAACCAAACTTTCTGCCGCTGACCGGGGAACCCTCCACCACTTCGTAATGCAACACTTACACTTTGGTGGTGATGTAACCGAGGAAGGGATTCAAAAACAAGTGGAAGGCCTCTATCTAAAAGCCTTGATCACGGAAGCGGAACACATACAAATTGATTGCCAGCAAATCGCCGGCCTCTTTACGACAGACTTGGGCAGACGGATGTTACAGGCGGACCGTATCCATAGGGAAGTCCCCTTTATGATCCGTAGACAGGTCCAAGGGGAGTCTATTTTGGTTCAGGGGATCATTGACTGCTACTTCGAAGAAGAGGGCCAACTGGTCTTGGTAGACTATAAAACGGACTTTACGGGCTTTAAAACCAAAGAAGCCGTGGCTGAGTCCTATCGGGTCCAGCTACAGCTCTATAAGGACGCCCTTGAAGCCCTCCTGGACAAAAAAGTGAAAGAGGCCCATGTCTACCTCTTTGACGCCTACGACAGTGTAGCGCTGGAGATCTAGACAAACTGTAACCGAATTGAGAAATCATTGTCCCATCCGGTTGATATACTGAGTGAGAGATCACTTACGGAGATAAAGATGAATAAATGGAAATGGATCCTCTTCCCCCTTTTGGTGGGTGTTCTTGCAACGGCTTGCACGCCGGACCAAGAACCAGCAGACCCAAGGCCCGACCAAGCGGTAGAAGAGGAAGTAGAAACAACACAAGAGAATACACCTCCCCAACCGGAGTTTGATGTGGAAGCGGCCTTTCATGACTTGTTGGACCAGGAGCCTTTACCCAAAGACTTGATGGCCTTCTTAAATGAGAACTTGCTAGCTTCTCCCTTGGAAAGTGCCAATAGTATGGTCTTGACTACTTTTGATCAAGTCATGGCCTATGCTTCTGACCAAACAGATGACTTGCTAGACCCTGACCTACAAGCCTTGAGCCGGAGCGAATTTCGCTTTTCCTTTGACACCAACCGCTTTTCAAACATCCGAGATGTTGAGTTTTTGAAGCGTGCACAGCAACTTGTATTCAATGGGGCAAAGATTGTTGAGCTTGAGTCTTATTATGTGGTTGTGCCCAATGCAGACGAGTTTATCCGTCAATATGGAAACGAGATTAGTGAGGATACCCTAGCCTACATTCGCTTGATCAGTGACACAAGCCTTGAACCATCTAAAGTTTACTCTTTGAGTGGTAGAAGTGGTCTTGCAGACCAGATTGCAGCATATGAACGATTCTTGGATGATTATCCCAATTTCCCCCGGAATGATGAAGTCAGACTATCCTATGAGGGGATGGTACAGCGCTACATGCTTGGGGATACAGAATTAAACACCTTTGACGGTGTCACTGGTAATCTACTTGCTGATGTTCGTGCCTCCTATGCTGCCATTCAGCAACATTATGCTGGGACAGCCTTTGCAAAGCGGGTGGAAGCCTTCGAAACCGAAATCGACCGCACCAATTCAAAGTACACCACCACCAAAGACGCCTTTGTAAGGCTCTACCCCTTGGTTTTTAGCCACCGGACCATGAGGCTGGACGAGGTGGAAGAAGGTCTAGGGAGTCGTAAAGAAATCCGCTACCCCCAGTTCACCCTAATGGAAAACACCATTGTACAAGACCGGATGAACAACCAGATCTTCTTGATGATTGGCCGAATGAAGCGGGCCCTTGAGGGCTTGGATGAGGATGTGTACCGGTCTAGGATCACCTATGACGTACAAACGGTGGACAAGGACAAGCTCACCATTGTGGTCCATGCCCATGTGATCAACAAGTCCGTTCCCCAGTTGTCCTATAGTGACCGAACTGCAGCCACCTTTGATCTGGCAACGGGGTCGACCTTAACACTAGACGACCAGTTTCGCACAGATTCTCATATTTACTTGGCGGCCTTGAACCGCGTCTTGCAACAACAACTGGACGAGCAGGAAAAAGAGGTGGAGACCTACCCAGTGGTCACCACTGAAACCCCCTATATGTTAAGGGAAGACCACCTGGAACTGATTTTTCCAGCTGGGGTCTACAAGAAAAATGCAGTCCAGTTCGCCATACCCAAAACGGATATACAACAATATCTCAAATAGCCCTAAAAATGAGAAGCAGGTGGGAGTGATCCATGGTCACGTCCCACCTGCTTTTGGTATACTATTGACAGAGATTAGGAAACGGAGGCCGTATGAGAATACTCCATACATCGGACTGGCACCTAGGCAAATACCTGGAGGGCTACAGTCGACTAGACGAACAAGAGCAAATGATCGGTGAAATGGTGGACATTGTAAACCGCGAAAGCGTAGACTTGGTCCTGATCGCCGGGGATATATATGACACAATGAACCCGCCAAGCCGGGCGGAAACCTTGTTTTACCAAGGCGTAAAAGCCCTGGCAGACGGAGGAAGGCGGCCTGTAATCGTTATCGCAGGCAATCATGACCATCCAGACCGGCTCCAGGCGGCAGCCCACTTGGCCCAAGACCATGGGGTCCTCCTCATGGGCATGCCAGACTTTATGGTACCCTCTGGGCCATTTGGCCAACATCATCTGCAAGTCCATGGCCAGGGGGCAGTTACTCTGGACATCCAGGGCCAAAAAGTGGTCTTCAACCTTTTGCCCTATCCCAGTGAAAAGCGACTCAACCAAGTCCTTAGTGAGTCCTTGGACGAGGCAGACCTCCAGCGGTCCTACTCAGAAAAAGTGCAAGAACGTTTCTCACAAATGGCCGTCCATTTCAAGGAGGACACAATCAATATCGCCATGTCCCACCTCTTCACCATGGGTGGAGAAACTACGGACTCGGAGCGCCCCATTCAAATCGGAGGGGGCTTGGTGGTTAATGCCAACGCCTTTCCAGAAAGGTCCCAATACATAGCCTTGGGCCACCTACATAGGGCCCAGCAGGTAAGGGGCAACGAAAAGGCCTACTACGCGGGCTCCCCCCTGCAATATAGTCGGAGTGAAGTTGGTTATGCCAAAGTCGTAAAAATTGTAGACCTAGAAGCGGGGGCCGATGCGCTTGTTCGAGACGTCTATCTGACCAACTACAAGCCCATTGAAACCTGGACATGTCATTCCGTTCAGGAGGCCATTGACCGGTGTGAAGAGAACCATGACCGCCCAACCTGGGTGTATTTAGAGATCCATACAGACAAGGTCTTGGACCAGGAGGACATTCGGGCCATTAAGCGGGCTAAAAAAGACCTACTGGGCATTCAGCCCATCCTCCAAAGTGACGGTGATCCTGCCCTTATCCAGGACCATAAAATTGACGAAATGACCATGGCAGAGCTCTTTACAGGTTTTTTCAAGAAGGAAAATGGTGTTGCGCCTACTGACCAGGTGGCCAACATCTTCAATATGCTCGTTGGAGAGGAGGGACAAGATGAAGCCGATCAAACTGACGCTGAGTGGCTTGAACAGCTATATCGAGGAACAGACCATTGATTTTGCCACCCTGTCCTCCAGGGGGCTGTTTGGGATCTTTGGTCCTACGGGCTGTGGCAAGTCCACCCTACTAGACGGGATGACCATTGCCCTTTATGGCTATGAGGGGATCGCTAGGAGTACAAAAGAGTTCATTAACACAGCTGTAGACAAGGCCTATATCCGTTTTGAGTTTGAGTTGAATGGGGAAGAGGGTCGTCAGCGCTTTATTATTGAGCGATCTATTAAGCGCAAGGGGGAAGGGATTACGACGGATTATGTTCGCTTCCAGTCCTTTGATCAAGGTGGAAATGGACTGGAACTCCTGGACAAAACCCGGGAGGTCAATGAAAGGATCGTTGACCTTTTGGGCCTGACGGCTGCTGATTTTACCCGGTCTGTCGTCTTACCCCAAGGTAAGTTTAGCGACTTTCTCACCCTGGGTGGCAAGGAACGTCGGGACATGCTGGAAAGAATTCTAAACCTGCGGGAATACGGGGGTGCGCTGACGGACAAGGTGCGTAAATCTGACCGCCGTCTGGAAAAAATGGAGCACCTGGCCACTGGAGAGTTAGAGCGGTATGCCGACGTAACGCCTGAAACATTAAAAGAGCAAGAAACCCTTCTGGAAGGCCAAAAAGCCACCTTGGAAAAAAGTGAAGGCCTGTGGCGGGATCTCACAAAAAAGACCCAAACACTGGAGCAAGAGTTTCAATGGACCCAGGCTTTTGACCAAGCCAGTCGTGAACGAAAGATTCTTGAAGGTCAATCTGAGGCCATTGAGGCCGAGGAAAAGAACCTACATATGGCCAGAGAGGCCCAAAAAATTGTTCCTATCTTGAGACAACTTCAAAGTACAGAGCAGTCTTTGGTAAAGACCACTACATCCGTTAAAGACCTTGAAAAGCAAGAAAGTACTCAAGCCCAAACCCGGTCAAGAATCCAGAAACAATGGCTTGACCACCAAGACCAATGGTCCCAGCAGCAGGCCTGGCTGGTTAAGGAAGATCTCCTTTTGAAGCAGGCAAAAGAAGCGTCTGAAAAAGCTGATGGCCTGCAAGAAAAACGGCTCAAGCTATTGGATGACTACAAACGGGAAAAAATCAGTGTCAAGGCCCATAGCGAGCAACTGAAGACCCTAGTTGACCAGGAAGGCAAACTGCAGGAGGAAATGATTGCCCTTGAGTCCTGGGAAACAGCTCATACTCAGGAAACCAGTAGTCTAAAGGACCTGCAAGCAGGCGCTCAACTGGAACAAGAACATAAGCGTCTAAGGGAAAAGGAGAAAGAGGCATTCACGGCCATTCAAGAAGTGGCTGACAAACATAAACAAGTGGCGGCCAACTTAAAGCGGCAGAGGGACCAGGGGAAATGGGTTCGCTTGGAAATCCTCAACCATGAGATTGAGCAACTGGAAAAGGAACTGGGGGACCTGGACAAAGAAGTGGTCCAGGGTCAGGAGAGGCTGGAGCAAACAAGGGTCCACTTGGCCAAATCTGAAAACCAATACCAGGAGTGGGCTAAGGCTAGAGAGGACAACTTGCGGGACACCATACTTCAAGACTTGAGCCTCCACCTCCTGGACCAAACGCCCTGCCCCCTGTGTGGGAGTGAGGACCATCCCCATGTCTACCAAGCCAGGCCAGTTGAGCAAGTGGACACAGTCTTAGGCCTCAGCCTGGAAGAAGACATGCAGGCGGCACGTATAGCTATTGAAAAACTCAAGCTGGGTCTAGATCAGTTAGAAGTTCGACGAGGCCAGATCAAGGAGCTATTGGTAGCTTCAGATCCCCTTGACCGTGAGGCTTTAGCCAACTTGAGAGCCCACCATGGCCAGCGTATGAACTGGAGGGAAGAAGGACTTCTTGACCGATTGGAAAAGGACCTACAAGCTCAGACCATCTTGTTAAGTAACACAGAAACTACCTTGGATCACAGAAAAAAGCAAGTGGAGGAGTTTAGAGCTGAAGGCCAAGTCTGCCAGGAAAAACTCCTTGTCCTTAGACAAGGAACTGCCCTTGAGGAAGAGTCTCATCAAAGCTTTAGTGAACGTTTGATTCAAGCTGAGAAGCTGGAAGAAGCCCTGGTGAATAATCGGAAACAGCAGAAGGTTTTACAGAAACAAGCGAGGGCGCTCAAAGAGGACTTGGAGGTCCTGCGACCTAAGGTCGAAGCTGGCAACCGACTCCTTTCTGACATTAAGAGGGATGGAGAACAGATCAGAGTCCAGTTGGATGACCTGCAAAACAAGCTGGTTGATCTTCTTGGAGAAAACACCCTGTACCAGGCCCAATCCATTTGGAGCCAGAGGAAGGTCGATTGGACCCAGGCCCATGAAGCCTTGGAAGAAGTGTCTAAAACCACAGAAAAGTCCTACCAAGACCTGGTGACCCGACTGGCCACTGTTCGTGGACAGTTGGTCAAGGACCAAGGGGCCCTGGCTCTGGTAGAGGAGGATCTACTTTCCGCCTTAAAGGAGTCTACCTTTGACAATCGTCAGGCGGTGGAAGCCCATGTCCTATCTCCAGAAAAGCAGAAGGAAATGGCAGAGGCGATCCAACACCACAAGCAGCAAATGGCCATTTTTAAGTCTCGGGAAAAGGATTTGAGTGAAAAACTGGGTAGCCGTCGAGTGACGGCAGACCAACTGAGTCAAGTCAAAGAGGAAAGCAGCCAGGCGGAAAAGGCCTACAGGGAGCTCCATCAAAGGGTGGCAACCCTGATTGAGCAAGTGAAGCAAAAGCGTGAAGACCTTAAGACCCTGTCATCCATTTTGGAGCGCCTGTCTCAAGTTCGTTCGGTGCGGGCAGTTTTGGACCAGATTCTCAAGCTCATTAAGGGCAACCGCTTTGTGGAGTTTGTTGCCATGCGGCACTTGCGATACATAGCCCTAGAGGCGTCAGACCGCCTCATGGACATCACCAGCCACCGCTATAGTTTAGAGTTGGATGACAAGGGTAATTTCATTATATGTGACCACTACAGTGGTGGGGTAAGACGGGACACCAACACCCTATCTGGGGGAGAAACCTTCTTGGCGGCCCTAAGCTTGTCCTTGGCCCTGTCCAGTCAAATCCAGCTAAAGGGTAAATCTACCTTGGAATTCTTCTTCCTGGATGAAGGTTTTGGTACCCTAGACCATGGCCTACTTGATATTGTCATGTCTTCCCTTGAAAAGTTATGGAATGAGCAAATGGCAGTAGGGATTATCACCCATGTTGAAGAACTAAAGAATAGAGTCCCCATCCAGCTGGTGGTGGAACCAGCCATAGCGGGGGTAAAAGGAACAACAACCAAGATTGAGATGACCTAGGCGGACAATATGAATCAGATGAAAAAGTTGCAAGCAGAACTCCAGGCGGCCTTAGAGGCTGCACGGGAAGCCGGAAAAGAAATCATGGACGTTTACCAACGGGACTTTCAAGTGGATTACAAGTCGGACAAGTCTCCGCTGACGGAAGCTGACTTACGGGCCGATGGAAAGATTATCGATATTTTGTCATCAGCCTTCCCAAGCTACCCAATCCTTACGGAGGAGACCGTTGACGACTTCCAAGCCAACGAACATTCCTGGTGTTGGATTGTTGACCCTGTAGATGGCACCAAGGAGTTTATCAAAAAGAATGACGAGTTCACTGTGAATATCGCCTTGACCTACGAAAAAATTATTGTTTTAGGCGTGGTGTATGCCCCGGTTTTTGATGAAATGTACTTTGCTGTGGATGGCCATGGGGCTTATTTGCAGCTTGGCAACCAGGAACCAGAGCAAATATGGGTTTCGGATCGGGTAGACCAGCTTCGGGTCCTCCAGTCCCGTAGCCACCAATCCAAGCGCTGTCAGGACTATGTGGACCGGAATTTGGACCGGATTGAAACCGTAACCGCCATGGGGAGTAGCCTCAAGGGGTGCCGGATTGCAAAAGGGGACTACGAAGTCTACTATAATTGTGGCCGGACCATGATTTGGGACACGGCAGCCATGGAAGTAATTATCACTGAAGCGGGTGGTATCCTTCGCCAGTTAACAGAGCTAGACATTGTTTATGACTTGAAAAAATTGGCCAATGACCAGGGCTTCTATATCCTCAATGACATGAGGAACAAACTTTAGTTGATAACGTTAGAAGTATTCTAACTGGCTCGAGGTGCTATTCTGGCACGAGGTACAATTATGGTACGAGGTACGATTCTGAATACGAGGTACTATTGAGCAGAGATACTGCACAGAAAGAGGCGTGCATGGAAAAGATTGATCCAGTGGAACAAGACCAGTCAAAGGGCTATATCCACGTCTATACTGGTGATGGGAAGGGAAAATCAACAGCTGCGTTTGGTGTTGTCCTCCGGTCCATCATGGCCGGTCGCAAGGTCTTTGTGGGCCAGTTCGTTAAAGCCATGAAGTATAGCGAAACAAAAATAGAAAACCACTTCGATCAGGTTGAGATTGTCCAGTATGGCAAGGACTGCACAATATTCAGAGATCCAGACCAAGAGGACGCAGATATGGCAGTGGCGGGTTTAGCACACATAGCAGACCGAATGTCGTCCGGTGACTATGACCTGGTGGTCTTAGACGAGGTTGCCATAGCGGTCTACCTGAAGTTTCTCACACCTGAGGCCGTTTGGAAGGCTGTGGAGGGCAAGGCAGCCCACACAGAGGTTATTCTAACAGGAAGACAAGCCCCTTCCCTTTGGATAGAGGGTGCAGACCTAGTGACTGAAATGAGGGAAGTGAAACACTATTACACCCAGGGAGTCTTGTCCCGAGAGGGGATAGACTGTTAGTCAAAGCCGGCAAAAGCAAGTGAATAGACATCCTGTAAAGATCAGAAGCGTTACCGAGGACCAAGGTCCAAGGGCGCTTCTTTTTGCGTATGGCAACTTGTCCGTATGGATTTTTGGTATACATTACGCAAGTGTAATAGACAAAGTGTTGACGAAATAAACACAATGCTGTATTATAAACATGTGCTTAAAAACAAAGTAGGTGAATGTATGACAAATCGCGAAAAAGAAATTTATGATCTCATTCGAGAAAACCCCATGATTACACAGCAAGAGATTGCTGACCAGTTGGGTATCCAGCGGTCCAGTGTTGCTGTTCATATTTTGAACCTGTCCCGAAAGGGCATGATCCTGGGCAAGGGCTATATTTTGAAAGAAGGAGCCTATGCCTTGGTCATTGGTGGTGCTAACGTGGATATCATCGGCTTTCCCTCGCAGGTCCTCAACATGGAGGATTCCAACCCGGGCAAAATTAAAATGAGTATGGGCGGTGTCGGCAGAAACATTGCTGAAAACCTGTCTCGTCTGGGAATCACAACAAAAATGCTGACAGCCATTGGCAACGACGTCTATGGAAAGAAAATATTAGAAGAAGCCCGTATGGTGGATCTGGACTTGTCCAAGGCCCTGGTCTTGGACCACTACAGCACATCCATTTATATGAGTATCTTGGATGACGCGGGGGATATGAAGCTAGCCATGTCTGACATGGACATAACCGACCAGATCTCTGTGGACTATCTTAGTAAATATGGAAAACTCATTGCAGGAGCCACTGTTGTGGTATTGGACACCAACTTGTCTAGGGCTGTCCTCGAATACCTCATGAGCAACTTTCCAAACACGGCCTTTTTTGTGGACACAGTGAGTGCTGCCAAATCTGAAAAGATCAAAGGACTCCTCGGCCACATTCATACCCTGAAACCCAACCGGATTGAAGCTGAGCAAATGACCGGCGTCAAGGTCAATACTGTTGAGGATGCCAAGATCGCCTTGCAACGCTTCCAGGAACTTGGCGTCAAACGGACCTATATCAGCCTTGGAACCCAAGGGATTGTATGGGGAGACGGTGTTGAGACCGGTGTCTACCATCCCACCCAAGTGGAAATGGTCAACGCCACCGGTGCGGGAGACGCCTTTATGGCAGGCCTCGTCTACGGCTTCATGGAAGGCTTTGAAACGGAAACGGCCATAGCCTTTGCAGCCAGTGCTTCAGCGCTCGCTGTTCAAAGTGAGGAAACCATTAACCCTGAACTCTCTCAGGCCAGGGTTTTGAACTATATGAAGGAGGAATAAGCATAATGAATCTACAAAACTATTTAGATATCGCACCAGAGGTGCAAGAGGCTCTGAATGCGGGCAAGCCAGTTGTGGCCCTGGAGTCAACGATCATTTCCCATGGTATGCCTTACCCACAAAACGTGGAAACAGCTCGCAAGGTGGAGGAAATTGTCCGAGAAAATGGGGCTGTCCCAGCTACCATTGCCATTATCGGTGGCAGACTGAAAGCAGGACTTTCTCCTGAAGAACTGGAGTACTTCGGTAAAACAGGATTAGCCATTAAAAAGGCCTCCCGTCGGGACCTGCCCTTTATCGTTGCCAAAGGGATTGATGGGGCGACAACAGTGGCGTCCACTATGATCATTGCAGCCATGGCTGGGATCAAAACCTTTGTAACGGGTGGTATCGGAGGTGTACACCGGGGTGCTGAGGAAACATTCGATATTTCTGCTGACCTTCAAGAACTGGCCAATACCGACGTTGCGGTCATCTGTGCCGGTGCCAAGTCCATTCTAGACATCGGACTGACGCTGGAATACCTGGAAACGAATGGTGTGCCAGTTGTTGGCTTCGGAACAGAAGAGTTCCCTGCCTTCTATACACAAAAATCTGGCTTCGGCGTTGATTACAAGGTAGACCAACCTGAGGAAGTAGCAAAAGCAATGAAGGCAAAGTGGGACATGGGCCTTAAGGGTGGCATTGTTATCGGCAACCCAATTCCTACGGAACATGAAATGGACTATGACAAGATCACCAATGCCATTGAAACAGCTTTGAAAGAAGCAGAAGAGCAGGGGATCAAGGGTAAGGAGTCTACACCATTCCTTCTGGCAAAAGTGAAGGAAATCACTGGTGGAGATAGTCTCAACTCCAATATTGAATTGGTATTCAACAATGCCCGAGTGGGTACAAAGATTGCCGTTGAGTTTGCCAACTTGAAATAACCAACAAAAAGGAACCATCAAATTTCGACCTAGGAAAGGCCCCTTTCCTGTACACTATTGAAGTGTACAGGGGAGGGGCCTTATTCGTCATATTATTTCACAGCCCCATCACTCAAAAACTGAAAGTAATCCGTAAAGGTTATACTATAGTCCTTGCTCCAGTAGGCTTCGAAACGACCGTCTAGTTTGGTCTGTTCAATGAACCGCATGAGGACCCTATAGAGGTCTGGGTGGTCCTTGTTGACTGCCCAACCCACTTGTTTGATTTCAGCAACGGGAATGCCCATCTGAATCTTGTCGCTGTTCTCAATTTCAATAAAGGCCCGGTTGCTGTCGTGGATGGTAAAGTCCGCATCTCCCTGGCTGACAGCCAATATGGTTTCTGGTATGGTGGTTACTTCAAAGGTGTTAAAGGTGACTTTTTTAGTTTCTGACACCTGGGCCATGGTAAAGGCGTAGGAGGAGTCCGGCTGAATGGCTAAAGTCTTGCCTTCCAGCTCGTGGAGCTCAGACACTTCACATCCCAGTCGGACGATCAGGAGTTCTTGAATGGGGACAACGGGGATCATGAGGGAGGCCTCTTCCCGCCAGGGCAAGAGGGTGATGGTGTCTGCATAGACATGGACTTGGTCCATGAGATCTGGGGAGTAGGCATAGGTCTCCTGGGTCATGACTTGGGAGGGGATGGCACCGTCTACGGCATAAAAATCGGTCACCGAGTCCACAAAGGTAATGTCCAAGTCCAAGTCCATCATGTTGGCAAACTCCTGAATTAAATGATAGTTGTAGCCTATGATTTCGCCGTTCCGTTCCTCATATACTGTACTGACCTTGCGCATGGCAACTTTGAGTGGCCCTTGAGCGCGGAGGGCATCGATGGCGGACTTTTCCCCGTCGGTGAGTGACAAAGTGGTGCGGGAAAGTTCCTTGTCAGCAAGGTCCTCTCTTGCGGGCGCATCTTCAAGGGGGCTTGCATTGGGCACGCTACACCCTATGAAAAGCATGGCAATTAAAAATATGGATAGGCAAAGTCTCATGGCGTCCTCCTGTCTTGTCACTTATTTACCCCGTGGTTTTTGGGAAAACCATGGAAAGGAAAACCAATTCCTTGAACTTCCCGGGCCCATGTGCTACAATACGCACATAAGAATAGAGACTGGGAACGGAAGTAGTAGGCAGGTAGTCGACTGAAAGAGAGCGTCTGGTGGGTGTGAAGACGTAGCGACACGGCTGAACTCGTCCGGGAGTCTTGAGCGTGAACGGAGAAATCTTACTAGCAATCACGGGTGCGCCCGTTACAGTGCACACAAGTGGACGGCCAAGCCGTCAAGTAGAGTGGTAACGCGAGCCTTCGTCTTTACAATAAGACGTAGGCTCTTTTTTATTGGACCGGTGCGGGTCACCGGAGAGGAGAGGAAGCAATGAACAAGTACAATCCAAAGGACTTTGAAGCCAAGTGGCAGCAAAAGTGGGAAGAGACTGGTGCATTCCATGCTGAAAATGACTTCAGTAAGGAAAAGTACTACGCCCTAGTAGAGTTCCCATACCCGTCGGGCAATGGCCTTCATGTAGGTCACCCAAGATCCTACACAGCCCTGGACGTGGTGGCTAGAAAGCGACGACTGGAAGGTTATAACGTACTGTACCCAATCGGTTGGGACGCATTTGGTCTTCCTACAGAAAACTTCGCGATCAAGCACAAGATCCACCCAGTGGAAGTGACCAAGAAAAACGTAGCCAACTTCAAGCGTCAGCTACAAATGCTTGGGATTTCCTTCGACTGGAGCCGTGAAATCAACACAACTGATCCAGAGTACTTCCGCTGGACCCAGTGGATTTTCCTTCAGCTATTTAAGAAGGACCTTGCTTACAAAACTGAAATACCAATCAACTGGTGCACCTGTTGTAAGGTTGGCCTGGCCAATGAAGAGGTTGTGGGCGGAGCATGCGAGCGTTGTGGCTCAGAAGTTGTCTCCCGTGTACGTAGCCAGTGGATGCTTAAGATTACAGAGTACGCCCAGCGCCTAATTGACGACCTGGGTCTAGTAGACTACATTGAGCGGGTTAAACTCCAGCAGACCAACTGGATTGGTCGGTCTGAAGGGGCAGAAATCGACTTTGCCATTGCAGACACAGACGAAAAACTACGTGTATACACCACGCGTCCAGACACAATTTACGGGTCCTCCTACATGGTAATTGCTCCAGAGCACCCACTGATCGAGCAGTTTGCTGACCGTGTGAAGAACATGGACGCCATTCATGCCTACCGTGACGAAGCCAAGAAAAAATCTGAGTTTGAGCGGGCTAACTTGACTAAGGACAAGACAGGCGTTCGTATTGAGGGTCTTGAAGCCATTAACCCTGCAACTGAAAAGAACATTCCGATCTTTATTTCTGATTATGTCATGATGACCTACGGTACGGGTGCTATTATGGCGGTACCGGGCCATGACACAAGAGACTGGGAGTTTGCCAAAGAGTACGACCTACCCATTATTGAGGTTGTGTCCGGCGGCAATGTGGAGGAAGAAGCCTTTACAGACAACCAAAATGGTGTCCTAGTGAATTCTGAAGTCATTAACGGCCTAGCTGTGCCTGAAGCCAAGGCAAAGATCATTGACTGGCTAGAGGAGCATGGTCGTGGTGCGAAGAAGGTCAACTATAAACTACGGGACTGGGTATTCTCCCGCCAGCGTTACTGGGGT
>CAYFHQ010000002.1:0-104602 GCA_964342805.1 uncultured Peptostreptococcaceae bacterium | reverse complement strand
AGGGCCACATTGAAGTAGCCCAGGGCCGGGGTCTCGAAGGCCGAAACCAAGGGTTCTGTAACAACAGAAACGGTAATTACACCTATCAGCATAAAGATCATCCGTACACTGGACAGGGCCGTCCGCTCCTGGGGGCTGTCTGTTAAGGAAGCAGTCAAAGAAGAATAGGGAATGTTGACCATGGTAAAGAGCATGCCCCAAATGATATAGGTGACTCCGGCAAAGAGGACCTTTCCTTCTGGTCCCAGGTCAGGGGTTGAAAACATGGCTACTGTTGCCAGGGCCAAGGGGAGTGACCCATAAAGTAAGTAGACCCGGGCCTTGCCGTGCCTGGACTTGGTCTTGTCCATGAGGAGGCCCATGATGGGGTCGTTGACAGCGTCCCATAGGCGGGCAATGAGGAAAATGAAACCCGCTGCCAGGGCTGTTATTCCAAGGACGTCTGTATAGAAGTAGAGCAAATAGATAATGGTCAACTGAAAGACTAGATTACTGGCCAGGTCTCCCAGTCCATATCCGATCTTGGTCATTCGCGAAAGCTTTTCCATGGCTAGACCTCTTCCCTTCCCTGCCCCTTATCACTTTCATTCCCTGTAGTCTTCACATACCGGTCAAAGGCCTCTTGAGACACGGCCTTGGTCTTGCATATGTCTCCGTAAAAATGCCCACTGGGCCGGATGGTCCGTTCCAGGGTTTCATAGTTGACCTCAACCAAGCCAAAGCGTGGCCCATAGCCATCATCCCACTCCATATTGTCCAGTAGGGACCAGTGGTAGTACCGCTGGACGTCCACCCCAGACTCAACCAACTTGCACACCTGGACCAGGTGATCATAAATAAACTTAGCCCGCTTCTGGTCCTTGGCGTCCGGAATCCCGTTTTCTGTGATATAGATGGGAATCTGATAGGTGTCATAGACTTCTTTTATGACCTTGAATAGGCCCTCGGGGTAGATTTCCCACCCCAAATCATTGACCTTATGGTCCGGCAAACCAGCCTCAACCTTGACTTGGCCAAATAGCATGGCCGGATTCTTGCTGGAATGGATCAGGTGGCGAGAATAATAATTGACGCCAATAAAGTCACAATACCTGCCCTCACTCAGGGGATAACCACTACCAATGGGAAAAGACAATTTGCCTTCCACCATGCCTAAGAAAAAGAGCTTGTGGAAGGAGTAGTCCATGAGCTTTTTACTCAGCCGATTGAGTGGTTTGGTGGTCCTAGACTCAAAGTAGGCCAAGTGGTGGGCTATGCCCACCCGGGTGCTGGTGTATCCCTTGCTATTTCTCATGCAGTGAATGGTCTCGTAAGCCTCCAAGTGGGCCAGGATCAAATTCTTGGCAGCCTTGAAATAGGAGGCAATATCGTCCTTTTTCCCTGGGGGATATTTGCCGTCCATATAGGTGTCATTGAGGAAGACATTGGGTTCATTGATGGTACAATACTCGTCTATTAAGTCCCCCATTTCCGCCACCACCTTCTTGGTAAAGCGGACAAAAAGATCAACGGACTCTTTTGCTGTCCAGGCTCCCATGTCCTCAAACCACTGGGGGTGGGAGAAATGGTGGAGGGTTACTAGGGGGGCAATTCCCGCTTCCTTGAGCAGGGCCAGTTCATGACGATAGTGGTCAATCCCCTCTTGGGACCACTGGCCTCTTCGGGGTTCAATCCGGCTCCACTCAATACTCATCCGGTAGATTTCCTGGTTAAGGGATTGCATGATAGCTATGTCCTCTTCATATCGGTTGTAGTGGTCCGCGGCTACAATGGAACTTTCACCCCGGGCAATCATGCCCTTTTCAGACCAGTGGAACCAGTTGGAATTCCGGTCACCACCCTCTATTTGCGTTGCTGCTGTAGCGCTTCCTAGCAGGAGCTTTGACGGCAACTGAAGTTTCATTTATGCCTCCAGTACTTGTTTGTACAGCAATACTTGCTGACGGATCAGGTCAACAGCTGGAATCCCAGACTCCTCCTGAATATGGTCTGCACGAATAGCAATCCGCTGACCAAAACTCCAAAGGACATGGGACATAGTTGGTACCATAAGGGCAACGTCAGTGGTCTCCTTAATAGACCCGTCACGGATCCCCTGGTCCAACATGGCTTTCATCAACTGATCCGATACCAAAATCACCTTGTTAAATCGGTCCAAGTTTTCCTTTGTCGGCATTGCGGTCTGACTGTCCTGGAAGTAAAAATCAAAGGCCCCTAGGTAGGCCAGTATGTCTCTTTTGTCTTCCATATGGTCAATGGAGGCCATTAAAAAGCCAATCACTTGGTCAAGACCGGTCCCCCTTGCTTCCCTGGCAAAGGTTTCCTGGGTCTGGTTCCAATCCGTTAGCAGGGCTATGGCCACCTCAAAGGCAATGTCCTCTTTGGTTTCAAAATGTCGATAGAGGGTCCTCCTCGTGATATCAGCTGCCTTGGCAATGTCGTCCATCACCGTCTGGAAGAGGCCCTTGGTCAGGAAAACCTCCTGTGCTGTTTCAACAATGAGTGCCCTAGTTTGTTCTTTTTTGCCCATAGGATCTCCTTATCCGGATAAAATGTCACACTGTGTGTAAATTGATCATATAAAATGTCACAGCATGTGTCAAATTAATTCTATCTGCCCATGGATCTCAAAAACACAAAAAAGATGCGGTTTCACGCAAGACCTCCATCCAGACGGCTGTCTGGTGTTTGTGTCATGCGTTGAACCGCATCTTTCATATTCTTGATTTCAGTATTCTTGCTTGCAAGTGCCCTAAGCCTACACCACCGTTTTGCTTAAAAGGGCCTGATCACAAGTCGAGGATTTTTAGTGGTGGATATCGACCTGTAATTTGCTGGTCCCAGACAGATGGAGGTAGGCCCCACTACTGGGTTGACTGGACCGGACGACACCGGTGGAAGTGATGTAAATGTCAGCGTCCAAGGTGTATTTTCTCTGGGTCGCATCCCATAGGGTTTGTAGTTGATCGTGGAAGGCCTTGACTGCTGTGAAGGCAAAGGCAGGGTCATTTTCCACAACCCCCACCAAGTGGCGGTGTTGGGTCTTCATGTCTAGGACTTGTCCTAGGGAAACCAGGCCACTGGACTCCATGCGTAGGGCCGCACTGGACGACGAAGGTGCGTAGATAGTCAGCTGGGTCTCTGTTCGATAAGGAACGGATAGGCCGCCTGTATTGGTTTTGGTTACGTCGCTATAGGAGGTATAGGCTGTTGTCCATCCGTACTTTTGAGCGGTGTTGCTCATCATGACTAGGGCCTGTTCTCTTGTGGCATTGTTTGTAGGGCCAAAGTTGTTGTCCCCGATCCCACTGAGGATTCCTTGACTTACACAGAATCGAACGGCGTCCTGGGCCCAAGAGGCAATCTGGTTTTGGTCCTTAAACTGGAGAGGGGTTCCACTGAAAGTATTGACCCCTAATTTATTCAGTTCCTTGGCCAACATGACAGCCATTTCTTGTCGGGTTACATTATTGGTAGGTGCAAACTTGCCTTCCCCCACACCGCTGACAATGCCCACATGGTAGGCCTTGGCTACAAAGGGGTTGTCAGTGTCGTCAAACACTGGGGCTATGGACAAGACGTCAGTGGACACTTTTTTGCCCTTGGCATAGGTCCGTACTGCCAGTTCAGCAAACTCCTCCCGGGTGATGTTTTGCTGTAGCTTGGTCGGGGTCAGGAGTTCTTCACTGGATAGTTGCTCATTTTGCATTTGAAAGTAGCCTTCTCTTGCCCATGTGGATGGGGCGGCAAAAGTGGGTATAGACGCAATGAATAGGACACCCACTAGAAGGACTGAACCGATTTTATGTTTGTAATTCAAGGGATCACCTCGTGCTTTCACAATCTTTATTCTATTATAACGTATCGGTAAAGGATTTTGCTTTCTTCAAAGAGAAGTGTTGTATAAGCGTAAAAAAATCGGAAAGGACGTGATTTTGTGTTTTTAAAGGATCACCCCAAAAAGAAAAAGCCAAGAAGAGCGCCCGCCGTTCAAATTGGTAGCAATAATGGCAACTCCCCAACTCTCTTTCCAGGATTCTTCCATGTGCACCGGAAGGAGAACATTACCATCCATAACTATTATCAGCGTAAGCATAACCCTTGGAAACAAGCCTTACTATTCGGCCTGTTGGGCTGGTGTTTTTGGAAGATTATGAAAAGATATTATACAGAGGAATATCCTAAGTTTCAGGACTAAGCATTTCGTTTTCTTCATAAGCAAGAAACGTAAAAATGTACAGCCGATACCACCAGTTGTGGTATCGGCTGTTTTACTTTATTCCGGTTGTGAATACAAGAGTTGAGAGGTGTTCCCGGTCAATTCAATGCCTTCGAGCCTCAAGCCATGTTGTCCGCCACTCTTGTGGGCAGTAACCTCAAGCCAATATGCGCTTCGGAGCCTTTGGTCTTCCCAGCTCATGGTTTCTGGTGCCATGGGCAATATGTATGTTGCTACCCAACGGCTCCTGCCAGCGGAAAGGTCTTCTTGCTTCTTGAGCTGTACTGGGAAGAGAACAGTTTGACCAATTAGTTCTTCATAGGTGTAGGTGTCACCCTGACTGTTGGTATAGGTCATGGCCTCCAATTCTGGCGTCAATCTCATTTCAACCTTTTCTGGGAATCCAATGACTTCTGCTTCAACCGTCACAGCTTCCAGTGACAAAAACCGCATTGGATTGTTCTCTAAGTTCTTGCCAAGGAGGTCTGTTTGTCCTCTCCAGTGGTTCCAGGCACCTCTAATATGAACGGATTGAACTTGGAGGTGTTGTACGGTTACATCCACATCCAGTGTTTCTTTCTTTCCACTGGGCGTTACCGCTGTGAGGGTGCAAGTGTATATGCCATCTGTTACTGCATTGTCGATGGTTTCTGTAAGTGACCACTGCTTTGATCCGGATGGTGTCGTTTCGTCCATTGATACTTGCTCCAGATCAATGCGTCGCTCAAATGGTGTTCCAGTAAATAGGTCAGCGGACAAGCTTGAAACATATTTACTTGTTTCTGCACTGATTACATTGTTTTGTCCTGCAATCACCATGGTCTCCATACTTGTTGTTAAGTTAATAGGGGTCTGGATGATGATTGGTCTGTCTTTCGATATGCTTTGTCCACGAGTACTGTCTTTAGCTAGAAGGCGCACCATATAGGTTCCATCTGCCGTTGCTTCTGGAATATGTAAGGATTGATCATGCCACCAATAGTCTTGGCCCTGCACAGTTCGCAGATTAGGGGTTGCAGAAGACCATTCCGGTGAGAGCGCATCTTCCAAAGCACCTGATTTCAAGATTGCTTGTACGGTGTGATCATAGGGATAGCGGGTCCACATATCATACAAAGTTATGGACTCTGATGCAGCCAAGGCTGTAATCTGGTCGCTGGACCTGGTTGCTTTCACTTCAAAGGCCAGTTGAATAGGCGGCGCATTGTCCAAGGTAAAAGTGCTGGTGTAGGTGTCTGACCATATACCATATAAGTCTTTTACTGTGTACTCCAGTTCATATTGCCCGGGCAATAATTGATCTGGTATGGCATATTTCCAGTTACCTCCGGTTTGTCTGTAGCGAATTTTGCGATCTACAACCCCTTTGTCAGGACGACTATATTGGAAATCTGGATCGTAGCTTTGGTCTACCCAAGTTGTTTTGTAATGATCATCCTCCCATTTCCAATCCAAGCTGCAATCAGCAACCGGTTTTCTGTGGACTGTTATGGTAACTGAACTGAGATTGGACTCCTTATTGTAGTTCGCTTGACCTGTTTCGTCACGCCACTGTCTGTACAAGGTGTACTTACCTACTCGATTCAAGAGGAGTGGATTATCTATGCTCGCTTGCCAGTCACTTGCCCTGGTACCGAACTCAGTTCTTGAACCAGATATCAAACCTTCAGGATTGTCAAAAACCTCTTCTTGAACAACCTGCCATCCTAAAGGCACAATTGGGTCACCTTCGCCGTCTGCATAAACTTCTTGGATATCCACTTGTCCGCCTTTTAACATGCGGTACATGGCCGGTGCTGGAAACTGGCCAGCTATAAAGTCTATGACTTCATCCATTGCACTTGCAATATCAGAATTCTGAGAGTGGAAGGCCACCTCACTGAAATGTTGGGCCAAAGCAGCTGGGCCGACTAAGATGGTTTTAAAATCGTTGTTCTTTTCTACTTCCTGAAAATCTGCCAGACTGGTCGACTCCGTCCCTACATAAATGACATAACGATCTGCCTGTGTTCGAAAGGGATTCCTGTAGTCTTGTTTAACATACTTGTGGACCGTTCCCTGATAATAGCCAGTGTAATTGGAAATCCAAACCCAGTCAGAATCCCAGTACCTATTTGTGGTACACTCCTCTCTTGTGCCAGATGGTACGTCACACCAAGTACACCAGGTGAAGCCATCTGGCATGGTGAACCAACCACACAGTCTGCCGTTACAAACTCTTTCATAGGTTGTCACCGTTCGACAACTTCTTTCTGTCCGGTAGCGGCCCTGATCTTCGTTGTACCCATTGTCCACTACGCTGTATCTGGACAGGGTTCCTGTGTAGCCAGAGCTACTGTAATTGAGTGTGTTTGCTGGATATGACCTCCCAGTATTTTGAGCTGTCGAAACGGGTTGACTATAGTGATAGGTAAACAAGTCACGGTGTTGCACATTTGCGTCTAACCCATAGGTGCGAAGCTGATTGTTGTAGTTGATCCGGTTGTCACGTATGGCACTGTTTATGTCTCTGCTGACGTTCTGGTCAGTAAGGATATATACATCCACGGATTCTAAGGTGGGTGTCAGGTCTACATCCATTTTCACGATCGGGCGTAAATTGTCTACGAAGAGGTCTCTGATGACGGTCTTACTTCGCCTGTCCTCTGGTGAAACAAATTGGGGCAAGTATTCTTCCCCGAAGGATTCCTTCACTGTGATATGAATTTGATACCTACCTAATCTTGTTGGGACGTAGTTTAGTATGTCAACAGGAGTTCCTGTCCGTACGACTTCTTCATATGTGCCGTCTTCATCGGAATCATACACTAGTTTTGCGACTTGTGACTCTAGTAGGTCGCCGTCTAGGGAGGCAGGCGCATAGGTTGAATGGATTGATTCGTTTCTGCTCATAACAGAGTTCCAAATGTTTAGGATCACATCTGGTTGATAATCCTTGAGTATATACATGTCATATTCATAGGGATCTGACTTTCTACCAAGTTCATTTTCTCCGATAAGTCGAACACGGTAGAAACCCTCTTTCCCAATCTGGATTTCTCTTTTTGAGTCTCCATGGTCTATCCTGTTCCAGGAGGATGTGTCTCCCTCCAAGGTTATATACTCCCATGTGTAGCTCGTAATAGGATAGGCGTCCCAGAGGATGGGATCATTTACAGACTGGGAGGCATTCGTTAAGGTTACAAGACGATTTTCCTTGGTAGTCCCCTCGCCTTGGAGTTGGACTCTAGGCTTGGTAGAAAGAACCCTCACCCACTGTTCCCAGTAGGCTTCCACATTGTCTGTTGATGTGGCCCTGACAGTAACCTTGACTACCTTGTCAACGTCAGAAGCACCGAACGCCCAAGTAGGGGAAAAGAAGTCTTCCGCATTCACACTTTCCCCATCAATGTCCACTTTTAAACCACCCTGCATGTGGACTGTGTCAGAATGGTTCTTTGCCCCATAGGGGACAATATCAAAGGCCTGACTGGGCAGGTCCAGATTCAAATCAACGACCTGGGCGATTCCTTGGGAAATGGAGAACCAAACGATTTTTTCAGACACATTACCTGAAGCGTCACGGAGGACCTGTTTTGTTGCATATAAGGTGCCTACAGGATTAACTGACCGCTCATATATCGGTGTTGCATAATCTGATATGGCCTTATTGATTTCTGATTCGTTAAAGGTCTCATTGGCCGATGTGTACACTTCAACTAGTGTATCCTCAGTAAGGCCCACATAAAACTTCATATCCGTCCACTTGCCAATACTTTTGTCCTTGTATACAAACTTGTCGACAGATAGGGTCTCTGTCCCTGTAAGTTGAATGTTTTCCACTGTGTAATGGGACTTCAATCCATCGTTTAGGACTGCTTGATCCGAATCAGAATAGGAATTTGAGACTTTGCTTTCAAAGTACTCTACCCATGCATATCCGGTAACATTGAAAGCACCGTCCAGTGCATTGGCATCGATTTCAGTGGTAATCTTCGTTGACCAAGATATCCCCAAAGGATCGAGGGTGATACCATTCCCCGCTAGTGGGTTGATGGTTATGATTTGGTCCGTCATTCCATCGGCTGTATACTTTAATTTGAAATACTCAACATCTTCCCGGTGGTAATAGATGGCCTCATGGACTTCGTTGCCGACTACTGCAGCATCCTTCATGGTCCCTTGAATCATAAACTCAATCGTCGCTTTACCATCTTGATCAAAGCTGATTTGATCCTTGTTTAGGATTTGAACGTTACAGACTAGTTCGGTTTCTCGTTTCGACTGGGCAACGTTATAGCTGATTGTGTCCCAATAGTGTTTTCCATTGTATTCTGTCCACATCTTGCCTTCTCCGTGGAAGCGGAGGTCGGAGGCCGACAGTACGTTGGAGTGTTCGTGGGCAAGCAGGAAACCATCTGTATCCCGCTGGGCGGTTTTTGAGGTGCTGTATTTGATTTTGAAGGGTTGGTATTCTTTTATTTTTTGTTTTGCGAATGATCCTAGTAAAGTACTTTCATAAGCTACTCTATTCCATACACTCGCTTGGTCTGGGTTGGTAATCCAAGGTTCATGAATCCAGAGTTTTTCTTCAGACAATTTACCTGAAACAAAATCATCAGGAAAATCATTATTTGTGAATATGGTTCCTGAAGCGGCATAGCCATGATAGCGATACTCACCTGTCACTCCATTCCTTTGGTAATAGTTCGATCCTGTATCTGAAGCAAAATCAGTGGATCGAGGGTTTAAAATGACTGGGTCCCCATAGACTACAATTGCTTTGTCGACCCACAACTCTGAATTGAAGTAGAACCTTTTACCTTCCACAATGATGTGATTCGGTGTTCCAAAAGGTAGGTACTCTGGATTATAGTACACCTGCAACCCTTGATACTTACTTGTGTCATTTGATTGTGTATCACCAAAGTTAGGATTAAGAAAAGCAACAGCCAATATGTATAGAATGATGACTAGTGATCTTACTGCACAAATTCTTTTTTCCATGACTCATATCCATCCTCAAAGTGGAAAATTGTATTGTAACCTGCCTGTTTCAAATCTGATATAGCCAATGTAGACCTTTTCCCTGATTGACAGTAAACCAAAACGCTGCTGTCTTTGAACGAGCTGAACGTGTCAATCTGGTCATTCAATTCATCTAATGGTATGTTAACCGCTCCTGGTAAATGGCCTGCGTTGAACTCAGAAGACGTTCTAACATCTAGTATGAACAGGGGTTTTATGACTCTTAAAACTCTTTTTGTATCATTCACGCATACTTCAACTACTTGATTGGACTGGCCCGCAGTCAATAGATTCTTCCCTCAGTCATTAGATGAAAGGGGAGATGTTAACGTATCTTGAAAGCTAATGCTCACTTCAAAGCCGTCGCTAAGACCCGTTATTATAACTTTTCTATGATTGAAGGTGGTTTCAGTCTGAGTTGATTTGGCCGATGAAAACGAATAAGACAACCACTCGTCGCAAAGTTCAATAAAATCATTAGTTTCATCCTCAAAAATAATTTGTAGTACTGGTTCTATTCGTTCTAACGTTTCATAAAAGAATACTCTGTCTCTTGTATCATTCTTCATAAACCCAAAAAGCATTCTATAAGGTGTTGTTGAAAGTGTTGTTCCATCTCTTTCATTACTCATGTTTAAGGATACGAATTCTTTGGTAAACACGCCTCCCTCCTGCCGCCGAACAGCATCAAAAAACGACTTACTCTCCGATATGTAATGCCCCATATCCCGACCAATAGAAACATAGTCATACAGATCTTCCACATCCTCATTCACACTTTCCACCAGCTTCTTAGAAACCTGAATAAACTCAGCCTTGTCAGCTGATGTGTAGAATGTTGTACCCTCAGATCCTGTAAACTTTAGTAAGCTGTCATTGGGCACATACTCAGCTCGCTTACTCGCATCCCGTAGACGTTCCAACAAGATTGTTGCTTCCGCTCGAGTCAGATAGCCGCGAGGTCTAATTTCGGTACCCGTGTCGGGCTCATATCCACTGACAATCCCCTTTACAATGCACCCGTAGGTCCCGTCTAAGTTCTGATTAGACGTTTTATCTATATCCGTAAAATCCACAGCCACAGCAGTGGCTATGGTTCTTTGGTACTTGGGTTCTGTCTCAATAATTGCATTATAAATAATCCGAAAGGCCTCCTCACGCAGGATATGCTTGTCTGGCACCTCCCAGATATCATTCCATCCAAAAACGTATTTTCTTTCAATGGCCGCATCGACAAATTTTCTAGACCAATGTTCACCGGCAACACTATCCCTAAGGGGCAGTTGGCGTAGTTTGACTACCATGGTGATAAACTCGCCTACCGTTACACGATCGTTGGGATAAAACTTCCCATCCCCTCTTCCAGAAAACACGCCTTGTTGGGTCATACGCATAATGACATCCTCGGCCCAGTGGCCTTCGACATCTGAAAATGATGTTCCAGCAAAGCTACCTGGACTGAGGGCAATCGCAGTTGCTAGAACTAAAGAACATACTGTAAACACTGCTACACATTGCTGTAGAAAAACTCTAAATCGTCTTTTGGATTTCATTACTTAACCTCACTGTTATTTTTTTCCTTTTCAATAATTGATAGTTTACCATTTATTTGTAATTAAATCAACAAGTCCCTATTATCTGATCATGATTGGACCTTGAACACGTAAAAATGCACCGCATTTGAGTCTTTCAACCAAATGCGATGCGCTATTTTGAGTTTCAAATTAAGTTTCGTTCTAATGCCTATGCCCATGCTCCACAGCCGGCTGCTTGTCCAACCAGTCGGAAATCTCAGAAGGCCGATGACCCTTCAAGCTCCAGTTTGGTGTAGCACCCAAAGCGTCCACGAGGACATTGGCAATCTGCTTGTATTCCCCTTCCGACTGAATATCCAAGCCGTCCAGTATGGGGTCGAGCACTTCCTCTAGAGGCGTATTCATGTTATAGCGGTGCATGGAAATCTGTAGAACCATTTCTACCTGTTCCAGTTCTCCGCCCAGTTTCTTGTGGAGGAGTTCTGAGGCTTCCACTTGCTCCTTGCGGTCAAAGGGCATGTCCCCCAGTTGGCCAGCCAGGCGGACCAGCTTCTCGTCAAAAGTGGCATAGGGCAGGCCTTCTGCCTCTAGAACTTCTTTCATGACATCTTCTGGATTGGGAATATCTACTTCGTGGAGTAGACCCTTGGTTTGACCAATGAAGTCATCCTTAGCCTCCTCAGTGGCCAGGAGTTTTTCCAGGTGGCCCATTTCGATAAAAGGCAGATACTGCATTCGAAGTAGACTTTCTGCTGCTTCCAGGGGCAGAACACCATAAAGAATAACAAGGCCAGCTGTGAGCTCCATAATGTCTTCATTGAGTCGAGTTTGGTCCCAGGCCCCACTGTTTTCAAGCAAGGGGATCATGACTTCTGCAACCTCAGAAGGTACAACCAGGGCGTCTCCCTCTTCTGTTTTGACCATGTAAACCATGCCCCAGTGGATCAAGTCGTCTAGGACTTCTGGTGCGTCGGGTAAGCGGTCCGAATTGGCCAGTATGGCTTTGAGATACACAAAATATCGTTCACGGGTATATGAAGCCCAGAGCGTCAACCTCTTTGGAATGAACTCCGTCAATTTTCGGGCCAAACCCTCCTTGTCATCGGCTGAATGGTCAACACCCCACCGGTTTGCCATTGCCTGTAGGTCTTCTATGGAATAGCGCAAAAGCGCATCTGAATACGTCATTGTTTTGCCTCCTTTTGGTCTCTAGGACGATCATACCACAATGGGTGGTGGGGCTGAATAGAAAGGCATCACAAAAGCACACAGAATTTGTGTGCTTGGGCCTCAGTAGGCTCTCACCTCAATGTGTAAGCTCCTTAAGCGAGAAACACAGGTGGCTTCTTGCGTGTGACCTGTACTTGGGTCAATCCCAACATTTTCCTGTTCTATGAACCGTTGCAAGGGGGAGATGCGCTCTTGACCAGGAATGTTGACCGGACTTACGTGAATGCTCTCATTCCCGTGCTCGACGTTGTTTGGCGGTATGGCTGCATGGCTCGGATGTATGGCTCCAACGACCATGATCAACAGGACTAGGAGTATATAGGTATATTTCATTGAAAGCCTCTTTTCGTTTTCGGTTACATCCTATTTCTATCCCAAATGGAAATCTCATACCCGACTGTTCAGCTACTGTAAAACAACTTTAATACCATTCATCCAAACTTATTTATTAATTACATTATAGATAGATTGAGTTATAGTGAAATCCTACTATTGTATGATAAGGAGCAGAATTAATGAAGAAATTTGCAATTTTAACACTAGGACTTACGCTTCTCTTGGGGACTCATACATTTGCAGCTGAAAATGTGTCCGTTGAGCTTCCCGCTTTCCCCATCACCTTGAATGAAACGACCATTGATAACAGCAAGGAAGTTTATCCATTCATTCAGTACAAGGGCATTACCTACCTGCCTATGACTTGGGCCAATGCCCAGGCCATGAGTCTTTCCACTCAATGGAGTCAAGGGTCAGGACTCAACATTGACAGCGTCAATCGCACGAAAATTCCAGATGTCCAACTACAAAACACAGCAAACAACAACATGAGCCGTTCCTACAAGGCCTCTATCCCTGATTTTCCGATTAAGGTAAACGGGGACTATGTTGACAATGGTACTGAAACCTATCCGCTCCTCTCTTACAAGGACATTACCTACTTCCCAATGACGTGGAAGTACATGGTGGAAACCTTCGGAGCAGAATATAGCTGGTCAGAAGAGGCTGGTTTGAACGTAATGACTAAGGCAAAAAAACGTGAAAAAGAAGTGAACCTGTCGTCAGTCGACCTGAATGCAGATTTCTTCACCATGACGACTTCTATCTCAAAAGCAGACCTGGACCAAGGGAAGAAGGGCGTGGCTCCTTACTTCTTTATTCATAAAAACAATGACCGTCTTGAAATCGTTACCCACATGCACAAAAACAATGACCTTGACGGCTATCGGTATGACCAGAGAATTCGTTTTTTTGATGAAAACGACAATATCCTTTTTGACCTTGTTGGCTCAGTTGGCGTAAAATATTTTTCTAAGAACGCTTGGACAGTTCAGGACTTACCACAGCCCCTAACCGAGGTGAAGGACAACTACAGTCGCGTAGAAGTCCACACGACTTTTTACACCCAAGACCATTATGCGAAACTCAATGCCCAAGCTGCTGAACTCTTGAAGGTAGAGTATATTGACCGAGATGATTTTAACAAGGAACTGGCAACCAAAGTGGGTGGTGTCTACGTTCGAGGCATGTTTGCCCAACCCTATTCGAACACCATGGAAGAGTCCATTCACTACACCCTCCTGCGGTATACACGAACATTTGATAAGGACGGCAAACCTGAATATCACCCTGAGGACAATGCCCTTTCTACAGGCTTGTACATGGAAAAGCTGGACCAAATAGATTCATATACGATCCAGAAAATTGATGGCAAGTATAAGCTAACCGCTGGCAATGACATTCCTCTACCAGGCCATTCCATGCTGGTTCTTGACGCAAACTATGTTCCGATTAAATTGTATGTAAACAAGGACGCTTTCGAAAACAAGAACGACTATTAAGTTTGTCTTGTTGCCTAAAACCTGTGCCACACAGGCTAGGCACCTTAACGAAAAACACCGATTCAGACCAATACATCTGAGTCGGTGTTTTTTAGTTAATTTGATGTGTCTCCTGACGGTGGCGGATTCGGTGGCCAGGCTATACTGATGTCTGACGATCAAGTCACATTCCGAAACCGCCTAGCATAGCCACTGGGCGTATGGCCCGTATGCTTCTTAAAAACCGTGGTGAAGTAGGAAGACGACCCAAAACCCGCCTTGTGGGCGATGTCTGTCAGAGACGCATCGGTTCCTTTAATGAGGAGCTGGGCCTGCTTGACCCGGAAGTTGTTGAGGTAGTCGGTGAAGGACTTGCCCACTTCTTTTTTAAACTGGGTGGACAGGTAGTTGCGGTTCATGGGGATTTGGTCGGCCACCTGGGACAGGTCGATGTTTTCACCAAAGTGGTCTTCTATGTATTGAATGGCCCCCCTGATCCCTTCGGAGTATTGGCCGGATGTTGACACCTCCACTTGGTCTCCAAAGGTCCTGATGATCTCCGCCCCCCCTTGGAGGAGGTCTCCAAAGCCAGACGCCCTGTGGATCTTATGGACACACAGTTGGAGGACTGTGCTAAAGCGAACTTGTTGGTCTGGATAGGTTGCACTGAGGGACTCGCACAGGAGGGCCCCCATGGAGATCAACTGGTACTTCTTAAATTGGAAGGGGCACATGCCATTCTGCTGGACCTCCCGAAAGCCATCCATGGCTTCATAGGTTTCAACCGCCTTTTCAATCTGCTTTAGGGCCAGTAAATTGGCCAACTGGCGGACTAGGGGTCCATTAATGAACTTGGTGTTCTGCTGGAAGGCTTCCAAGGGAATGTCCTTGCCCCACTTGGTCATTTGCATTTTTTGCTTGGGTTTAAAATGCTGCTTGCCTATGTATATGCCCTCCGACATGACCCGGAAAATTAACTGACCCAGGTAGGGCTGTCGTTCTACACCGATGACGGGACAGGCCTTAAGGTCTTCATAGGCCACAGGGAGTTCCTTGTGGTCGGCCAGGGTTTTCTGGATTTTTTTCAGGGCTGCTGGCGTCATGTCGTCCATAAAGAAGGGCACCGTTGACAGAAAGAGGTCCACTTGGTCCTCCACATAAACCGGAACAGCAATGACATAGAGCTGGTCAAAGATTTCCAACAAAAAGGTGTCCTGGTGGTCAAAGGTTCTGGCAGCCAAGAGGGCCTTCATTTTTTTTGCCAACTCACTGGCCACTTCCCTGAGGAAAGGTCTGGGATCATCCCGAAGGCTTACCCGGTTGAGGTCTCCGCTGGTCTCTATTGCCAGTAGGGGGATCATGGACGAGTGGCGGTAACTTTTGAGGACATGGTCCAAGTGGGCGTCGATCCGGGTGCCGTCTGCTTTCAGAAATATGTACATTGCTTTCTCCATGGTCGGTTGATGGTTTCCTAAGGGTTCATGCAGCCCTTCCTTGTACTCTCCACTAAACTGGATTTTAGGAAAGGCCAGCTTCCAAACTCATTATATGAGAATGATTATCAAAATATATCACCCATTCTATCAGACTTCCTGTGAAATTTGAAACATTCCTGAGAATCTTAAAATATTTACTCTGTGATAACCATTATCATTGTAGTCGAAAAGGAGATGTTTTTATGAAAATACAGTTTTTATACTCCAGTAAATCGGGAAACACCAAACGACTGGTTGAAGGATTGGCCAGCAAAATGAACCCTGCAGTTGAAGCTGTGGCCATTGAAACCATGGCCCACTTACCTCAAGCAGACCTCTATGTAGTAGGTTCTTGGATTGACAAGGCCAAGCCCAACGGGGCTGTCCTGGACAAGCTTTCCTTGTTTGACGGCAAGCCCCTCTATATGGTCGCCACCCTGGCAGCTGACAAGGATTCTGACCACAGTGCCAAGTGCCTTGAACACATTGCAGAAGCCAGCACACAAGCAAAGCTCATAGGCTCACAAATGGTCCAGGGCAGTTTGGCTCCTTCCTTTATTGAATGGATGGCTACCCTACCAGAGGACAACCCTCACGCCCTTACCCCGAAAAAGAAGGCGCGGTATGACCGCAACATGGGCCGACCCAACCAAGACGACATAGAAGACGCATGGACGCACTTAGATAAGTCCATTTCAGAGTGGAGCAAGTAATGAGAAAAGTAGCCATATACGGAAAAGGTGGTATTGGTAAGTCCACCACGGTGTCTAACCTTAGCCGGGCCCTGGCCGCCCAAGGCCTCAAGGTCATGCAAATCGGTTGTGACCCCAAGGCGGACTCCACCAAAAACCTAGTGGGTGGCCATGTGGTCCCCACAATCTTAGACACCTTAAAAGAAAAGAGAGACGCAACGACTCTAGAAGACATTGTCCACGTGGGTGACGGCGGTGTCCTCTGCGTGGAGGCCGGTGGCCCTACACCGGGTATCGGATGCGCCGGTCGGGGCATTATCACCGCCTTCGAAAAACTAGAGGAACTGGACGCCTACGATATTTATGAGCCGGACATTGTCCTCTACGACGTCCTGGGCGACGTGGTCTGTGGCGGTTTCGCCATGCCCCTGCGAAACGGTTATTCCGACGAAGTCTTTGTCGTAACCAGCGGGGAAATGATGTCCATGTATGCGGCCAGCAATATTGCCAGGGCTGTGGACCAGTTCTCCACCCGAGCCTATGCCAAAATGGGTGGCCTCATTCTCAATGCCAAAAACATTGACCGGGAGCAAGAACTGGTGGCCCAACTTTGTGAGGAAATCGGTACACAAGTTGTTCAGTATATTCCAAGAGACAAGACCATTCAGTCTGCTGAACACCTTGGAAAAACAGCTGTTGAAGCCTTTCCAGACGCAGAAATCACGGCAGTTTATCACCAGCTGGCAAAAGTCATAATGAAAACAAAAAACAAAAGCGACCTTGAGGAGGAAAACATTGCGTAAATTACTCATCCCATTCATGCTAATCCTAGTGTTGGCCCTGGCCGTGGGCTGTAGTTCAGCCCCTGTAGCCGATGCGCCCGCAGCGGACACGACAGAAAGCCCTGCTCCTGCTACACCCGCTGAAGAAGCGGCACCTGTAGAGGAAGCACCCGCTGAAGAGACAAAATCAGAAGAAGCCAAGAAACCTGATTCCACGTCAGGTCACGGCGGTGTCCGACCAGCGGCTGTTGAAATTCCAGAACTGGCCTTTGACCAAGTTCCTCAGCGGGTTGCTGTAGGTACTGTGGGCCTAAGTGAACTCTTTGACGCCCTGGAGATTGACCTGGTGGGTGTACCCTCATCCAAGAGTTACTCGGTTCCCGCTCGGTATGACCAGGCCACACGGGTAGGCATGAGCATGCGTCCTGACTTTGAAATTCTAAAGTCCCTTGACCTGGATGTGTTTATCAGCGACGCTTCATTTGCAGGGGATATGATGGGCCAACTGGAGGAAAAGAACATTGGCGGCGCCTTCCTAAAGACCAGCAGCTATGCTGATATCAAGGCCTCCATTGGGTCCCTTGGCCAGGCTTTTGAAAAACAAGAACAAGCACAAAAAATGCTAGACAATATGAAGAAGCTTGAAGACGAAGCCAAGGCCCTTGCGGACGGCCAGGAAAAGAAAACAGTCATGGTAATTTTCGGAACACCCGAGTCCTTCATGCTGGCAACGGACTACTCCTTCGTAGGTGACCTGGCCCAAAAGATCGGTATGGACAATGTAACAGACGCAAGCAAAATGCCTGCTCCTTTCATGCCCTTCTCCAACGAAGCTGCCTTAAAAATGAATCCAGACGTCATCCTTCGTCTCACCCACGCTGACCCTGAAACCAGTAAAAAAATGTTCGATAAAGAGTTTTCTGAAAACCCAATCTGGCAGGCCATGGAAGCTGTTAAGACCAACCAAGTTTATGACCTTGACCCCCATTACTTCGGTGTTGTTGCCAACATCCGTGGCGCAGAAGCCATGAAGAAACTGGCAGAAATGGTCTATGGTCAGTAAAATGCGACACGTCCAACTTCCAATAAAACTTCTCTCTCTCATTGGCGTTTTATTGGGAATGCTCTTGCTGGGGCTTACGTCCGGCAGTGTACACATTCCCGCAGGGGACATTCTCTCAAGTCTTTGGTCACCGGAGTATACGGTGACCAAAGCCATTTTGATGGATATTCGTATTCCCCGTTTGATTATTGCAGCCTTTGTGGGAGCCAATCTAGCCGCCAGTGGTGGCCTCCTCCAGTCGGTCATGCGCAATCCTCTGGCTGACCCAGGTATTACCGGCGTCTCTGCTGGTGCCAGCCTGTGCGCCATCACCATCATGTTGCTCTTTCCAGCCTATGTCCATATGGTACCCCTGGCCGCCTTTATGGGGGGTGCCCTGGCCTGTGCCTTTGTTTATGCCCTGGCCTGGAAAAACGGTATTCAGCCCCTGCGCATTGTATTGGCCGGTGTGGCCCTCAATGCGGTCCTGGGCGGAGCGACAGGCCTCCTGTCCATCCTCAACTCAGACAAAATCCAAGGGGTACTCCTGTGGACCAACGGGTCCATTGCCAGGGCCTCCTGGCAGGACGTTTCGGTCTTGGTTCCCTACTCTCTGGTAGGACTGGTCTTGGCCCTCTTCCTAATCCGGCCTGCTAATATCTTGCTCCTGGGTGACGACGCTGCCCAAAACCTTGGTTTTAACGTCAATAGGACCCGGATCATCATATCCGCCGTGGCCGTCCTCCTGGCAGGCGCCAGTGTGGCCGCCGTGGGCATTATTGGCTTTGTTGGCCTGGTTGTTCCCCATATCTGCCGGCTCCTCTTTGGGTCGGACTATAAGAAGCTCCTCCCCACCAGTATGTTGCTGGGCGCAGCCACCCTGGTGGGTGCAGACACCCTGGCCCGGACCATCGCTGCCCCTGTGGAACTCCCCGTGGGCACCATGATGGCCATGCTGGGCGGACCCTTCTTCCTCTACCTCCTTCGGAAAGGAGAACGCATGTGATTCACGTTAGAAATATTGACTTCGGATATACAGAAAAACTCCTGTTAAGGGAGCTATCCCTCCATGTAAAAGAAGGCGAGGTTTTGACTATTGTTGGTCCCAATGGGTCTGGCAAGTCTACGGTCTTAAAGCAAATTGCCAAGTTACTCAATCCCTCAGGTGGTGACATCACCATAGACGGCAAGGCCCTCCATACCTACTCTGCCAAGGAGTTTTCTAGAACGGTGGCCACCCTGTCCCAACACCACCATGCCCCCGCCGATTTCACGGTGGAAGACCTCATTCGTTATGGTCGTACCCCCCACCTCTCATGGTTTGAAAGAGTAGGCAAGGAAGACCAACAAATCATTGACCATGTCATCGACAAGCTGGGGCTTGAGGCCTACCGTGACCGGCCTGTGGCCATGTTGTCCGGTGGCGAGCGACAAAGGGCCTGGATTGGCATGGCCCTGGCCCAGCGACCCAAGGTCCTCTTGCTGGATGAACCCACTACCTTCCTGGATATCTGCCACCAGCTGGAAATCCTGGACATCGTTAAGTCCCTGAATGAAACCCTGGGCTTGACCGTCATTATGGTCCTCCACGACCTCAACCAGGCCTGCCAGTATTCTGACCGGGTTTGCGTCATGAAGGACGGCCAGATCATTGAAGTGGGCTGTCCCAACCAGGTCATTTGCCCCCGAATTATCGAAGAGGTCTACCAGGTCCATGCGGATGTGGAGCTATGTAACCAAACCGGATGTATGCACATCCGTCCCCTACGAGTAAAGAAGAAGGAGCATGCCTAATGCCACTTTCAAATATGAATCGTCTGAGCCAAGTGCAATCAGACAAGGATATCAAGGCCCTGAGCCACGCCCAATTCCCTGGGCCCCACTGCCCCCTCTTTGGGGCCATCATGACCGCGTCTTATGTAAAAGACTTGGCTGTCCTGGTCATTGGAACCGAGGAGTGCACCTACTATGGCAAGGACTTTGCCATGCTCCGCCAAAATGGCAGGGATAAGGTCTACTCCGCAGTCATGGAACAACACGACATTACCTTTGGATGTGAAGACGGTCTGCGGGACATTATCCTGGAGATCGACCGGGAAGAAAAACCGGAAGCCCTCCTGGTCATTACCACCTGTGTGGTGGAATTGATTGGTGAAGACGTGGCTTCGGTCCTCTATAGCCTGCGCAATGAAGTAGACACCACCTTGTTGGTGGCCAAGACCGAACATTTCAAATGCAACAGCCATATTGATGGTATTGAAAAGACATTTGAACAGTTCAGCCTCCTTATGGAGGACCAGACCAAGCTGGACAAGGCAGTCAACATCCTCGGTTTTAAGTACGTGGGCATTGAAAAAACGGAGTTGGCCCAGGCCTTGAATGGGGCTGGAGCGCATCTTCACCTGACCCTGCCTTCCGACTCTACGGTTGAAGCCATTCGAAAAGCGCCTGCAGCTAGCCTCAACATTGTGGTGGAGTCCACAGCCCTGGGACTGGCCAAGGAAATGGAAAAGACCTTTGGTATTCCCTATGTGGACTTTACCGATAGCTTGGTCATTGACTCTGTGACGGCTGCCTACAGGGAAATTGAAGACCACTTGGGTATTGCTTTTGGTGCTGACCTCTATACCAAGGCCCAGTCTACGGCTGACCAGTGTGCCACTTTGAAAGAAGAAATTGAAGGGTCGACCTTTATCTATGGAAACACCCCATGGAACGTCTTTGACTTTACCCAGTTTATGCTTAGCCTTGGGGTTCAACCTGAAGTCCTTCAGGTTCGGGAACTCTATGCGGGAGACATGTACAAGATCCAGAAGATCCTGTCCCATGATGTGGACCCCCATGCAGTTCGCATGGCCAACATAGCCCCCCTACGGGAGGTTTATGGTCTTAAGAAACCTACTTACTACTTCGGCCATGAAAACCCAGGTGTCCTCAAGCAACACGGGGTCAAGCAGGTGGTTTCCGACGTGGCCAGCAAGCGGGTGGGCTACGAGCGGATATCTGAGCTCCTGACCCAGATCAAGGAAGGCCGGGGTATGCGGGCCCTTATGGGGGCTCCCGGTTCTGTGTACTTAACAACCCAGGTCAAGGACAAGGTGAAAAACATGAAGCATATTCCAAAACCCATGAAGATGATGATTAATGCCATGGACGACATACCGGAAAAGATGGCCAAGGCCATATTGAAAATGAAAGACCAGCCTGGCGCTGCCATGGCCATGATGGGAGGGGGCAAACATGCGTCTGTATAGAGGATTTCCAACACCGTCGGACCGAATGGGCGCCCTTTGGGCCCTGTCAGGCGTGGAAGACGCCTTCATCATTGAGTTTGGACCCGCAGGGACCACCCACTTTGCCATTGAAGGTTTCATGCAGTTCGACTGCGACATGCACGGCCATACCTATACGACTCATATGGACGAGTCCGACATTACCTTTGGAGAGGAAACTCGGCTAGTCAATGCGGTGAAGGAGATTGACGCCAAGTACAAGCCCAAGTACATTTTCCTGTCTGGGTCCAGCATTTCGGCTATTATTGGCATTGACCTTACCTCTGTGATCTTTGGCTTGCAGGAGGAGGTCCAGGCCAAGTTGATCGCCCTGCCGGATTGTGACTTCACTTCTTCCCACCGTAAGGGGATTGCCAATATTACCAAACTCTTAGTAAAAGAAGTGGTTCAGCCTGCAAAGGAAACAAAGCCCCTGACTTACAACCTCATGGGCCTCAACGTGTGTGACTACAACTGGCGGAGTGACCACCAGGAAATCAAGAGGATGCTGGCTGAGCGACTGAACTTGAACTTGATTACCAGCTTCACCATGGACACCACTATCGAAGCCGTTGAGACCTCTGCCCAAGCTGCGGTCAACGTGGTCCTCCACCCCTCCGTGGAGCCTGCGGCTAAACTCATGAAAAAGAAGTATGGTGTGCCCTATGTCATGGGTCGTCCTTATGGTCTGGAGCAGACAGAACAGCTCCTAGAGGATTTGGCTCAGGCCTTGGACACCCTACTCTTAGACGGGGATGCCACCGACAACCAGCTGGCCCAGTATGCAGAATCCGCTATTTCCCGCCGGCTCAAACAAGGTGGGGTAAGGCGCATCTGGTTAAAGGATTTTATGGGGTCGGTTCCTGGTCTGGCAGGCTACCTGACGGACTTGGGCTTTGATGTGGTTGAAAGTGACCATGCCCCTGACACCTATGACATGCTCTTGGGTGACCAGGTGACGGCTGAGCAGCTGGAACGATCGGGGGCAGACGTTCAGTCAATTCAGGTTTCTTATCCCAGTCATGGTCAAATGAACCGCTTTATCCATACCCCCTATATGGGGATTCGAGGTGTAGCCTACTTGAGCCAGGCCTTGTACAATGCCATGAAGAAGTAAATAAACGCTAAAACCCCCTGGCCTTTTATAGGTACCAGGGGGTTCACTGTTTCTTGGAATGTTCGTTTTTTACTTGGTTCCGCAATAGGGGCAGTAAACACTGTCAGACACTTTCTTTGGGTCTACCTTGAGGCTTCTGCCACAGCAGGAAAGTTGGTGGACTGCCATGCCATCGTCCTTGTTCAGGTCGGCTTGTGGTTCCAGGGGTGCCTTGGGTCTCCCGGTACTAAAGACCACGGCACTCTCTTCTTTGAAGGTCCCGTTCATTTTCCGGGCGAATTCGTCCAGGAGTTTACGGCCCTCGTTCATGACCATCTGGTCAATTTGGTCCTTGGCCTCTTTGGACAGCAGGTCTGTTGGTTCAGACCCATGGCCACAAGCTGGACAGTGAATATGGGACCCACTGGCTTGGTCTACTTCCTCCCCCTTTAATTTAAAGGGAGTTGCACACTTGGGGCACTGGAAGCTGACGAAACCCGCTGGGTCTGTTGGGATTTTGAATTTATTGTCTGTCATATGCTTTCCTTTCAGGTGAATAGCTGCTTCCTTCAATCATAGGATTGAGGGCATTCTCTTGATCACATGTTCCCCTATTTGTTTAGGCAACATTTCTTGTACTTTTTTCCCGATCCGCACGGACAAGGGGCATTACGGCCAATTTTCTCCTGTGACAAATGAATCAGACGTCCCTGGCCACGCCGCCTTGCTAAATTTGAAGGGCTGTGACCCTTGGTCAGCCAAGTAGGTGTGTCATTGAGAGCATGGGTCAGCAGGTTGATGATCGGCTGTATTTGCGATTCATGATCCAACTCAATGACATCAAAGAGGGGCTGAATAATCTCACTGGATCCACCACCAAAATTGCGTGCCTCGACGATCTCATGGAATAAACTCATTGCGTCCAAATCTGTTTCCATAAACTCGGTCATCATGTTGATAAACTTCTTTTGTGAAGCTTGATTGTATTGGAGGCTTCCAGAACTGCCAAAAATCATCACATCTTCTTTGGGATAGATGGCATAGTCCAGATCATCTCTTTCTGACACCTCTTCATACAGATCAATTGGATTTTCAATGATTTCATAATGAGCAAGTCCCAAGTCGTACACCATGACATTGGCATGATGGTCACTCCAGAGTACATGTATAAGTTCTTCAATTTCGCAGTCTTCAACATAGTGTTCCTGGATGATCCGTAGCAAGTCTAGATGATCAATCACACCATATAGGATCACCAATCCATTGACGATATAACGGATTTCCTCTATCCGTTGTAACCGATCCAAGTAGGCATCATCAATCACCTTTGTCATTATGAGCATGCTAATGTCCAAGGGTACCTGTAATCTTGTCTGGCCATCAATCAAGGTCTTGAATAGCAGTCCCCGTTCCAATAGATTTGTGACTGCAGGATTAATAATGTATAAGTCAGGTTCATTTGCTGACACACCTGCCAGGGCTTGAATATCATCAAGGGATAGTGTTGGCCCTAACGTATGCTGATAATCATAGATGTGGTCCTCAATCCGCTCAATGAGTTCCATCTTCCTCAGACCCGAAGTACCTTTTATCCCCCACTTGACTCGAATACGATTCAGTTGCTTCATAGTGTACTTTTTCAGCCCCTCGTCGAGCATAGAGTCATTTGGGACTGCTGGGTAGTCTGTCGTAAGTAACTTTAAGAATCCATCTGGTTTAGCACCATCATCGTCTGGTATGATCCCCTCCTCAATCAGGTAGGAAAACATTTTTTCTGCCTCGTTTGAAATCAAGTGCCCCTGCATATTCTTACTATTCTCTTTACTCATAGGTCTACCTCCCTTGGTCTTAGATCATCCAAACCGGTACAGACCACACTTGGTCAGACACTGGCATAAGGTCATTTGCCATACAAATAATTGTACCCATGCCCGTCTTTCGTTTTGTCTTATTGAGCACATCGAAATGGCGTTTCGCACTTGATTTGGGATTGCTACTTTTCTTTATTTCCACAGGGTACAAGACCCCATTTTCTTCTAATATGATATCAATCTCTTTCCCATCTGAATCCCTATAGTAAAACATAGGTGGTCGCCTTCCAGCATTTAAGTAGCTCTTGTACACTTCCGACACAACAAATGTCTCAAAAAAGGCACCTGACATGGCGGATACCTCTAATGCCTCACTGGAAGTCCACCTGGTCAAATAGGCACATAGGCCTGTGTCCATGAAGTACATATTGGGAGCCTTAACCATGCGCTTCAGTGCGTTATTGTGATAGGGTTCAATCAAAATCACAATTCCAGAAGAAACGAGTATAGACATCCACTTCTTAGCTGTGGGTGCAGAAATTCCAACTTCCTTAGCCAATTCCGAATAATTTAGCATCTGACTGGTTCGGGCAGCACAGGCAACTAAAAATCGTTGGAACTGGAGTTCATCTGCCACTTGCGCTAAGTCACGAATGTCCCGACGTATATAGGTATCAACATATGAAGCGTAATAGCGTTCAACACTTTGCTCCGTCTTATAGAGGGCAGGCATGGCCCCCTTGAAAATCACATGATAGATTTCCTGTAGTCCCATGGGTTTCACATGTGTGAGGCGCTCTATTAGAGCATCGACATCAGGCAGGTAGGTCTGCGATGACTGGTTATTGATCTCCGATAAAGCTAAACCTTGCATAGGAATAATACCCACGCGACCAGCCAGGCTTTCACTTACGCTTTCCATGAGGTGAAACATCTGTGAACCGGTTAGCCAGAAAGCTCCATTTACGCCACTTTGATCAACGCTCATTTTGATATAGGGAAAGAGTTCAGGGGCATATTGAATTTCGTCTATAATGACCGGAGGCCCATAGCGTTGTAAAAACAAGGCCGGCTCTTCCTTGGCAAGCTGCCGCGCAACCGGGTCGTCTAAGGTTACATACTTCCTTTCTTCATTTGCCATGGATTGAAGTAAGGTCGTTTTCCCAACTTGACGGGGTCCGGTGATCAAGGTTACTGGGAAAGTCCTTGATGTTTCTTCAACAACCTTCCTGAGTGTTCTGTTAATCATGTAGTCATCACCTCCGTGTAATCTAATGTATGACTTTAGATTACACGGAAATCGAAACTATTTCAAGCTGTACGTATCGTGTAATCTAAAGTATTATTTTAGATTACACGATCTTTTGTCAAACACACTTTAAATTTACCGAAAATCAGACGAACCCCCTAACTCGCCGCTCGCCAGTTAGGGGGTTCCCTAGGTTTTGATTTCTCTATTGATGGGTCTTTGCGACCTCTATCTCTGTTTTACCGCTGGTGGGCGGTTATATGAAGAATCGTCCAGACAGCTCTTGCAGGAAGATTTCAGCATGTTGCTTCATTTCTTCTCCTGCCAATTGGCCATTCCGGTCGGCCAAAGCGCCGGCAATTCTCTCCATTGATGCGCGATACCAGGTCGGGTCCTGCATTCGATACTGTATATGGTTCACAAAGCGCTTGGTCTTCTGGTTCAGTTCCTCCAAGTAGGAGACGAGGAAGGGATTGGCCGATGTTTCTCTGATTTTTCGTCTAAAGGTGTAATCGGCGTCAATGTATTCTTCGTACTGTTCAATGGGGTCCATGAGTTGCATGGTGGCTACAAGTGCTTTTAGCTCCAGGATATCCTTGGACGTCGCCCGTTCAGCAGCCAGCTCGCAGGCGAGGATCTCCAGGTTCTTTTTCACTTCGTAGGCATGTTTCACATCCCGAATGTCCACTTGGCTAACGTATGTGCCGACCCGCGGAATGAGTTGGACAAACCCTTTTTCCGATAGTTTTAATAGCGCTTCCCGCACTGGGGTTCGGCTTACACTGAATTCTTCCGTGAGCTGCTTTTCGTTGATCAGCTCTCCCGGAGGGTATTCCAGATCAATGATGCGCTTCAACAGGATGTCGTAAATACTGACTGACATGGTATGCTCCTTAGGTACTTAATTTACAGCCAGGACTTTCTCATCCGATCCCACTGCTTGTCTCTGTTCTCTATTATTACATCCATGTCTTCGTCTTTCAAGTGCTTGAAACGACCTTGTTTGGTCAAGTAATCCTTAGGGTCTTGCAGGTCCTTTGGATTCTTGTTGAGCTTAAACTCGCCGTTCTCGTATTCTGCCAGGTACCACAGGCCAGTATCCACTGCTTCTTTAGCAATTTCAATGGATGTGTGGGTTGGCGTTCCCCAGCCCGTTGGGCAGGAGGCATATACGTGAATGTAAGAAGTCGTCTCACACTGGGCCGCCTTCTGGAGCTTGTCCAGGAAGTCCTGGGGATAACCAATAGATGCGGTTGCTGCGTACTCAATACCATGGGCCGCTACGATTTCGAACATATTCTTCTTGTGTCGCATGGCACCCGGTCTATTTTCCCCTGCTGGAGACGTTGTCGTCTTTGTGCCGTATGGCGTCAGACCTGACTTTTGAATGCCCGTGTTCATGTAGGCTTCGTTGTCATAGCAGATGTAGATAATTTTGTCACCACGGTCAATGGCACCAGAAAGGGCCTGGAAACCGATGTCCGCTGTACCGCCGTCGCCTGCAAAGCCAACAGCGTGGAAGTCCTTAATGCCCAGGGCCTTGGCACCTGCAGCAACACCTGCAAGCATGGCACCCGTCGCCGGGAAAGGCGCAATCATGGCATTAGTGGCAAAGGCCATTTGTGGGTAAATGAAGCTTACCGCTGACATACAGTTGGCTGGAAGAACAGAATAGCTTCGCTCACCCAGTACCTTCAGTGCCAGACGAACAGCAACTGTTGCGCCACAGCCTGCACAGGCCTTGTGGCCGTAAAAATACTCGTTGTCAGTCATGGTACGTGCTGTAATTCGTTTTTGATTAGCCATCGATCTCCACCCCCAGTCCGATGAATTCTACCCGCTTGCCTTCCTTCTTCAGCAGCATGTTGAACATGTCTAGGACATTGTCCTTGGAAATGTCACGGCCGCCGAAGCCAGCAATAAAGTTTTGTGTATAAGGTACTTCCTCCAGGCTGGTCAGGGCAGAGTTCACATTGGTGAATACCGTACCCTCGTAGCCGAAGGAAAAGTTCTTTTCTAGAATACCTAGGATCTTAACCTTTTCACCCAGCTGACGTAGCTCCATTTCAGGGAATGGACGCATGTAGCGGATTTTGAAAACGCCGACCTTGTGGCCTTGGTCTCGCAGCTCGTCTACAACCGTACGGGCTGTACCTGTAACAGAACCCAGAGTCACTAGGACCACCTCAGCGTCTTCACACTTGTAGGACTCTGTCATGCCACCGTAGTAACGGCCGAACATGTCGCCATATTCCTTGTCGATCTGCTCGATGTGGGCACGGGATGCTTCCATACCCTGGTTCTGGACATACTTGAACTCCATGTTGTCTGCTGGTGCAGAGGAGAAGCAAAGGCTGGTTGGGTTGTCCAGGTCCATCTTGTTTGTTGTTTCATAAGTCGGTAGAAACTGGTCCACCATTTCCTGGGCTGGAATGCAAACTGGCTCATAAGTGTGGGTCAGTACAAAACCGTCCAAATTGACCATGAATGGCGTTAGGACGTCTGGCTTTTCGGCAATCTTGTAGGCCTGAATGGTCATGTCCAGGGCTTCCTGGGCGTCCTCTACATAGACCTGAATCCAACCTGAGTCCAGTAGACCTAGGGAGTCACGCTGGTCCCCGTAAATGGACCAAGGAACCGCTACGGCACGGTTGGCGTTCATCATTACGATTGGGAAACGAGCGCCAGAAGCATAGTGCATGGCCTCAGCCATGTGAAGTAGACCCTGGGAGGACGTCGCCGTAAAGGCACGGGCCCCTACAGAGGAAACACCCATGGCAGCCGACATAGCCGAGTGCTCAGACTCTACATACATGAATTCTGCTTCAAGAGATCCGTCTTCCACATAGTCAGACAGACGCTCTACAACGATGGTTTGTGGCGTAATAGGGTAAGCGGAAATTACGTGGGGACGGGCCAAACGGGCACCCATGGCCACGGCGTCATTACCCGAGACGAAAATTCGTTTTTGTTCCATTATTCTTCGCCTCCTTCTTTGATCATATCAATGGCATTAGGCTTACATTCGTGGGCACAAACCCCACAGCCCTTACAGAAGTCGTAGTCGATCTGTACCTTGCCGTCTTCAGTTTTAGAGATTACGCCGTCTGGACAAACCAGGTAGCAGCGTAGGCAGCCTACACAGTCGTCTAGGCGAACCTCAGGACGGAAGGTTCTCCAGCCTGCGTTCTTACTTACCAGGTGACCACCCTCGAAACAGACTGCTCTTGGGTAGTCGTCGATATGCTGGGGCTTTTTAAATGGTTTCAGTTGAGGTTTAATCATTATTTCAGTGCCTCCTTCACCATGTCGTGCGCCGCTTGTACAAGGCCCACGTTTTTCTTCGCAATAGATGCCTTCATTTCAGACTCTACAGCGCCAATGGCTGCGTCCAGGGAAACAACACCAGAAACCGCAACAAGGGCCCCTAGCATTGCCGTATTGGTAATGGGTCGACCCAGGTGCTCCAGGGCCAGTGTCGTAGCGTCCAGGCCAATAGGCTCTTGGCCTAGGATGTCTGCGTACTGGGCCGTGTCCATCGTATTGACGATGATCTTGCCACCGTCACGCAGACCCTTGGACGTGTTGGCGTCGATTAGGGTTTCGTCTAGGACCACTACATAGTCACAGGACGTAACTTCAGATCGGTCTCTGATTTTTTCGTCATCAATACGGGTAAAACCCGTTACCGGTGCGCCGCGTCGTTCCGGTCCAAAGGACGGGAATGCCAGTGCGTGCTTGTCTTCAACCAGCACTGCAGCTGCGCCCAGAAGTCTTGCAACCGTGAAGGAACCCTGTCCTCCTCGGCCATGCCATCTTACTTCTTTCATGACAATCCTCCATTTGATATGCCGTTGATATATCAGCGTTATACCAATAGATTATCATTCATTTTTGAGGCAGGCAAGCGTTTTCATATCCGAGGACTGTATACGGATTTCCCCCTTACTAGCACTGGGCCCTTTCAATATGAGTTTTTTTCAACCAGGCCTTGCCGTGCAGTGGACTGCACGTTGTACAATGGCAAAAAGTTGCCCATTCCTATGGGTATATTTTAAGAAGATAAAGAAATGAATGTGAGGTAGAAAATGAAAAAAGGACTCTTGATTGCACTGGCAATCATTCTTGTAATTGGCATAGGAGGCTTCATGGTCTTTAACCACTTGGTCGCCAGCATGGGTGACCAGGTAGCCCTCCAACTGGAAAACACACCTGCTACCCCCCACAAGCTGGTGGTCGACACATCGGCTTTTGACCAGGCCATTGGAGACGACCTCTACGAGTCACTGGACGCCTTTGTGCCCTCTTCAACAATTGAGGACCTACAAGGCCGCCTGCTAAAGGGAGAAATCACCCTTGAACACCTGATGGCCTACTATGGCAAACGGATTGGCAAATATGACGAACAATATAACACAGTCATTCGAGTGGACCCCAATGCCCTAGCCCAGGCGCGAACCCTTGACCAGGCTATGGCATCCGGCGAGACCATGCCCCCTTTGGCCAGTATTACTTGGAGGCAGGTCTTGAAGGGAAAACCACTGCCATGAACCACGAGGTAACCGTAGAAAAGAACCGGTTGACCACCTCTAAGGCCATCTATAACCTCCTGCAAACGAAGATCTCATGGGTCTAGTCAGCATGTCCAACGACCTGTCAGGTGTCTATGCACCAGCCCACTACCCAGCAGTAACAGTACCCTCTGGCTACCGGCAGTCCGGTGAGCCATATGGGGTAACCTTTGTTGGTGGGCTTTGTGACGACTTTACACTATTACAGATCGCTTATTCCTATGAACAAGGGACCTTGTATAGGATTAATCCTGTGGTGAAGTAAATCCCTCTTCAAGCTACTACTATCAACATAAGCAAGCCTACAATAAAGAAAACAAGCCTCGGTCGATCTATTGATCTGCCGAGGCTTTGCTGATTCTTATATCAATGATTTCCAAGTCACCTACTTGCGAAGACGCATAAAGCCATTCCAATCTGGCTTTAGGTCATAGGGATCACCCGTAGGTGTCAAATGGATGTACTTGGTGGAGCCGTCCAGGGTCACCAACTTGTCCTGAACCGTATACACATTGTCCACATGCTTGAGGTCTGCTCCATCCAGCAAGTCTGTAAGCGCCCGCTTCTTGGCTGCTTTCTCCGACTCCACCACAAAGAGCCCCACCTGATGGACCTCACCAAAGAAGGCAGGCACATAGCCACCCACATTGGCCAAGTATAAATCCACCTCACGCTCCTGAGGCGTATCCTTCAGCTCAATGGCATACCCATCCGCTCCCCTTAACTTCTTATACGTATCCACATGAAGGCGGTCCACCTGCCCATACCAAATCTCCTCCAACAAGGGAAAGGTCTCTTCAATGGCAGGCGCAACAACAAACTGCAAATCATGCACCTCAATAGTAGCGTCAACATGACGCCCACCCAAACTAATCATCATCATTTCATCCATGTCTGCCTCCTAACCCTTAAAGTATACCGAAAACCTCCACAAGCCAAACAGGACAAATGTCTAATAAACAAAAAGCCCACTCACTCAAAATCACGTACCAACAACACATCATTTCAAATCAACAGGCTTTCAACTGGAATCGCGCAAAGCAAGATTCCCACTATACATTTATCAACAACATAATTTCGAGCAAAAAAATAACCCGTTCTGCGCTTGTAGATTTGGTTGAATCAAGGCGTGTTGGGTTCTGCAAACCGGAGCGTACTTCAGTACGTGAGCATTTGCAGGTTCCAACAATAACGCAGAGTCAGCCAAAAACCGTTCAGCAGCTGTAGTTTTGTTCGAGACAAGGCGCGTTGGGTTCAGCAAAGCGGAGCGTACCTCGGTACGTGAGCATTTGCGGGTTCCAACAGCAACGCAGTATCGGACAAAAATACAGTTGCTGAACCCAAAAAAGGGTTTTGCGGTGCTAGCTCTTCATCGTCGAATATCAAAGCTACACCGCAACGTCGTTTCGGGGTGTAGAGGTTCGGGCAAACCTCTACTGCATCATATGTTTGGGTTGTCTTGTATGACATGTATAGCGTACCACGGTGATGTGTACAACCTGTGTCCATTTCGAAAAATTCCTACACTTTCTATCAAGTTTGTTCCACCTATCTTGACCTAAGTGCAGGCTTCAGGGGCTTGTTTATGCCACCTCTGACCTAGGTGGAAGCCATTTTATAGACACTGAGTCATTGATCTTTGTTTCGGCCTCCTACCCCCTACCCATATTTTTCTAATTTTTCTTCGCTTTTGGAATAATTTTACTTTTCAATTTTAGCGATTTCGTGTATACTGGTCTTAGTTGTGAACACAAAGAAAACCGACGGGGGTAACGTCGGCTTTCAAGAGGGAGCTATTCAACATGATTGAATGCTTTTGCTATTTTCTCATAGGGGGACTATGAGATCATTTCGAGGGGGTTTTATATTCAACTGCTGATCCTCTGGGATCAACAAGCAGTTAACGGGGTGTGGGGAGTGACCAGCCCCCCACGGATCAGGTTTTGGTTGGGTTGCCTTATCCTTAAGACACTCTTAGTATACCTACCAATTATGAAGAGACTATGGACCGTTTGTAAATAAAATGTGAATCTATTTCACATTCTTTTTTATCTATTTAGTTTCCATATTTATGTAAAACTTCAATTTATTACACGATTGGTCACTGAACACGTACAATCGGACCTTGACATTCGTCAAGAACTATGTTTAAGCAGACAAGGAGAAGAAAATGACTACAACACTACCCAAAGCAAACCTAAAAGAAATGCAAGAACTGGCCAACCGCCCACACTGTGTAATTTGCAAAAGTGAAGACAAACTCAGAGACTTCAAAGCAAAGACCATCTGCCAGGCATGCGTAGACGAAGCCTTGGGCCTAGAGTAATTGGGTATCACCACTGGATCAAGAGCATCAACGCTCTGGACATTAGCAATTTCGCTTGTTTCACAGAAGGTACCCCTCGACAAGGTACTTTCAACAAGATCGGATGAAGCCGATCCCACAGAGACTGTAGAAAAATTCTCAGCTGAGGCGCCCCTCGACAAGGCGCCTTTTCTCTTTTTTTGAGTCCTACTCATCACAATCCTTTTCGCCTTGGCCCAAAGCCGTGTATACTGGAATTGTACATATTGGAGGGTTCATGTTTTCAAGACTAACACATAGCTACCAAACTTCGTCGACCTATATTCGAAAGAAAGCTGAGTATACAGCATATTTTCTAACCATCGTACTCATCGCCATGATTGTAATCATGGCCCTAGAGGGCTTTTTTATTGGTTACACACCTACAAAACTCATTGAAACTGGCGGGTTTATCATCGCCTTCATGGGCCTCTATACCCTCTTCTACAAGGGACACATTGACATTACCATCAGCCTGCTCATTATTGCTGGCCTGGGCCGAACTATTATGATCATGTGGTATCCAGAAGCCTTTCAGTTTTATATGATGACCGCCCTATGTTTGATTACCATCGCTGTGGTTCAAACCCATAAGCTTCAATACTACTTGGGTCTCTTTGGTTTTTCCGCCCTATTTATCATACGCGTCTACTGGAGTCTTCTCCAAGTGGACCAGGGACTCATGTCCTTTAGGGGCTTTACCCAGGTGGTCTATAGCTTCATCCTCTACGCCATGATCTGTGTGTCCATCCATTTTTTAATTGGCATTATCGAACGGGATATTTCCTCCATCGAGCGCTTATCCCAACAGGCCTATACGGATCCCTTGACTGGCCTCCTCAACCGCAGGCATTTTTATGAGCAATTTGAAAACGACCAGGAAACTCTATCAGTGATCCTTTTTGATATTGACCACTTCAAGCAGGTCAATGACCAATATGGCCACACCATCGGTGACCAGGTCTTACAGCAAATGAGCCAGATTGTTCAGGAAACCCTTCCTGGAAACCACCACATCTACAGGTGGGGCGGTGAGGAATTCCTTGTAGCCCTCAATGAACCAGCCTCCCTTGCCCAAACCAGAGCAGAACAAATCCGAGTGGCGGTCGACCAAGAGGTCTTTCCCAAGGGCATCCACCTGACCATCAGCCTTGGTGTGTCCACCAGACAGACGGGCCAAAGCCTAGACCAACTGATCCACCAGGCCGACGAAGGCCTTTACCAGTCTAAAGCCAATGGCCGTAATCAGCTAACCGCCATAGCATAAAACCAGAACACAAAAAGGGTGAGACTGTATAGGTCTCACCCTTCTTTACTATCAGCATTTCATTCTTCAATATTTGGTTTGCATGTATTCAAGTCTTACATCACCCGTTCAATCAACCGCTCCAAATACACCGACCGCACCTGGTCAGAAGCCAGGGCCCGCTTTACAGGTGACAACTTCAGCACAGCCGATAAAATAGCGGCCATGGCCCGGTGGCTCATGAGCGCATCGTTATCAAAAATCAGGTCCTGGAGTTGGCCCCGGTCAATGGCCATTAACACAACCCGGTGAACTGAATTGGCTGGGGTGATAATCCGCTCTTCCCGCTCCACAAAGCCAAGGGCCTTGGTCGGGCAGTTTCGCAGGCAGACCCCGCACCCAATACAAAGGTTAGACACCACTTCTGTACCCTGGTCGTCACCGTCGATGGCATTGATCGGACAGGCCTTCACGCACTTGCCGCAGTTGACACAGTCGTCTTGGTCGATAACTGCCAAATACTTGGTGGTTACAATGGGATTGAGGTAGGCAAAACGTTTCTGGGCCAGTAAGGCCTCACAACAGCAACCACAACAGTTGCAGATAAAATTCACACCGGTTCGAACGTTTTCTCCAAACTGAACCAGGTTGTTCTCATAGGCTTCATGGAGCAGTTCCATGCCCTCTGACTTGTCCACCCGGCGGGCGTAGCCGCTTCGAATAAGGGCGTCTGCCGTGTTGCCAAAGGTCATGCAGATGTCCATAGGGGCGTCACATACCGTTCCCGCATGTTCCATTTTATGACGGCAGTAGCACATGCTAATCCCCATGTGCTTGGAATCAGCAATGACATGGGAGGCCCGTTCAAAATCCAGAGTGGTGATCTCCTGGTCTGAACTAAGGACACCTTCGTTAACATAAGCCCTGCCCAACTTGGTGTCTGTACCTGTGAAGAGCTCCTTCACGAAGTCCTCTTCCACGTTGAGGTATTGGTAATAGAGCTGGCCCAAGAGTTTTTGGTCCACGTCTCCCCGCAGACGCATCATGGAAAACTCGAAAAATCCGGCCATGGGTGGTGGTAGGACATAGTGGACTTCCTCGTCGGTCCGTATGTCCAGCAAAATGCACCGGCTGGCCAGGCCCCGTAGGACCTCTTCTGTTTTTTCCTTGTTTTCTCCCCACCGCTTGGCAGCTTCCTTGGCCGTGAATGCCCTTATTGGCAACTTGGCCACCAGGCTGGCTTCCTCCTCGGAAAAAAGCATTTTTAAGATTTGATAGAGTGTCTCTGACGGTGGTGCCCCCTGTGGAAACTTGTTGAGTCGGTTGACCAGTTGGTCGTAGGCCGCTTTGGCCGTATGGTGTGCCATGGAATCCCCCTTTTCTCTGTACCCCTTCTTCCACAATTACCCTTTCGTCATAAACATAAACAATAGTACATATGTGTTTTCTATTCATCCACCCGATGCGCCCGCCCTGTTAAAGTCCTATCAATTCTTTACTATTTTAGTCCGCTTTGATATAGTCCTCTTCGTGAGAACTGTTCTCATTATAATTCCCAGTGTCAATCGGTACTTACCATAGAAAGGAACCACCATGAAAACCATTCGTTACTGTGAAAACAACTTTGGCTACGGAACCGAAGAAGCTGTCCAGGAAGCCGCCAAGCTCTTTCCCCTGGAAGTCGAATCCGCTGGCTGCTGGGGAGAATGCGACGCCTGCTCGTCCGGTGCCTATGTTTTTGTAGACCGGGAAATGATTGAAGCGGAAGACGGTGACCAGCTCCTGGAGAAAATCAAAGCAGAGCTGGCCAAATAGCCTATTCCCCCATATCCCTTGGTCATTCAGAAACCAGTTAAAAACAAACAAAAGACCCTGGCCATCCGCTTTAACGGACGTCCAGGGTCTTTCTATACGTGTGTACCGAACCCGTGGTTCAGTTTTATGTGCAATGGCCACAAGTTCGTCGTGTGCGTCGACGAGACCACCGTACGCGATTCAGGTCTTGGGCTTATCTTGCCCTTGTCTTGCTTGTAGCTTTACAGCTTGTCCCGCTTCACCAGGTCACGGTCCACAATTTCGTTTACCACGAAAGAAGCAACGTGCTCAGCGAAGGTACCTGGGCCAAAACCAGCGTCATAGCCAAGTTCCTTGGCCAGTTCGTGGCTGACACGAGGACCACCACAGCAAACCACAATCTTGTCACGGATGCCTTCAGCTTCCAGCAGTTCAATCAAATTCGTTAGGTTTGGAATGTGTACGTCCTTTTGTGTTACCACCTGGGAAACGATAATGGCGTCTGCATTGAGTTCAATGGCCTTGGCAATCAGCTCTTCGTTGGGAACCTGAGATCCCATGTTAACAGCCTCAATGCCATTATAGCGCTCTAGGCCATAGTGACCATCGTACCCCTTCATGTTCATGATGGCGTCAATGCCTACAGTGTGGGCATCGGTACCTGTACAAGCACCAACAAAAGTCAGCTCGCGGTCGATATTCTCCTTAATGAAGTCCTCCACCCCGTACTTGTCCATGATGTCTACGTCTACCTTAGGTACTTCGATTGCTGTATAGTCAACGGAATGTGTTGTTGTTCCGTACATGGTGAACATGGTGTAGCCGATGCCTAGGTCCATGGCGTCAACCACTGCAGGTTCTTCAACGCCCATCTTCATGAGAAGCTGACGAGCGGCTTCCTTGGACTCCTCTGTACAAGGTACAGGTAGGGTAAAGGAAAACTGCATACGGCCATCGTTTAGGGTGTCACCGTATGGTTTTACCTTGCTTAGATCGATATTGTTAGCAGACATTAGCGGTCACCTCCAAGCATCAGTGGAATGAATGGGTTGAAGTAGCCTTCAGCCTTCGTTGTTGTACCTTTCAGACCCTTACCGCCCTCGAATGGACGCTTCACGCCTGCGAACTTACCTGCTTCAATGGTATCGAATAGACCGTCTTTTTCGATCTGCTCAATCATTTCAGTAGCCTCAGCAAGGACTTTTTGAGCCCGCTTCTGGATCATGCCGTCTTGCTTAAACTCAATTTCCTCACCCAGGTCACGCATGTTGTTGAAGACATACTGTGCATTTTCAATGGATAGGGCACGGTCTTGCAGGTATGGCGTGTGGATGGCTTCTGTCAACATACCAAGAAGCTGGAGGCTCTGGCCTGTTGTAATGGCAACCATGTTGAAAAGGGCGTCCTGAACGTGACCCTTAAAGATGTTACCCGTCTTGTATTTAGTAGGTGGCATGTACTTCAGTGGTGCTTTGGGGAAGATTTCCTTGGCCATTTGTGCCTGGGAAAGCTCCAATAGGAAGCCATTTTTCACGTTAGGATTGATTTCAAAGGCATGGCCCAGACCCATTTGTTCTTCTGGTAGGCCTGCCTTGAGGGCAAAGGCCTCGTTGATGAACTGGGAAGCCAGTACCGTATGGGCTTCTTCAACAGCGTCTGCTGTTGTCAGGTAGTTGTCCTCACCTGTATTGATGATTACGCCTGCATAACCGTTGATCACCCGGGAGAAGAACTGGTCCACTATGGTCCGCTGCATGTTGATGTCACGGAAAAGAATACCGTATAGGGCGTCGTTTAGCATAACGTCCAGACGCTCAATGGCACCCATGGCAGCGATCTCTGGCATACATAGGCCAGAACAGTAGTTACATAGGCGGATGTAGCGACCCACTTCCTCGCCAACTTCGTCCAGGGCCTTACGCATAATGCGGAAGTTTTCCTGGGTAGCGTAGGTACCACCAAAGCCTTCAGTGGTTGCACCATAAGGTACATAGTCAAGAAGGGACTGGGCAGTTGTACGGATAACGGCAATGATATCTGCACCCTGGCGAGCAGCGGCCTGGGCCTGGAGTACGTCCTCATAAATGTTGCCCGTTGCAACGATTACGTATAGGTAAGGCTTTGGACCTTCTCCTACATTTTCAATAAAGTCTTCACGGACCTTGCGGTTGGCTGCAATGCGGTCTGTCATTTCTACTGCTATGGGGTTAATGGCTTTTTGAATGTCTGCAACAGGCGCCTGGGAAAGCTCTGTGATGTTCAGCTCGCCTCGGCCCACCATTTCAGCAATCTCCTGGGGTTGTTTGCCCGTTTGGATCATGGCGTTGCCCATCCAGTAAGCGGCACCCATGTTGAGGCTGCCTGCGTCTACCATTTGGTCTACGATAATGTTTGGCAGGGGTTGTTCTGTTTCGTCTACACCGTCAACACCCAGTAGTCGAAGAATGGTTCTTTCAACGGTTACAGTGGTATGCTGATCAATAAAGTTCTGCATGTCCTCTGCAATGCGCATTGCGGAACCTCTGGCCTTTTCCACTAAGCCAAAGTCAAGGTTCAACTTGCTCATGATTTCCTCCTTCACGCCAGTGTTGGCGCTACATGTCGCTTAGAATGTCTTTTGCATTCTGTAATATACTCTCGCTTAAACCCATGAGACGGGAAATGTTAATCGCGTCCTTGGGCACTTCTTCGTTGCTGTGTATTTCTTTCAGGGTGTAATCCATCCGTTCATGGAGTAGATCCATCCCCTTTTCTTGATCTTGTAATTCCAGCAGAATGGACTTGAAGTCCAGGCCTGAAAGCCCGCTCACCTGCAAGTGACGGATGTCCTCGTCATCGGCCAAACCATCAAAATGAGTGGTGATGACCGTTAGAGACGGCTTTTCCTTCAGGTAGTTCATCAAGGCCTTACTGATGGCGTAGCCTTCTTTGGGATTGGTCCCCCTGGCCAGCTCGTCAATGAGGATTAAACCCCGTCCGTCAGCCATTTTCACAGCTTCTTGGACCTTGACGATTTCAGCACCAAAGGTGGACAGGCCCATATCTGCGTCTTGCAGGTCTCCTATGGAGACAAAGACAAAGTCCAGTAAACCCAAATCTGCTGATGCGGCTGGTACAAACAATCCCATTTGCATGACAACGGTTAACATGCCCAACATTTTGAGGGACACGGTCTTTCCACCCATGTTGGCACCAGTAATGCAGGTCACGCCACTTTCCACCCGTAGACTAATGGGGGTATAGGGCTTGTCTTCCCTGCGCAGGCGGTCTTCCACTTTCAGGTGACGGCCTTCCACTATGGAAACCACACCCTCAGTGACAATGCGGGGTCGAACACTCTTGGTTCCCAGGGCAAAATAGGCTTTTGCCAGGAGGAGGTCCAAGTTTCCCACTGCGTCAATATTAACCCTGAGGTCTGACAAATGTTGCAAGAGTTCTGCTGTCAGCCAGGCGCGAACCTGGGCACAAACCGCATCTTCCTCCCCTTGTAGGTCTTCTTTTTCCTTACGGAGGAGGTCGATTTCCGGTGTGTCTGCAATCCGGTAGGTCTTGTTCATGTAGGTTTCTGAGCTGTAGGTCAGCTGGGGGTCAGCGGCCAGTTTTTCCAGTAGGGGGCCGTTGTCCTTGCTGACGGTTACTTCACCGTTGGGTCTTAGGCGAATGCCTAAGCGGTCTTCCACTTGGACACGGAGGGTTTTCAGGACGGCTCTCATTTGTCTTTCGACAGCCTTGAGCTGGCCTCGAACCCGGCCCAGGTCCGGTGAGTAACTATCGTAGAGGTAAAAGGTGTTGACACCCAGTCCGTCGGGGTCCAGGAGGCCTTCTACGGCTTCCATTCGTTCCACCCGGTGGTCTTCTGCTAGGTTCCAACCGGCTCGGTCCAGGGCACCTGCTACTGCACCCATGGCTTTGACCAGGGACTTGATCTCAAACAATTCTGGAACAGTGAGGGGGTCCCCAGCAGCAATACGCTCCAGGCTCCCGGTCAGGTCCTTCATGTGTTTGAACTGGTTACGGACTTCCACCAGGGTATAGCGGTGGCGGCCGATCATGTCCATGGCCTCTTCCGTTAAGTCGAAGACCCGGTTTAGGTCCTCGGCTTGGTCCCTGCCAAAGGGCTTCATGGCTTGTTTTTTTACACGCCCATAGGGGGTGTGGACCTGGACCTTGTCCAGCACAAAGCGTATGTCCAGTTTCTCATAGGCTTCAGTAGATAGGATCATGGTCGCCTCCTCGGCTGAGCTCCACGGTCTCCATGACGTTGATCACGGGCAGTGGGGCCACCTTTTCCGCCAGACTTTCTTTGAAGGTCTTTGGATCGAAGTAGTAGCCCTGGGGTGCATATGGATTGACAGTCATGGCCAGGAGCTTGATTTGCTCAAGGACCTGGAACTGTATGCCCTTCTTCATGAAGAAGAGCCAATTCCTTGGTTCTATAAAAATCTTCGTTGCGTCTTTTATAATAAAGATGGTGTTTTTGTAGTGTTTAGTGTGGGCTAAAATGTCCTGGATGGTCTTGGTGACCACCGAACCCGGTAGGATGACATACTGGGTGTCTTCTCGCATTTCTGCAGCGATCTTTCGACCGGCACCCAGGGCTGTTCTCAGGGTTAAAGACTGGACCTCAAACCCTCCATGGATGAAGCCGATTTGCTTGGCTTCCATGAGGTCCCTGGTGGCCGCTGCAACGTCCAGAGCCTCCACAGCAGGCAGGTCAAAGAGCTTGGCCTGGTGGACAGACCGCTCAATGGCCTTGTTCATGTCCCGGCTGAGGACTGCTCCCGTTGCCAGCAGGGTAGCGTCAGAAATATCCGGACTAGCTGAAGACATCCGGTCCAGGGCACCGTCAACAATAATCAGGTCTGCCCCATGGGCCAGCATGCGCTCGGAGACCGAACGGACGTCTGCATTGGTTGAAGGGCCTGCCAGCTGGATGTAGCCTGCCCCAATGACCCTGGCAATGATGATCTTGCCGATGGCCGTGTTGTGGTCGGTCACTTCCAATATTTCCAGACGGGCGTCTCCGCAGTTAAAGAGGGCCTCTGCCGTGGCAATGAGGGTGCCTTCTTCTGCAAAGATCATGGGCTTTTCCGTACAGGTCACAAGGTCTTGGGACTCTCCGTCCCGGCCGATTGAAGTCAGGCCCAAGGGAATGAGTTCGTCGGCAGCCTGGCTTATGAGCTCGTTGAGGGTCACGGTCTTTCCTGCATTTTTTGAAAGGCCCACCACAGATATGATGTTGTATTTCCCTACGATTAAATCAATCAGCATGCTGTCCTCCCAACCATTTTCCGGGTCCCTTTTGACCTCAAAACACCTTGTCCAAATGGTCATTTTAGCATTTTTTGCTTCATTTTTCTATATCCCAAGACGGGGAAAAAGTGACGAAGCATTTGCTGCGTCACTTCCCTGAACTTGTACTGTTTGATTGCTACTTATTCGTGGTGGGACCGGTCATGTCGCTCTAGGCTAGCAAGCTCTAGGTTTACCTGGTTACCTTGAAGTAGGCCACCAACACCGATCAGCTTGTGACGGTTTTCCACGCAGTCTGGGCACTGGCACTCGTCTGCATATGGCTCAGGCTCAGCATAGGTTGTAACTACACCTTCGAAGTTACGAAGAACTACCCGCTTTGGAGACTGGGAGATCATGTACTGTGGCATAACTGGCGTCTTGCCACCGCCGCCTGGTGCGTCCACAACAAATGTTGGGATACAGTAGCCAGACGTATGGCCACGTAGGCCTTCAATGATTTCAATACCCTTAGACACAGGTGTTCTAAAGTGCTCGATACCAACGGAAAGGTCACACTGGTAAATGTAGTATGGGCGAACACGCATCATTACCAGGTCATGAACCAGGTGGCGCATGGTGTGAACGCAGTCATTTACACCCCGAAGCAGTACGGACTGGTTGCCCAGAGGGATACCAGCGTCTGCCATAAGACGACAGGCTTCTTTGGTTTCAGGTGTGATTTCCTTGGAGTGGTTGAAGTGGGTGTTCAACCATACTGGGTGGTACTTCTTCAGCATGTCTACCAACTTCGGCGTAATACGCTGTGGCAGTACAACTGGTGTACGGGAACCAATACGGATGATCTGTACGTGTGGAATCTCACGTAGTCGAGAAATAATGTATTCTAAACGCTCGTCCGAAACCAGTAGGGCGTCACCACCGGAAAGTAGTACGTCACGAACAACAGGTGTGTTGCGGATGTACTCGATCGCAGCATCGATGCGGTCTGTAGGTACTACATCATCTTGAGCACCGGCAAAACGACGGCGGGTACAGTGACGGCAGTACATAGAACACATGTCTGTGATCAGTAGAAGTACACGGTCTGGGTAACGGTGAGTTAGACCAGGAACCGGAGAATCCGTGTCTTCGTGGAGTGGATCGTCCATATCAGCGTCGGAACGATGTGTTTCTGCAATAGTTGGAACAGCTTGCTTACGAACTGGACAGTTTGGATCGTTCTGGTCCATAAGGGCTGCATAGTATGGTGTAATGCCCATACGAAGAATTTCCAGGGACTTCTTAACACCCTCTTCTTCTTCTTCAGTCAGGTTAATTACTTTTTTCAGGTCTTCTAGGGAATCAATGCGGTTACGTACTTGCCACTGCCAGTTGTCCCAGTCTTCCTGTGGCACGTCTTTCCACATTTCAATTTCAGTATAATGACGCATGCGTCCTCCTAATTGGGCTCCCAAAGAATGTACGCAGCTAAGTCCGTAGCCGCAGGGGTAAAGGGTCGGTAAGGTCGGTTAACAACAAACTGCAGCGCCGGTTGCCCGGCGGCGCACATTCTTATTCAGCCTCTATACAATCCACGCACCCTCCCGCCGAATGGGGTCAGCATGTGACGGGACGGGCTTGCGGTTTGTCTCAATGGTTTATAACGGCAAATTCTTGAGGTGCAGATTAAGCATAGAGCTCAGTGTAGATTTCGCGTAGATCCTTAGACTCACGCATGATGTTCAGTGCGATCTCCGCATGGCCACGGGCATAACCGTTACCAACGATCATTGTCGTGTCCATACCAACGCCTTCTGCACCAAGGGCAGCAGCTGTAAAGCTTGTTGCCATGGAGAAGAAGTAGATAATGCCGTCAGCCTTTGTAGCAAGGATACAAGACATTTCAGTGTTTGGTACGTTTACACAGTTGATTGTAACGTCAGCCATTTCACCGTTTGTTAGCTCAGAGATAACGTCTAGTACTTCTACTGGCTTTGTAGCGTCAATTGCTACGTAGTGGTCAGCTAGGTTGGCACGCTTGGCTCTTTCCATGGACTTCATGGAGTGACCCAGGCAGATAACCGTACCATTTGGACCTACTTTTTTCTTTGCTTCGTATAGGCAAAGCATACCGGATTTACCAGCGCCACCGATTACTACTACTGTGTCGCCTTCTTTACCTAGCTTACGGGCCTGTGCAGGTGCTCCGGCAACGTCCAGTACGGAAAGGGCTAGGTTCTGCTCAATATCTTCTGGAAGCTTAGCGTAGATACCAGACTCAAACAGGATGGCTTGACCATCGATGTCTACCTGGTCGATGTCCTTACGAACTTCCTTGATTTCGTTGATTGTTAGAGGTGTTAGGGAAAGGGAAACCAGAGTAGCAAGCTTGTCGCCCACCTTGAGGTCTGTCTTGCCTTCTAGGGCCGGACCGATTTCCTTTACTGTACCGATGAGCATACCACCGGAACCTGTTACAGGGTTGTGGTGCTTACCGCGAGTCTTTACGATGTTTGTCATGATGTTCTTGATTTCTTCCACATCGCCGCCTGCCTGCTCTTTAATTTGTGTAAAGCTTGCAGAGTCAATGTTCAGAGTTTGAACGTCGATTAGAACCTCGTTGTCGTAGATTTCCATTGTGTTGTCCACGCGCTCAGCTGGCTGTGGTAGCGTACCCACTGGCTCGATAACGCGGTGTGTACCGAATTTGTTTCCTTTTTTCATTTTCTTTTCCTCCCACGCATTTTTACGTTTTTTTGCTATCGGCCATATATAGAGCAAGGCCTGTGCCAACTTTTCCGCCACTTAATTCAGACTGTTTTTGTCGGATATTTGCAAGCAAGAGGCCAAACCCTTGGAAAAACTCAACTCTTTCAGGAAAACATTTTCCCGACACCCCTTAACTTTTTTTCACTTGTTACAAAGCATTCAAAAGTATTCAGATAAACTCAGGTCTTGCAAGGGCTTGTGTCTATCTAGGCATAAAAAACGCCGAATTTCCGGCATGTGATGTGCTGAAAATTCAGCAGTTTGATTATTCTTACATTCTGTTGTTCTTGTGGTCGTCCTAGCTCAAGCCAAACTTCTTCAACTTATACTGCAAGGTCTGACGGGGCACCTTAAGCTGCTTGGCCGTCTTAGACACGTTGCCCCCACAAGCCTCAAAGGCCTTTTGAATCAGGTCTTCCTCCAGGCGTGACAGGGTTTCCATAAGGGGTTCCACCCCAGCGTCTCCGGTTTCATTAGCGGTCGAACCGTCCTCAATAAGTGACCCACTACCCGCTCCCCTGGCCATGCTGGTGGGGCTCAGTAGCTGGAACTTAGGCGGCAGGTCTTCCAGGCGGATTTCCGTGCCATCCAGGACCGCCATGGCCCCTTCAATGGCATGTTCCAGTTCCCGGACGTTCCCCGGCCAGTCATACTCCATAAACCGCTCCATGACTTCCTTGTGGATATGGGTCACGTGGCGGTAGAGCTTTTCATTGCACTTGTGGACAAAGTGGTTGGCTAAGACCGGTATGTCCACCTTGCGGTCCTTCAGTGGTGGCAAGACCAACTGGACCGTATTGAGCCTGTAGTAGAGGTCCCGGCGTAGTTGGCTTTGGGTTACCGCTTCCTCAGGGTCCAGGTTGGTGGCTGCAATGACCCGGACATTGACTACCTTGGACTTGGTGTCACCGATCCGGCGCAGGGTCCCTTCCTGCAAGACCCGGAGGAGCTTGGCCTGGAGGTCCATGGGCATGGAGTTGATCTCGTCCAAGAAGAGGGTACCCCCTTCTGCCAGCTCAAAGAGACCCGGCCGGTCCACTGATCCCGTAAAGCCCCCCTTTTTGGTTCCAAACAAGATCCCTTCAAGAAGGGTCCCCGGTATGGCCGCACAGTTTTGGGCAATAAAGGGCTTGCTCCTTCTATGGGAGGCATTATGAATGGACTGGACCAAGAGTTCCTTGCCTGTCCCCGTGTCCCCACAAACCATTAAAGGGGCGTCGATTTGTGCCACCTTCATGGCCAGAGACTTGGTCTGCATGAGGTGGATGTCGTCGGTAATAATGTCTTCAAAGGTATACTTGGCCATGTCCGCCTTAACCGCTGGTTTCTCCCCCAAGACCTGTGATTGCAAGTCTACTACCCGTTCACTGAGGGCCTTGACCTCCGTTATATTGCTGGACACTTCCACCGCCCCAATGATCTTCCGCCCGTCCTTGAGGGGGTAGGTCGAATTGAGGGTGGTCACCTTTTTCCCCCGGTAGGTGGTAAAGGTCTGCTCCATGTCCATCATGGAGAACCCGGTCCGCAGGACCCGGAGCATGGTGGACGTCTGGTCTGTCAAGGAGGGATAGATCTCCAGCAGAGACTTGCCTAAAGAGGCTTCAATATTGATATCGTCCAGCATGGCCGCCCGCCGGTTGCAATAAACCAAGCGACCCTCGCTGTCTATGACCTGTACACCGTCCCGAATGGAGTCCAAGAGCACTTGTATATTTTGCATATCGAATAGCTTTTCCATGGCCACCTCCCGGCTTCACTCATTTATCAATCATGTTCGTGATTCATCATGGGGTATTCAACTAAAAAGACGAGTGCCGAATTTTCAGCACTCGCCTAATTGTACCATACTTTATTCTTGAGACAAAGGCTCCACCCAATGGGCACTGGCCAAATAAGCTCCATAAACCGAATGGGTCTTCAGGGTCTTGTCGTCGCCAATGACCACCCGGAGTTTCTTGGCCCGGGTCAGGGCCACGTTGAGCCGGCGGAGGTCATTCAAAAATCCCAATTGCCCTTGGCCGTTGGACCGGACCAGGCTGATGAGGACAATGTCCTTCTCCCGCCCTTGGAAACCGTCCACCGTGTCACACTCCACAAAAATCTCTGCCTTGCGGAGACGGTCACGTATATGGGCTGCTTGGGCCTTGTAGGGACTAATCACACCTATGTCCCCTTCCGATGCGCCCCAGCCTAAACACGCTTTCACCCAGGCGACTACCTGGCCTGCCTCTGTCTTATTCACCAGAGACTGACCTTCCCCACGACGTTCCTCTTGTCCTTGAAGGGCCACAAATAAGTCGCTTTGCTTAAGAGGACAAGTCGCCAAGGTCCAAGCCTCGTTTCGGTCTCCCGAGGTCAACTGGCAATCGTAAAAGGCCTTGTTCGGAAAAGCCAGCAGGTCCTCATTCATCCGATATTGAATGGCAAGTAGTGACGACCACTTGTTTTTGTCCTTATGAACCAGGCGTTCCAGGAGGCTATAATCCATGCCCCCCTGGCGTGCTGCGTCCGATAGGACTGTAGGTGGTAACTGCATGGGGTCTCCCAAGAGAACCGCCTGTCTGCCTAGGACCAGGGGAACAAGAGAAGAGGCTTCCGTACTCTGGGTGGCTTCATCGATGACCACCAGGTCAAAGAGCCAGCCTTCCAGCATATCCATACCAGCACCAATGTTGGTGGCGCATACCACGTCTGCCCCCCGGAGGATTTCTTGGATGGTATCCTGCTCCAGTTGGTCAGCCTTGGCAAAAAAAGCGTCAATGTCCTCTCGGATGTCCAACCACTGGGCCATTTCCTCAAGGGTCTCAGCACTCACCCCCCGCGTCCCCTTGCCCTTACGGGCAAAACGCCGAATGTCCCCATTGGACATGCCCCGGGTCCACCGAGGACTGGGATGGGTCAAGCCTTCTTGGTCTTTCATCCGGTCAAAGGCCTGGTCCCTAAGGGCCTGGATCTTCTTTTGACTGGGGTGGGTCTCTAACTTGGCGTCCAGGGTATGGCTAAGGAGGGTCTCATTGACCCGGAAGGGATGGCCCAGACGAACCACCTTTAGCCCCTTGTCCACCAAGCCTTCCACCAGGTTGTCCACGGCGCCATTGGAGTCAGCACAGGCGAGGACTCTTTTTCCTCTTTCCACACCGACTTCCACCACCGCCACAGCGGTAACCGTTTTACCCGTCCCAGGAGGTCCGTGGATAATATGATAGTCAGAAGCCGTCAGGCCCATGGCGACCGCATCTTTTTGGCTGGTGTTGAGGTTTTTGTCCACCAGGACGCCCTCTACCAGGTCCTTTATGGTCTCTGCTCGGTCTCCGCCACTTCCATTTACCTGGACCCCCTTCAGGCCCATTAGAGACTCCAGGAGGTGGATGGACTGTTCACGGCCCTCCAGGACCAGGTCCAGGGCTGCATGCATCCGCTGGTAGGTGGTGTCGTTGACCGACAGGTCCACCCGCAGGCCGCCCTTGGTGGCCCACTTGGCCGGGAGTCGGTCAAAAACCACGGTGATGGCAAAGCGAGACCGGTCTATGACCATGCCACTTGGGTTGCCCTTTTTCAGAGGGCTCCCCTGGCTGACCACCACCTGGTCCCCCACTTGAAACTCATGGTTGGGTAAGGGTTCCCCCACCCGTTGTTTCATGTATTTGACCAGGCTGCGGCCACCGATTCCTCGACCGGCCCGCCGACCCCTCATGTTCATAAGGGCCCGGCCCTTCTTTTCCCTCTGGAACCCGGACAGCCGTTTCATTTCGGCCATGTGCCGGTCCAGTTCTGCTTGTCTCTCCAAGTCAACTAGCCTTCGAAAGTGGCCCACATACTGGGAGCGACTGTCGAAGGCTAGACGTTTTTGTGGTATATCCATGGGGCCCGACTTACCTAGGAGGTCTACCTGGTGGCTTTGACCCTGGCCCTTCGTTTTATTTCCCCGCGACCCAGAAGCCGGGCGTTTTTTACGCCTTCTCTGGTGGGGTTGCTTCTTTTTGTCCATGTAAATGTAACTTCCTTGCTTGTTCAAACATGTTTTTGGCTTCTTCACTCCGTACCCGGTGGTCCACCAGGGGATAGGGATAGTCTGCGTCCGTTATGCCTGCAATCATTAACTCCATGGGGGCCTCGTGGGGCGCATGGATTGAGGACCCTGTGAGTCCACTGAGTTCTGGCAGATACTTGCGAATAAATGTCCCCTGGGGGTCATGCTTTTCTGACTGTCTATAGGGATTGAATATTCGGAAATAGGGGTGGGCGTCAGTCCCTGTGGAAGCTGACCATTGCCAGCCCCCGTTATTGAGGGGCAGGTTGTAGTCGATCAAGTGGTCCCTGAACCAGGCTTCTCCCTCCTGCCAATTGATATGGAGGTCCTTAACTAAGAAGGAGGCCACAATCATCCGGAGGCGGTTGTGGAGGGTTCCTGTCTCCCGGAGGCACCGCATGGCAGCGTCTACAATGGGCACACCGGTATGGCCGGTCTGCCACCGGACCAATTTATCCTTGTCATTTTCCCACGGGATATGCTGAAAATGCTTGATAAAGGCTTCCTTGCGCACTTCAGGCCACTGGTCCATGACTTGTATGTAAAAATCTCGCCAGGCCAGCTGGCGGATAAAGGCTTCAATGCTTTCCTGCTTGTCTGGATCTGTTTCTGTTTCCAGTTGTTCCTTAACCTGCTGGAGGAGGGTCCGTACAGACACCCTGCCACAGTTGATCCACTGGGACAAGTGGGAGGTGGCGTCCAGGTCAACCCGGTCCCTCATAAGCTTGTAGGACCGAATGGGGTCACCTAAGAAGGTGGCCACCCTGTCAGGTGAATAGGTCTGGTCTATTCGGTCTCCAATCAACTTATGGAGGCGGATAGGCGTCTCTTCTGCAAGGGACACAAAGCTCGGCCGTTTCATGAGGATGGGCACAGGGTGAAACTCCTTGCGCCATTTCTTATAAAAGGTGGTAAAGACCTTGTGGACGGTCCCCTTTTCACTTCGGATGGTGCCCGGCTTGAGTATACAAGCGTCGTCATAAAAATGAAAGCGACAATCGTGGTCCTCGCCCCACTGGGCGCAGACCTGGTCATTGGTCAGGGCCGCTGGTTCTAAAACCCGGTTGGCATGGACCTCAAAGGGTCCCAGGGCCTCCAACAATTTGCCAAAGACCATGGTAAAGGGCTCAGTAAAAATGAGCAGCTGGCCGCCCAAGGCCTCAATCTCCTCTTTAAACTGGTCCACCTGGCCCCTCATAAAGGCCGCATGTTTTGAAGTAAGGGGTGCACCACCCATTAGGGTTGGGTGGTGGATGTAGATTGCCAAAACCGGTTGGCCGTCGCCCGTGGCTGCTGCCAAGGCTGCGTGGTCATCCAGTCGTAAGTCCTGTCGAAACCAAAGAATCCTCATGGGTCACCTCCACCTTCATCCATTTTATCATAGAATTTCACTGCCAGTGTATCCAGTAGTTGACATTGACAAATGAGAAGGCATTTCATACAATGATCTTGACATATGAATATTTTTAACGATTAAATTGAATCCTCGAATTTTTCTGGAAATTCTTTACCTGTGTGGACGAGGGTTGAAATTCCAGTCGATTTCATATAGACGAAAATTATTTTTAATCATGTAAAAATATATGGACGCATCCAAACCCAATTCGAAAGGAGCACGATTCCGTGACAAAAGAAAAGAAACCTATCCGTTTGGAGACCCTTGAAGAAATAAAAGTATTCTCCGACCCCTACCGCATGCTGATCTTTAAAACATTTGATAGAATGGGCAAGCCATCAACCATTAAACAGGTGGCAGACAAAATGGGCGAAGTTCCTGCTAAGGTTTACTACCATGCCAAGAAGCTGATTTCCATTGGCGTACTGGAACTGGACCACGAGGAAAACATCAATGGTATTATTGCCAAGTACTACCTACCCACAACCCGCCAAATCATTGTAAGCCATGACTCCATTGACGAGCAGCACCTACCAACCATGATGTCTGAGACAGAAAAAATGCTGTCCCGCATTATGGAAGAAGCACGGGGTGAATTCCTCCGGGCTGTGAAACACAAGCTAGACAACAAAGAAGACGGGGCATCCGTAGAGAGCAAGGCCAGCGAAGGCGGCTTGTTCTATACCCACCTCTACCTATCCGAGGACGAGGCTGAGCAAGTCACTCAGTTCGTTGACCAACTCATCGAAAGCCGCAAGGTTAACGACAAGGAAAAAGAGCGGAAACGCTACATGTTCCTAAACGGCCTGGTACAATCTGACCAGTAGACACTTTTGCTGTTACAAAACCAAATTTATGCATATAATAACCCCGCCAGGTCTGAGCCCAGCGGGGTTTTTTGACGGCAAGTTTGCCAGCCGTTTTATTTTTCTTCTTGTGGTATTTCCTTACGACTCACAATGTCCACTTCCAGGGTGTTGACACTTTCACTGAGTCCGTCAATGACCAGGTCGTAGACCAACTTGACCTTGCCAGTCTCAAAATCCGTGTCGATGGTTCGTCCTTTGGTGGTCATGTTGAAGTTGCCATAAGGAGTCCCATAAATGGACTCGTGTTTGACCCCCACTTCAAAGGTCAATTGAGAGGCATGGGGTCCATATCGGTGCATGGAACACATGCCGTCTTTGAACTTGAGCATGGTTTTGCTACCCGCTAGACCCGACAGTTCAGTTTCCTCATAGATGATGTACCAGCCACCATCCTTGGAAAAGAGCTTGCCCGGTGTCATAAAGTCCATTTTTTGTGGTTCTTCACCCTTGGTAATGATCTCAGAGCGAATATTGAGTACCACTGCATATTCCATATTAGTCCGCCTTACTGCGCTGAGATTCCTTCCACGCCAGTACACTGTGCTGGATTTGCTGAATGTGCTCTTCTGCATATTTACGAGCAGCTACAGGGTCACGGTTGGAAATCGAATTAAAGATTTTTTCGTGCCAGGCCTGTAGTTCAACAAAGTTATCGAACTCATTAAAGTAAATCAAACGGAACCGCTGGAATTGATCGTGTAGGTCTTTGACGATCTCAATCAGCTTGTTATTCCGTGTTGCTTCATAGATTTTGTCATGAAACTCATTGTCTTTTTCGATCATGCCTGGTCGGTCCATTTCGTCGAGGGACACATAAAAGTCCTTCAAGGTCATTTCCAGGTCGGCCAGCTCTTCTTCTGTCATTCGCTCAGCAGCCAATGAAGAAGCAAAACCTTCCATGATCATACGGATTTCCAGAACGTCGAGAATGTCCTTGGCTGTCAGGTCGGCCACATAGGCACCCTTACGCGGAATCATTTCAACAAACTTTTCTTTTTCTAGTTTCCGGATGGCTTCCCGTACCGGTGTTCGGCTGACACCCAACTGCTCAGCCAGTTGAATTTCCATGAGTCTTTCCCCGGGCTTTAGGTCCCCGTTGAGAATGCTAGACCGCAAATAGTCAAAAACCACTTCACCCAGTGGCTTATAGTTGCGGATCTCCAATTGATGGATCTTACTTGCCATTTTTGTTTCCCCCAGTTAGCGTTTTTGTTACATGTGTTTGAGGATACAGTCGAACAAGTCGCTTTGCTGCAGTTTTGGCCCGTTCATAGTCGCTGAACAAACCAAAGACAGTCGGCCCACTCCCACTCATCAGCACAGCCTTGGCACCATATTCCCTTAGCTTCTTTTTCACTTCCCCCACCACAGGGTACAGTTTTAACGTCACGTCCTCTAGCACATTGCCCAGCTCATCTGCTACCACCCCAAGGGCACCGGATTCCAGTGCCGCCTTCATGGCGTCAGTGTCTGGGTGGTTCACGATTTTTTTGTGATCAAGGGCCTCGTACACGGTCTTGGTTGACACGCCGATGGACGGCTTTGCCAGTACCAGCCACATGGATTTGGCAGGGTGTAGAACCGTAAGTTCCTCCCCAATGCCCTTGGCGAGGGCGCATCCTCCCTGAATGCAGAAGGGGACGTCAGCTCCGATTTGCACACCAATCGCTCTTCTCTCTTCCAAGGTGAGTCCCAGGTCAAATAGGTCATTCATGCCGTTGATCACAGCTGCAGCGTCGGTGCTTCCACCCGCCAGTCCAGCTGCCACCGGTATGTGCTTCTCTATATGAATGGAAACCCCAAGGTTTTTGTCTACATGGTTGCAAATGGCCTTTGCTGCCCGCCAGGCAATATTGCCTTGACCTTTGGGAAGATACGGGGCATCGGAAGTTAACACGATTTGGTCATCCTCCCGTTTGCCCAGGGTTATGATGTCATGAAGGTCTACCTGTTGCATGATCATTTCCACGTCGTGGTAGCCATTTTCCCGTTTGCCAACCACATCCAAAGTCAGGTTGATCTTTGCATGGGCTTTCAATTGAACCCTGTTCACGTTCTCACCTCAGCTTGTTTGAAAATAAATACATTATACAAAATACATGCTAAGTACATTATAATTCATCATGCCATCAAATGCCAGTGAAAGTCCCTGCCCTCTACTTTACTACAGGACCAAAGTCACATCATCAGAAAAGTTATACAATAATCAGGCTTTTTCTTGTAAAATAATGAAAAGTGCATTGAAAAATCCGTACCGAGTTGATACGCTATTACAAAAGTGTTGCCTATATTCGACAACTTTCATTGTAAATGGCAAACCCTTCGAAAGATGGGGACGCAAAGCTATAGGGCCTGTAAAATGGTTGCCAGCTGTCAACGGAAGTTTTTTTATGCTCTTCTTTACGCGAAACGTACTAAAGGAATAATCTATGTGGATGCAAATTCTTACTGCAACAACAGTCGCTACAACAGTCGCACTCGTGGTTTCATGGTTGTGCCGGAGACGAACGCAACTGAAAGTTCAGAACCTACAGGAAAGAGAAGCAAACCTCAATCACATCATCCAGCAACTGGAACAAAAGGAAACAGACTATCGCTATGAAGCGGCCATCCAAATGACCAACGATGGTCTTTTTGAGTTTTACTTGGAAAAGGATGAAATGATCATTTCTAAAAAGATTGGCCAGTGGCTGGGGACAGACCAGACCCTGATCCACCAGGCAGCCAGCCAGATCATTGACCGGATTAGTCCCGAGGACTGGAAACGGATACCCAAGGGCTTTATTCCAGACAACTTCGACCAACTACGGGCCTCCATACGGGACCTCCATGGACAAATCATCCGGCTGGAAACCCGCTATTTACCCGTGGGTGGAGACCAGTACCGGTGGGCCCTGATCACCGTCAAGGTGGACGTCCAAGGTAAACATACCCTCCTCTTTGGGTCATTCCAAGACATCCACGACCAAAAGATGGCGGCCTCTACCATAGAGCAACTTTCCACTTATGATATTACGACAGGCCTTAGAAACTTCTCTTCATTTATTAATACCATCGAAGCCCTGCCCTATGAGGACCACCAGTATGCCGTTGTCCTCCTCAACATGGATAACTTTAGAACTATCAACGCTGTGATGGGGTACTTCTCCGGAAACGACATCCTTAAAATAGTTGCAACCACCCTGGTGGACACCCTCCCAGAAGGCTGCCAACTCTTCCGCTTTGGTGCAGACGAGTTTGTCCTCCTCATAGAGGACGGGGACCAGGCAGAGCGGATCACAACGGACATCCAGCGTCAAATCCGACAAATTTCAGAAAACCACACCGTGGCCATGCAATTGAGTGCATGTGCCGGGATTACCCTCTTTAACAGTGCCAAGGAGCACAACGTTGAAACCCTCATGCGGGAAATGGACATTGCCGTTAATGCCGCCAAGCGGATTGGCAAGGACCGGTATGCCATATTCAATGCCTCCATGGAGCAACAACTCAAACAAAAAGAAGTCATGATCCAGAAGCTGAAAAAGGCGGTTAAAGAAGAAACCCTTGAAGTCTTTTACCAGCCTCAAGTCAATATGAACACCAATGAGATCAACCGGGCCGAAGCCCTCCTAAGATGGAACGACGGCACCCACAAGATCCCAACTGACCAGTTTGTCCAGTTGGCTGAAGAAACAGGTTTGATCGTTCCCATTGGCCGCCAGGTCCTTCGAAAGGTCTGCCAGCAAATGACCCAGTGGGAGGCAGAGGCCATGGAACTGGAAGTCTCGGTGAATATATCACCAGTAGAACTCCGACACCCGGAGTTTTCAACCCAGCTACGGGCCATCCTCCACGAGACCCGGGTGGACCCCAGCAGGCTGACCCTAGAGATCACAGAAACATCCGTCCTGGAGGATATCCAGTACGTCCAGGAAGTCTTGAGTGAACTCAAGGCCATTGGCGTCCAGCTGTCCCTGGACGACTTTGGAACCGGCTACTCTTCCCTGAGTCACTTAATCAACCTACCCATTGATGAAGTGAAACTGGACCGAAGCTTTATCCGAGACATCCACAAGGACCAAAAGCGAAAAAATATCGTCCGCTCCTTTATAGACCTGGCCAAAACCAACGGCCTACGGATCATCGCCGAGGGGATCGAGACCGAGTACGAAGCCGCGGAACTCCTACTCTACGGCTGCCGATACGCCCAGGGCTACCTCTACGCCAAGGCCCTCCCCGCCGACCAAGTCAAAGAAGCCAACAAACGCTTGTCTTCCACAGCCCTGACCATTGAGTCCGTGCGGCAAAAGAAGTCCTTTGTGGACGTGAGTTGAGCTTGTGCGATAAATTGATGTGTCTTATGCAAACAAATGAGAAATCCACCCTTACGGATGGATTTCACGGCGTGTGTTTTTTGTGTTTTAGTCCTACTGTCTTTCTTGGTTCAAGTACTACTGCAGTGCTATCGTTCTATTCTTACTTCTCCACAATCAGAGTACCCGTCTTACCTTGGATACCTTCTGCTGCTTTTTCTAGAGAAGTGATCAGCGCTTTACGGCCAGCCTTGGAGCCAGCGAATGACATAGCTGCCTGTACCTTTGGAAGCATGGAACCTGGAGCGAAGTGACCTTCGTTGATGAACTGGTTGGCTCTCTCCATGTTTAGCTCTGCTAGCCACTCTTCGTTTTCCTTGCCAAAGTTGATCGCTACTTTTTCAACTGCAGTTAGGATAATTAGGTAGTCAGCGTCTAGGATTTCAGCGATCTTTGCAGAAGCGAAGTCCTTGTCGATTACTGCAGGCACGCCCACAAGACGGTTACCTTCTTCGACAACTGGAATACCGCCGCCGCCAACTGTGATAACCACGTGGCCAGCATTCACTAGGGTAGAAACAGTCTCTTTTTCAGCTACGTCTACTGGGATTGGAGATGGAACAACACGTCTCCAGCCACGACCAGCGTCTTCTACCATCTGGTAGCCCTTAGACTCAACAAGCTTGTCCGCTTCTTCCTTGGAGTAGAAAGAACCGATTGGCTTGGTTGGGTTTGTGAAGGCTTGGTCGTTCTTGTCAACGATTACCTGTGTAACAACCGTCGCAACAGGTGTCTTCATTTCACGGTTCTTTAGTTCTTCTCGGATAGCGTTCTGTAGGTGGTAGCCAATGTAACCCTGGCTCATGGCACCACACTCTGGGAATGGCATTTCTGGCGTACCAGCACCTTCTGTAATAGAAGCTGTTTCCATAGCCAGGTTGATCATGCCTACCTGAGGGCCGTTACCGTGAGCTAGAACAACCTCATGGCCGTCTGCAATCAGGTCAACGATTGGCTTTGCTGTGTTTTTTACTAGTTCCAACTGCTCTTTTGGAGACTTACCCAGTGCGTTACCACCAAGAGCAACTACGATTTTTTGCTTCATTTGTTGTGTCCTCCACTAAATCATACATTTACATTTTACAGAATACTCTGTTAGTTTCGTTACAATGAAAGGCTCGGTGACAGGAGCCACCGAGCCGTTTGTTTGTACAAGGGTTGCTTATAGGTTACCCATTGTCGCGCACATAACAGCCTTGATTGTGTGCATACGGTTTTCAGCTTCGTCGAATACTACAGAGTGACGAGACTCGAATACTTCGTCAGTAACTTCCATAGAATCTAGACCGAACTTTTCGTGGATTTCCTTACCTACAGCCGTGTTTAGGTCGTGGAATGCTGGTAGGCAGTGCATGAAGATCACGTCATCATTTTCTGTCTTCTTTAGCATTTCCATGTTTACCTGGTAGTCCTTTAGCTGAGCAATACGTGCTTCGAACTGGTCTTCCTCACCCATGGATACCCATACGTCAGTGTAGATTACGTCAGCGCCTTTAACGTCGTCAACGTTTTCAGTAAGCTCGATTACTGCACCTGTTTGCTTAGCGATTTCCTTCATTTCAGCAACTAGGTCTTCAGCTGGCCATAGTTCTTTTGGAGCTAGGGCAACGAAGTGCATACCCATCTTAGCAGCGCCGATCATCAGGGAGTTACCCATGTTGTTTCGAGCGTCACCAGCGTATACAAACTTCACCTTGTTCAGTGGCTTTGCAACGTGCTCTTGGATTGTCAAGAAGTCTGCAAGGATCTGCGTTGGGTGGTATAGGTCTGTTAGACCATTCCATACAGGTACGCCAGCGTGGTCAGCTAGACCCTGAACAGTTTCCTGCTTGAAGCCACGGAACTCGATACCATCGTAGTAACGACCTAGTACGCGAGCCGTGTCAGCGATGGACTCTTTTTTACCCATTTGGGAGTTTGTTAGGAATGTAACTTGAGCGCCTTCGTCAAATGCTGCAACTTCAAATGCACAACGAGTACGAGTAGACGTCTTTTCGAATAGTAGAACAATGTTCTTGCCTTCAAGAATGTTGCCACGGATACCTGCACGCTTCTTTGCTTTCAAATCAGCGGATAGGTTCAACAGGTAACGAATTTCCTCAGGAGAAAAATCCTTTAGCGTCAGTAGGTGACGACCTTTCAAATTAACTGGCATAACAGTTGCCCTCCTTGTATGTTTTGTTTGGTTTATTATTGTGATTACACGCTCAGTGTAAATGGTTAACGGGTATGATTCAACACGGTAAAAGACCTATTTTTTATGTCTTTAGACCTATTTTAGTGGTTCTCTGAATAGGGGCATGGACATACAACGTGGGCCACCACGGCCTCGAGACAGTTCTGAAGACGGCATTACGTGTAGTTTTACACCTGCTTCTTCCAGTAGTCGATTGGTTACGTGGTTACGGGAGTATACAATAACTTCGCCTGGGGCGATCGCCAGTGTATTGGATCCGTCATTCCATTGCTCACGGCCTGCGTCAATACCACGCTTGCCACCACAACGGATCAGGGTTACGTCGTCCAGCTCAAGGTGCTTCTTTAATACCTCTTCAAGGGTCAAGGTTTCCTTTTCAATGGTTACATCATCACCCTTTTTGCTAATGGCATAAACCGCCAAAGGACCTTCAATTTCAGGGTGAATGGTGAACTTGTCATAGTCAACCATGGTAAAGACTGTGTCCAGGTGCATAAAGGCACGGGTCTTTGGAATATCAAAGGCTAGAACAGTGTCAAATGTCTGACCATCGCTGAAGATGTTACGGGCCAATTTTTCAATGGCCTCTGCATCCGTACGCTGGGACACGCCCACAGCCAATACTTTTGGACTCAGGACAAGAATGTCACCGCCCTCAATGTCAAACTGCTCAGTGCGGTCAAACCACTTCTGAACACCCTCTCCCTTATATAGGGGATGGTAGTCAAAAATGTAGGAGGCAAAGATCGTCTCACGGCAACGGGTAACCGTACGCATTTTATTTAGGGAAATGCCTGTACCAATCGTCGCGAAGGGATCACGTGTGAAGTATAGGTTAGGTAGTGGATCAATAACAAATGGATAATCCGAGTCAATCATGTCAGCCAAGGAGTAAGACTTGAACTCACCGATTTCTTCTTTTCGAATACCAGCCATCATTTTATCGATCATTTCACGGTTGGTAGCAAATCCATTGAAGAAGTCACTGATTACTTCTTTTCGAACATTCCCATGAACGTCTGCTTCTTCAATAAACTGTTTAATGAATTGCTGCTTGATTTCCTTGTCTTCCAGGGTCTCTGCAATCAGGTCTTCAAGGTAAACAACTTCCACGCCGTTTTGACGGAAGATCTCTGCAAATGCGTCGTGTTCTTCCCGGGCTATTTTCAAGTATGGGATATCATCGAACAAAAGACGGTCCATTAAATCAGGTGTAAGATTCTCAATTTCTTCCCCTGGTCTGTGTAGCAAAACTTTTTTGAGTCTGCCAATTTCCGAATATACCTGCAACTGCTTTGACTGATCCATCATTGCTCCTCTCTATTCTAGAACGATGTAAATTACTGTCAATTTATTCATCGTTCTCGCTTCTCGAACTCTAGTATATGGGGTGGTTCAAACAATTGCAACTTCTCACTTTTTAGTAATCGTGTATTTTTGTGAACGTTTTCCTGTTCGGTGAATATCCATCCGATGAATACTATCCCATTAATTGTATTTTTCGGTGTAAAGCCTGACATTTCAGCCTGTGGGGAGTGGGAAAATTTTCTACACCGAATAAGTATCCAAGTGTCCTAATAAAAATTTTTTTCTGATTTTTTAGAAATACGCCACACTTTCAGGCCCATTTCAAGCCTTTTACCTGGGCATTGAGAGGCCAAAAACCGCAAAAAGGGCTGCTTAGACAAGGACAAATACTCTTTGTTCCCGTCTAAACAGCCCGAACTTTGCGTTAGGATGCTTGAATTCGTTCTTCGGTTTCGCAGATTGTGATTTCCACAGTCTCCGTCAATACATCTGAGTAACTAAACGAAACGCGACGCTGTACGTCTAAGCCTTCGTTTACCGATAAAATGAAGATACTCGGATAAACCGCTTCTACAACCGCAAGCTTTTCCTTGGCATTTCGCTTTCCTTTGTTGGTACGCAGTAATACCTGCTGACCCACACAATCCTCTAGATTCGAGCGAATCTGAGAGAGTGTTTCCTTAGTAGCCATTCCATCACCATCCTTACGCTCACTGCTAACAGTGTATCAAGAATCGGCACAAAAGTCAAATATTATACACTACTGAAAAGTCACTTGTCAACGATTCAAATCATTTTATTGGAAAATCGTTTTCTCCAAGCCATTTCAGCGTTTTTCAAGGTAATTGATTCCCCTTTGTCAATAAGTTCTCCAGATATTTTGATTCGCATATCCAATGCGTCCTCAGGATCATCTAATAAATGAACAAACCAGGGGATCAGGGTCTGATTAATATCCTCTTCATCCAGCAGGCCTGACATGAGGAACATGGAATCTAGGCCAAAAAGGGTGTCGGCAAAGTCCATCTTGTCGTCTTCGGTCAGTTGCCATTCAGGCTCAAAACTCTCACAGAAGGGAATATGAAAGGAGACCACTTCATCGGGTACGTCAATCCGGTAGGCGTTCCACACGTCCTTCTTGGCCTGGCGATTGGCCTGGAGAATTTGCTTGAGGTTGGCCTCATGGTCTTCTTGTCGGGAAAAGCCAAACAAACGACAAGTCAAGGGCCGCACCTCATAAATGGTGCACCGGTTGTCGTGTCCCAGGAAGGGACACTTCCTTCGCTCTGCCAATTCCGTATGGTAAAAGGAGAGGACTCTGGGCATACGGTCCTGAAAGACTTCTGGATGGGCCTTCATGTAGCGCCAAATGTTCACAAACTCAATAAAAAATGCTGGAACCGACTCACTACAACAGGTGGTACACCCACCACAGGTCCCTTCTGGTAGGTTGCCATACATGCGGCTCAGTCGCTTGTCCAGCCCCTGTTTTTCAGCAATACGAATGGCTCTGTCCATGTCTTTCATGCTACGTTTCATAACCCTCACCCCGCCTCTTGGTTTACATAATCACAATACCCATTGTACCCCACTGGGGGGAGGATGACAAGTTTCCACCGCTTTTACCAAGTATCTGTTTAGAGGAAAATCACCAAGGGTACGAACCCTAAACAAGAAAAGGTTTTCCCATCCCAGCTGGAAGGAGGTCGACATGGAACACCAAATCACCCTGTACACGACTACGTCCTGTCCCCACTGTGCAACGGCTAGAACCTATTTAAAGGACGCTGGTTACCCCTTTGAAGAAAAAAACGTAAAAGACGATCTAGACGCCCGCTACGAACTCATCTCCAAGCGCATTCTAGGTGTCCCCACATTCTTTATCGATGACGAGATCGTGGTTGGTTTTAACCGAAGAAAACTTGAAAAACTCCTCACATAAATCCCAAAAAACATCAAAAGCGTCGAATGCCAGGCCATCCCACGACCTAGTCTTCGACGCTTTCTCTTATGTTTGCTATCTTTTTTCTCCGTTCGACCGGTCGATCCAAAATACTGTACAAAGCGATCAAACCGATAATACCGAGTACTTCCATGACCGGCACCTCCTTTATTTCCTTGCATACAGCATACCCCATATACAATAGAAATCAGGCATTTTCCGGCCAGAATGTCACCACTTTGTCATTCTTGTAACACGCGGTTAACATTAGACGATCTTTCGTAACATTGCAGCGCATTCTTTCAGGGACTCCGTGTAATTGTCCCGGCCTCCATAGACCATGGAAGCTTCAATAATGATTGGTTTTTGAAACGATGCGAGATATGCCAGGACTCCTTGGGTGTCGAAGGCCCACCCCTCTTCCTCTACTTGGTTGAGTCTGGGTGCCAGGTGGTGAAAGTCTACATAAGACTGATTATTCTGATAGGCACCTGGTCCCTTAACAGTCCACACGTGAAAGGCTTCACTGGCTGGCGCCAGGCTTTCCAGGGCCGTGGCGAAGTCAAACCCATACAACTCAGAGGCAAAGTACAAATGACCCGTGTCTGTCAGCAGACCCAGGTGGCTGTAGTCTGCCAGGGCCTCCACCCATTGGTCTGGATCATGGAAGAGGACATTGGACGCAATATACTCTAGGAGAATCGGCGTCCCATAGGCCTGCCCCAGTTCATTGAGTGCCTCCAGTGAAGACTTGAGAACACCATCAAACCCGGCATAGGCCACGTGTTGGTCCAGATTAATCCCTGCGAAATGCTGGACCACATACTGGGGCTGGTAGCCTGCTTCCTTGAGTTTTTTCAGATTGGTCTCGACTAAATCTATTGAGAACTGACGCTTGATTGGGTTCTCGTCTAGGAAAAATGCGTCCAAATAGTCATAGGCCATGTCGGACGGAAGGTATAAGGGTAAGTGGATACTGTAGGGTGCGGGCGCATCTTTTGCAGCGTCTAGGGCCTGGAGCATGCGGTCAAGTCGGTCCTCATAGGAACCCCTTCGCCCTAAACAAGCCTCCATGTGGTTTACGCCAAGTGCCTGCATTTCCTCCCAAGGGATGTAGATGGCATTGGCCCCAATTGTTTGAGACATATAGTCACCTCATTAAAACTGTGTAGCAACAAAGTTAACAGATATAAGCATAAATAAAGCGAAAAACACGTAAAACATGCCCAGTAATTTCTGTTTGTCTAGGATCAGGTGCCTTAGACCTGTCAACAGGACCCAAAGGGCAAACAGGTTGGACATGACGACATTCAAGAGAGGGACGTCTAAGTTCTGTACCCTTTGAAGGACGCCGAAGGCCATCCAGATTACTGCAAGGCAGGCAAGGCCAAGTCTGGCCCAGTCGATCACGCGAATATGTGGATTGTCATGGGTACGCAAATGGACCACCTCCACTTCCATGATAGGTGATCCATTCTATGGGTTCAAGCCATGGAGACTGATCTCTCCACTCTTTTACTCTTTTTTAGGGAACCAGGGTATAAAAACACTGGTTTTTTTAGCGTAAGCTTGAAAGTCTGGCCTGTCCTTATACTTTTTCTCAAGCAGGGGGACACCGGACACAAAAACCAAAAGGTAGGTAATAATCACCGGACTCAGAACCGTCCAAATGGGCTGACCAGCACCTAGGGCAATGAGAAAGATCCCCCACCACATGGTGGCTTCCCCAAAATAATTGGGGTGACGGGTATAGGCCCAAAGGCCAGTGGTAATGATCTTGCCCTTGTTGGCTGGATCACTCTTGAACAGGGCCAACTGGCGGTCACCGACTGACTCAAAGTAGAAGCCTGTTAACCAGACCAGAACCCCCACCCAGCTGGTCCAGGTCATGGTCTGGGCGCCCACCGCATTCATCATGATAAAGGGGGTCGCAATGGCAAACAGCATGATCCCCTGGAGCATAAAGACTTGGAGGAAGGCTCTAGGCACCACCCACTTGCCCCATTCCCTGCGCCAGTTGGCATAGCGAAAGTCTTCTCCCTTACCTAGGTTTCTACGGGAAATATGGTAAAAGAGCCGTAGACCCCACACAGTAACCAGGCCAGACACAAGGTAGTTGGCTACACCCGGCATAGGAGACCTATAGAGGGTGAACCAAGCCACAAGTACGAAGCCAATTCCCCACCCAATGTCCACGATGGAGTTGTTCTTAATCCATGTGGCCACAACAAAAAAAGCAAAGAAATACAGAAAGATTACCAACCCCGCTTCACTGAGAGGATTCATAGACATTGCCACCTTTCGTAATATAACTGACTGCTGCAGCACCTGCCCCTGCACTGGCACCTACCACCGGCGAAATTCTAGCAATATATGCGGGTTCACGACCCGTAATGTCCTTCATTCGTTTGGCTAGGTCCATGGCCTTTTCCCGGCTATCCCCATGGACAATACAATAGTGGTCGATCCCTAATCGGCGGTGGTCTTTTTCTGCCAGTTGGGTGATCTTGCGCAGGTTTTGGCCATAGGAGAAGGCCTTGCCAAAGGCAATACCCTGGCCCTGCCGGTCAAGGGACATGATGGGCTTTAAATTGAGCATGGCGCCCACGAACCCTAGACTCTTGGCTACCCGCCCACCTCGTACAGCATACTTAATGGTTTCCACAGAGACCAGAATGCGGGTTTGGTCCCTTAAACCTTCCACCTGGCTGACTATGGCCCTTGCCGACTCACCCGCTAGGGCCGCTTTTGCTGCTTGGACCACCAAAAGGCCCTGGGCACCTGAGTTTTTCATGGTGTCCACCACATGGACACGGTCTCCACCGGGGAGGGTGTCTTTCACATTACAAATGGCCTGGTGGGTACCACTGAGTTTTGCTGCCACAGACAGGACCACCACTTGTTCATAGTGGTCCAAGAGAAATTGCAAGAGGCTTTCAATCTGCTTAAGTCCCGGCAAGGACGTGGTCGGGTGGTCCTTTAGGTCCTTATTCAAGGTGTAAAAATGGTCTGCCGTTAGGGTTACACGGTCAATATAGGTCACTTCACCCAGGGTGATCTGCATGGGCAGGAGGTGGATCTGATACTTGTCCATCAGGTCCTGGGGAATGTCCGCTATGCTGTCCGTGACAATAGCTACCTTGGCCAAGGGGTCCTTGATCACATCCATTTGCCGCTGCATGTCGTCCACCTTTTGCTGGAGGATCTTCCCCCTACCATGCAAGATATGAAAGACTTCTTCTGGCCTACTGGTATGGATATGGACCCGGGTTCGGTGGTGGTTGCCAGCGATAATCAAGGAGTCACCCAAGACCTCTAGGTCACCCCTTATATCTTGTATGTCTTGAACCGGGGCCTGGATCAGGCCTTCCGTGCAATACCTGAATGATAAGGGGGACTCAAATTCATGGACGTCAAGCTGGGGCACAGCCACTGGCTGGTTTGTGGCCTTGGCCCGTCTACCATGGAGGTAGGCAACAAGACCCTCTAAGAAGGAGACAAAACCCTTGGCGCCAGCGTCCACAACACCGTTTTTCCTTAAGACGGGAAGCTGGTTGACGGTCTCTTCCAGGGCCTTATGGGCGTCTATCAGGGCAGCATCAAACCACTCTGCCAAGGTGTCACTATGGTCCAAGTGGTGGTCAAGGGACGCAACCCATGACCGAATAAGGGTCAATATGGTTCCCTCAAGGGGAGAAACCATGGATTGGTAGGCATAGGGTACAGCCATTTGCAAGGAGGCAACCAATTCTCTTGGGTAAAGGACCTCCTTGCCTTCCAATTGCATGTCCCACCCGCTGACAAATTGGGCAAAAATCATGCCTGAGTTCCCCCTGGCCCCCTCCAGGGCTTTTTCTGCCAATTGGGCAACCAGGTGGTCAATTCGCCCCTCCACCACCACTTGGTCGGTCATGGTCTGCAGGGTCATGGACAAGTTGGTACCTGTGTCCCCGTCTGGTATGGGAAACACATTAATTTGATTGAGGTGGTTACGGTCCTCTTGTAGCTGCTCAACACCACAGCGGATAGCCCGGTAGATCCCACGGGCGGAAATAGGTGTGTTTTTCATATGACCTCCAAATATGTCTCTCTTTCATATTTGTAACCATATTCCCAGTTAGATAACACCTTACCGTGTTTTTTCCTCTAATCGAAGCAGCACTTATGGTCTCTTTGTTTCCATGACAAAGAACCTTGTTTGCCATGGGCAGAACAAGGTTCTTGATTGGTTTCAAAACAAGGAGGATGGAGTTTCCTCTCATCGTTCCATTTTTCACTGTTAATGGTACAAATTAATGATACAAGAACACGCCAGTAACCGCTGCTAAGAGGATCAGCAAAATAGGATGGATTTTGGTCTTATTAATAAGAATAAAGATCCCAAGGGCGATCAGCCCCCCATAAATGTCCTGGATAGCCGTCTTACTCACAGAAAAGGCAGAGGCCAGGATTAAGCCCACCAGGGCCGGTCGCAGGCCGTCGAAGATGGCCTTGACCATGACAGACTCCTTGAAGGCGATCAAGAAGTGAGAAAGGACCAGTATGAGCATGACAGGCACGGTTATGACCCCAAGGGTAGACCAGAAGGCCCCCCAGAAACCAGCCATCTTGTAGCCAATAAAGGTAGCACTGTTGATGGCTATGGGACCCGGTGTAATTTGTGACGTCGCAATAATGTCTACAAACACGTTGGGTTCTATCCAGGCATTCTCTGTGATGACATACTTCTCGATCATGGGTAGCATGCCGTAGCCACCGCCGAAGCTGAAGGCCCCAATTTGCAAAAAGGTGATAAAGAGCTTCCAGATCATCGGCCGACCCCCTTTTGGGCATAGCGGTAACGAACAACCCCTAGAATGGCTGCAATCACCACCACAAAGACTGGGTTAACACCCGCCCAGGTAATGGCTAGGAAGCTGGACACAATGACAACCAGGTCAAAACCGGTCTTTGTAAACCGGGTCAGTCGGATGCCTGCACTGGCGATAAGGGCCACTACTGCAGGTCGTACCCCCTTAAAGATAGACTGAGCCAGGGTCTGGCTCTGAATGGTTGCAAAGGAGGCCGCAATCACGAGCATAACAAAAAAGGACGGCAGGACAACCCCCAGGGTGGCCGCAGCCGCACCTGCATATCGATTGATCTTATAGCCGATAAAAACAGCCTGGTTGACGGCTATGGCCCCAGGTGTGGATTGACAGACTGCTAGGACGTCCATAAACTCTTCTGTTGTGAGCCAGTGGTGTTTGTCTACCACTTCTCTTTCAATTAGAGGGATCATGGCATAGCCACCACCAAAGGTGAAAGCGCCGATCCGTAAAAAAATGATAAATAATTTCCAAGTAATTTTCACACTTGCCTCCCATCGGTATTACACTACTCTTTCCCGATAGGTCTGTCAACCAGCGGTCCTGGCGGAAGAGATGATATGGGGGATAACCGCATCTTTTCAATAAAAAAAGGGCTGCCTTGGGCAACCCTCTGAGATTTTCGACATAGTCGGTTAGCTTTTTTATTGGTCTCTGTTGATCAGGGCATTGAGGCCCACGCCCACGATGGCTGCAAAGCTCAGACCCGCAATTTTCACTGAGGATGTCAGAGGAATGGCCAGGCTCACACCTGTCCATCGCTCAATGTATGTGGCACCAAAGCCCAGGGTTAAGATCACGCCCATGACCAAGATGTTCTTCCAGTTGAAGGCCACCTTGGCATTTTTAATGGTTTTCACGCCGATCAAGGCAATCATAGAGAAGAGCATGATACTAATACCACCCATGACTGGCACTGGAATGGTTTGCAGGGAAGCACCCAACTTGCCCACCATACCTAGGCCGATTGCGAAAATCGCTGCCAGACGGAGGATGGATGGGTCGTAGTTCTTGGTAATGGCCAGGACACCGGTATTCTCACCGTAAGTTGTGTTGGCTGGACCGCCGATCAGACCGGCAAAGATCGTTGCCAGGCCGTCCCCAAGGAGGGTTCTGTTGAGACCTGGGTCCTTCATGAAGTCCTTGCCCACCACTGCGCCATTGGTTGTCACGTCACCAATGTGTTCCATGAACACGGCTACCACCACCGGTGCGATGGTCAAGATAGCTGCCAGGGAAAACTTAGGCAGGGTAAAGGCTGGCAGAGCTACTAGGGCTGCTTCATGAACAGGAGTGAAGTCAACTACACCTGTGAAAGTGGCTACCAGGTAACCGGTAAGGACACCCGCCAGGATGGCCAATTGCTTGATAAAACCTTTGGTAAGGAAGGTTACGCCTAGAGCTACACCTAGGGTAATGCCAGCAAGCATCCAGCTGCCACTGGCCATGCCAAGGGCCACTGGAATCAGGTTGAGGCCGATCACCATAATCATTGGGCCAACCACTTGTGGTGGAAGGAAGCGTGTGATTTTCTCTACGCCAATGGCTCTGACCAAGAAGGAAAGACCCACATATAAAAGACCCGCTACAATAATGCCCCCCTGTGCATACGCCAAGCCGCCCATGGTGTCGCGGACTAGGATAATGACAGGGATAAATGCAAATGACGAGCCTAGGAAAACAGGGACTTTTTTCTGGGTACAAAAGTGGAAGATCAGCGTACCACAGCCCGCTGCCACTAGGGCAACCGATGGGTTAAAGCCTGTTAGAATTGGAACCAGTACAGTTGCACCAAACATGGCGATCAGGTGCTGAAGGCCTAGGATTACCTTCTTCAAGTTTGCCAAGGAGGATTTTTTCTCCATTGTCATGGTTTGCGTCGTCATACAATACCCCTTTCCGGCCTCTCTGGACCGCTTAAAAGAACGTCTAGTGTGTTTTTTTGCAATAAAAAAACTTCTTGCACCTGCAAGAAGACTTAGAAGAATACACCCACCCCAAAAGGGGCGCATTTACCCGATGAACGCACTACAAATAGGCGCCGTGTATACAGCCAATCTTGCAGGACTCTCGGACCTGCTTAAAGACATCCGATTCATTTGTTAAGAAGTATACCACTTTGAAAGGGTCAGGTGCAAGCATATTTATTCAGGGGCTAGAAAGTCGAAATTGTCTGACGTTTCTTGTCTTCCGCGACAACACCCCCTGCACATAGACAAAATATGCAGGGGGGTATTGGGGATTTGTGTATGCTTATGCACCTTGGTTTGTCCATCAGCCTGATTCAGCTGTTTACCGAATACTCAGGTCACCGGAAACCGTTGACACCTCGACCATATGGTCACCGCCACCCACCTGGGCCTCGATGTCCTTTTTGCCACGAATGGTCCCTTCATGGGCCATGTTAAAGTCGCCAGACACGGTGTTATAGTCCACTTGGAAGCCAGACTTATCTGGTAGGTTGAGACGGATATCTGAGGAAACACCGTCAACGTAAATGTCACCAGTCAGGGCCGTAAATGTCGCGTTGAGGTCTCCTGACGTCGTGTTGAAATCCAATTCACCCTGGATGTCTTCCAGGTGGGCTTCTCCGGAAGTCGTGCTCACTGCAATGCGGTCTGCCATAATGTCATTGGCTGTCAGGTCTCCTGAAACCGTATTGACCACCAGTTCCTTCAGGTCTCTTTCTTCGATTGACACGTCTGCCGACACCACGTGGACTTGGAAGGACTCCTTGTATTGGTCTGGTAGGTAAACCGTAAAGTCCGTACGTCGGCGCATGCTGATGTTCATTTGTGCATAGTACTTAACTGAAATCTCTAGCTTGTTACCCTTGTCTTCCAGTTCTAGGGTTGGTGGCTTGTAACCTGTTAGGGACGAGTAGTCTCCTTTGAGCGTCACCTTGATGACGTCGCCACTGGTATTCACCACTTGAACGTCATCGCTAACCCCATTAATGCGGATGGTGCCCACACCTGAAACTGACGCCTCCACCATTTCATCGATGGTGCCTGAACTTTTTCCACCATTGAAGCCAAAGCCTCCGAACTGTGTCACTGCCAGTGCCACCCCTATGATAATGAGCAAAATGCCCAATCCAATTCTTCCCATTGTATTCCCTCCCTTGGTCGTTGTGTTCCTTCAAGGTCATGGTATCACAAGGCCATAGAGAAATCCCGGAAAATGGGAAACCTTAATGATCTTCTCATGAAGTTTTAATCCCACAAGGACTTACCCATTTTCGTTTTCACTAAACACAAATGTGTAGATTGGTAAAAGTGGGGTATACTATATATGAAGAAGTCTGCAATAAAAGGAGGTGAGGACATGGTACAAGGCGTTAACGCCTATAACAATCCCTATGTCTTGTTTAATTTTAACAAGGCGGATTTAAAACGGGTCAATAGCCCTGCCCGGGCAGCAACCGCCCTCCTATTTGGTTCGTCGGTCAGCAAGGCCTATGCCAAGTCCATTAATTACGACCGCCTTAACACCACCTCATCCTTTTATTCGGAGTATCGGTCTTCATTGAACGAGCTGTCCCAAGCAGCGGACCAGCTTGACCAAAAGGACAGCGTGATCTATGAGGAACGGACCATTTCCTCCTCCAGTGAAGGTGTTACGGTCAGCGCTGAACCCGGAAGTCCCACAGGCAACCACACCTTGACCGTAGACCAACTGGCCACCCAACAGGAAAATGTGTCCCGACGTCTCCAGCCTGAGGACGCCACTTCTCTAGATATCAGTAGAGACTCCATCGACATAGCCATTGGCACGGATGTCCGGTCCATCGCCATTGACCGGAGTGCCAACCAGAGTAACGGAGAGGTTCTTGCAGCCATCGCAGAAGGTATTAATGCAGAGGCCGATTTCAATGTGTCTGCCAATGTTGTTACCAACGAAGACGGTAGCCAGTCCCTTGCCATCCAGGGGACCCAGACAGGTGCCCAGGCCGCCTTCACCGTCAGTGGAGAACTGGCTGATGGACTTGAACTCAACAACCCCACCCAGTTTGCCAGAAATGCAAGGGGATCCCTGGACGGTGTGGTATATACCTCCAGCTCCAATACCTTACGGGTACTGGAGGCCCAAGTGTCCATCCAACTGGAGGCCCCTCAAGCCGAGCCAGTCTATATTGAAAACAAGATTTCAGGTAGAGGCGCCATTTCTGCCTTTAAGCAATTTGTCAATTCCTTTAACCGGGCTGTGGCCTTCCTCCAACAATCTGGAGGTGGCGCCCAATTGGTTGCAGACCAGTTGACCACCACAACTGAGCGGAACATTGAATCCTTGGAACCTTTAGGTGTCACCTTCTCTGAAGGGTCCATACAGGTGGACGAGGCCAGGTTCCAGGCTGCCTTTGACGAAAACCCAGACCAGGCCATTGAGTCCCTCACCACCTTCAATGGACTAACAGCTTCGGTGGGCAGGCGGACAGAACAAGCCTTACGGACCCCCGCAGCTGCGGTGTCTCCACAGGAAAACGAGCCCCTTCCGGCGCTTAAGTATAACTACCAGCGAAACTCCAACACCGTTCTGCTCAACCAATTGACCACCCAAGGTTCCATTATCGACGTATTGTTGTGATCCCGATTGAATCCACTTGGACACAATCGGGATTTTCCATGTAAGGAGGACCCATGAAAACCTGTTTGTATAACGGGCAGATCCGCCCCCTCACCACAGAGGACGCCCTTTTCGACGCCATCCTGATTGAGGATGGTCGTATTTTGTCCCTAGGCCATGGCAAGGACCTTGTCCCAGTGGCAGACCAGGCCTATAACCTGGAAGGCAAGACCCTGCTCCCTGGCTTTAATGACTCCCACATGCACCTCCTGGGTTTCGGTGCCGCCCTAAAGGCCCTCCAACTGGAAGGCGTCCAGTCCATCTCTCAACTCCGTGACAAAGTTACAGAGGCCTTGGTCACCCTGGCCCCAGGTCAGTGGCTCACAGGCAGGGGCTGGAACCAGGACTATTTTGATCAACCGGTCCTCCCAACCATCAAGGACCTGGACGACATTACCGGCAAGACCCCCACAGTCCTACGCAGGGCCTGTGGCCACATATTGGTTTGTAATTCTGCGGCCATGGCAGCTGCAGGAATCACCAACCAGACCCTTACACCATCTGGGGGAACCATTGACCGATTTGAGGATGGTTCCTTAAGCGGAATCTTCCGGGAAAATGCCATGGACCTGGTTCTTGGCGCCATTCCCGACCCAAGTTTAACAGAAATGCAATCAGCCATAGAAGCCGGTTGTGACTACCTGCTTGAGCATGGGGTCACCTCCTGCCAGTCCGACGATCTCTGCGTCTACCCCTTGGAAATGACAGCGTCTATCCTCAAGGCTTTTACCGACATGGCTGACCAAGGGCGACTCAAGGTTCGGGTCAATGAACAGGCCCTTTACCGGACCCATGAAAACTTCCTAGCAGGTATAACAGCTGGGTGGAAGACCGGCAAGGGCGATGCCTGGTTCAAAATGGGCCCCCTTAAAATTCTAGGAGACGGTAGCCTTGGAGCCCGAACCGCCTGGTTGACCCAGCCTTACGCTGACGACCCTTCAACCACAGGAATTTCCATGTACACCGACGACCAAATCAAGCAACTGGCCAGAACCGCCGGTGAAAACGGGTTTTCCCTAGCCATCCATGGCATTGGAGACGCTATGATCGACCAGGCCCTCACGGCCATTGAAGTGGCCCAATCCGCCCAGGGAGACCAAGACCTCCGCCACAGCATTGTCCATTGTCAGATCACCCGACCTGATCAACTGGACCGAATGAAATCCATGAAGGTCTTGGCCCACATCCAACCGATCTTCCTCCACTATGACCTACATATGGCCACAGACCGCCTTGGCCCTGAACGAGTAGCCTCCACCTATGCCTTTGGAACCATGAAGCAAATGGGCATTCCCATTGCCATGGGGACCGATGCGCCCGTGGAGCGACCGGACACGATCCCCAACTTACACTGCGCCGTGACCCGACGCGACTTGGCAGGACAGCCTCCTGGAGGTTGGCTACCCCAGGAAGCCCTGTCCATGTTTGATGCCCTACGGGCCATGACCATCGACGGTGCCTGGGCTTCTGGAGAAGAAGACCTGAAGGGCCTGCTCACCCCTGGCCACTTTGCAGATTTTGTTGTCCTCAGCCATGATCCCTTGACCCAACCCCTTGACCAGGTCCTGGACATTCAAGTGCTTGAAACCTGGGTGGATGGTAAGCAAGCCTACAAAAAGGCCTACTAAAGATTCTAAGACCAGGCTCCACTAGGTAGACTCAAAAAAATAAAGGTCTAAGAAGTTACGTCGCTGGTAGAGCGGCAGTGACTTCTTGGACCTTTTATGGTTAGTACATTCTAAACGGTTAATTATCTTGCCTTATCTTGAAGCATCGGGCCCGACTAGCTGTCAATCACGCTCCAGTCAACTTAGGCCTTGTTCATAATAATGTCCCCTGAAATGGTCTTTAGGGTTAGCATTTTGTCCTCGTTACCCACCATGCCACGGATTTTATTCCGTCCCATTTTTCCAACCACCGTAACGGGGAAATGACAGTCAATATCGCCACTGGTGGTCACTGCCTTGAGACCAAAGGAGGTAGAGGCCGGCATGGTCAACTCAATGTCTCCACTGGTTAGTTTGGCACTGATATCCCCTGTGAGGTCTGTTGTCCCCATGGTTAGGTTACCGCTAATGGCAGAAACAATCACGTCTCCCCGGAAGTCGTCCAAACGGACATCCGAACTGGTGACCTTGATCACCGAGTGGTTGGTCATGAGCTCACCGATATAGACATTTCCAGACACCATGGAGATCCGAGCCCCGTCAGCTATGATCTTGTCCGCCTGGAAATCACCCCTAATGCCTTTAATGGTCAGGTCCCCCCGGTAAGAGGAGGGCATATGGATGTGGAGTTCATGTTTACCAAAGAGAGACCGGGCCCCCTTCATCACATCCAGGCCAAAGTTGACCATGTCGTCTACCCCTTCCAGGATAGAGTCCAGGATGGACATGCCTTCACGGCGCTCCCGACCATTAATGTTCACAAACCCCTTGTCCGTGTCCACATGGACAAAGGCTGCAATGGTCTCAGAGATTTTTACTTGTTCACCGTCGTCTTCCACCTCGATGGTGAAGTTGTCTTTATTGCTACTGTAATCCAAGTGGCGAACAAAAATATTGTCACGCTCCTCAGTAATAATCTTCACATTGGAGGCCTTTAGGGCATCGATAATCACTTCTTTTTTACCTAGAAGTGAAATGTGGAAATGTTCCTCGTCAAAACCTTCCGATTGCTCCCGCTTGCCAATGACAACATTTTCATTGGACCTGTGGGGTTCTTCCGATTCTTCCTCTACTGTCCCTGTTTTCCCTAGGGTAATCTCGTCGCCACCTGTTTCCAGGGCTTCAAGGAGCTTCACACCCTCGTCGGCAGTGACCTTTCCCTCTTCTATCATTTTCAGAATTTGCAGTCGCTCATCCATCATAGTCTATCCTTTCAGTAACTTCAGGGCTTCTTCTGACGTGATCTCACCTTTGCTCAACTTCTCAAGGATTTCTTTCTTGTTGGGTGCTGCTTCATCGGCGTCGGTATTGTAACCCAAGGCCTTAATGACATTGTCCAGGTTTCTCCGAACAGTCGGATAGGAAATGCCAAGGTCCTTTTCGATTTCCTTGATATTGCCCCTGTTCTTAATAAAGACTTCGATAAAATACTTTTGTTCCTTGGTCAGGTAGCTGAACTTGTCCAGTTCAAACTCCCCTTCAATGGATGTGTGACAGCTGTTGCAGTGTAGTTTGGCTACTTGAAGCTGCGATGCACAGACTGGGCATATGCCAATGACATTTTTCTTCATCATGTCCTCCTTTTGATCTTCTTGGTTTCAGCATACACCCATTTTAGATAACAGTCAATAAATTTTAATGATTTTTATATGCGTTTTCTCTATTTCGTTGTGAATATATTTAATTTAGTAATAAATATTATTGATTAGCGTGTTAATTTTATTATCTGCCCCTTCATTTTTTTCATCGTCCTTATTTCCCTAGGTATATTGACTTCCAACCTAGGGGAAGACAACCCGTTCAGGGGGACAAGCAAAAAAAGAAACCACAGACTTGGTTGGCAAGTCTGTGGTTTCAAAGCGATTTGTCTATGTCCTAAGTGAGTCGGTTTCCTTATGCGTCTTTCTTCGTGTCGTTGAAGATTTCGCCAACCGTTGCCACTGTAGAAGCTAGGTTTTGCATTTCCGATGGGATGATGATCTTTGTAGACTGACCATCAGCTACTTGTGTCATGGCTTCAAAGCTCTTAAGAGCTAGAACAGCCTTGCTTGGATCAGCTTCCTTGATCATTTCGATACCACGAGCTGTCGCTTCCTGTACCTTAATAATCGCTTCCGCTTCACCTTCTGCTTCACGGATCTGTGCTTCCTTCTTGGCTTCTGCCCGTAGGATTGCAGATCGCTTTTCAGCTTCAGCGTCAAGGATGGCTGCTTCCTTCTTACCTTCTGCAACAAGTACAGCAGACTTCTTTTCACCTTCTGCACGAAGGATAGCTTCACGACGTTCACGTTCAGCACGCATCTGCTTTTCCATGGCTTCCTGAATATCTGCCGGTGGAATGATGTTCTTTACTTCAACTCGGTTTACCTTGATGCCCCATGGATCTGTTGCTTCATCCAGAATCGCACGCATTTGCGTATTGATCAGGTCACGGGACGATAGAGACTCATCCAGTTCCAGTGTACCGATGATATTACGTAGGGTAGTTGCCGTTAGGTTTTCGATGGCAACGATCGGACGCGTCACACCATACGTGTATAGCTTAGCGTCTGTGATTTGGTAGTAGACTACCGTGTCAATCTTCATTGTTACGTTGTCTTTTGTGATTACTGGCTGTGGTGGAAAGTCCACTACCTTTTCTTTGAGCGACACCTTATTGGCAACGCGGTCGATTAGAGGCACCTTCACGTGAAGACCTACGTCCCACGAGTCCACATATGCACCAAGACGTTCGATTACATACTGGTTTGCCTGGGGTACGATCCGAATATTTGTTGCAATAAGAATGATCGCTACCAGAATTAAGATAACTAATAAAATTGATCCAACCATGCTTTTCCTCCCTGTTTACCTGATCTATTTATTTGGAGTTTCCTCCACGATCGACTTTGTCTCTTTCGAGGTCACCGGCATTTCAGTTGACTGAACAATCAGCTTAACCCCTTCAACTGCCAGAACCTCAATTTCTGTGTCTTGCTCCAGTGTAACACCATCATAAGATTTTGCTGTCCAAATTTGGCCCTTTACTTTGACCTGCCCGGTTTGGAACTGCTCAATCGGCTTTACAACAATGCCATGGACACCAATCAGTGCTGAAACATTTGTCTTGGAAGCACCAATACGTAGGTACTTCTTTGCCACCGGCCGTGTGTAAATTAACATGACCAAGGTCGCAATGAGAAAGACAAAGATTTGTGCAAAGAGGGGCAATCCAAGGAGCGCTGCCAGTAAGGCAAAAATGGAGCCCAACGAAAACCAGATTGATGTCAGCCCTAGCGTAAATGCCTCTGCTACCGCAAAAATGATAATCAGGGCCACCCAAACAATCGGCATCGCTGTATTCATGTCTAGCATTTCGTTTCACCTCCTACCCACGTTGGGTTTCTTTTACAAATACAGCATATCGAAGACACCTTAAGAATCTATTAATGAACGATTAAATAAGAAGTCGTTTCATATCTGGACATAACGGTATAAAATAGAAGAGAGGTGATCACTTTGAAGAGATATCATACATACATTCAATTTACATTACTACAGCTACTTGGTTCCCTATTCATTGGCCTGTGGCTACCCACTGTTTTATTTGACAAACCACTGGTCCCACAGCTCCTTTTGACCGCACTTATTCTGATCCTCTTTAGGGCCTATGCTTTTTACATGATCCGAAATGCCTTTGACGCCTTTCAAAGGGTCATGAAAACCCTTGAAGAAACCATGCCCCTTTCCTCACGTCAGGAACTCAACATCTCCTTTGACATTTACCGGTCTGCAGAGGCCAGACAATCCGCCCAGCAGCTAGAAAACGCCCTCCGGGCTTCCATGGAAGAACAAAGGCAAATGAACCTCCGCTACGCCACCATAAACATGGCCCTAGAGCGTCATGTGGAAGCCAGAGAAACCATGCTGGATATCGCCAATGACTTGATCTATATGGAGGACACCGCTTCCTTCTTTGACCTCATACTCAACAAGGCCATTACCATAGCCCCTTCTGCAGGCTACGGCTCCTTTTTGGTGGTAGACGAGAACAATCGTCTGAGGTACACCTCGGCCAAGGGCTTTGATTTAGAGTCCCTTCGACCTGTGAGCCTTAAGATCCATGAGTCCTTCCTCAAAAAATCCGACGGCAGTTTGCATACAAAACCATTCATCATTGAAGACCTCTATGCTTATAATGCCCAAATCATGCGGGACGGAACCGACGAAATCCTAAAAAAAATAACTGGACCGGACATCAAAAGCACCCTGTCTGCCCCCATCTACATTGAAGACCAGCTATATGGACTGGTAAACCTGGACTGCACAGACGTTGGCTGTTTCACAGAAGAAGACTTAATTTTCATGGAGTACTTTGTGACCCAAATCTCCATCGCAGTGCAAAACCGCCAACTGGTGGAACGGGCCATGTACCTTTCCCGTTACGACAAGTTGACTGGGATTTATAACCGGGGCCATTTCGAAGAAAAATTCTATAATTACCATGAAAGAGCCATCCATGGTGAGGAACCTTTTATCCTGGTCCTCATGGACCTTAACAACTTAAAGACCATCAATGATCGCTTTGGCCACATCGCCGGCGACCAATCCCTCAAGCTCTTTGTACGGGAACTAAAACGGCGGTTACCAGAAGAGGCCCTCTTGGCCCGTTTTGGAGGTGACGAGTTTATATGCATCCTGCCAGGACTCAGCCAGCAAGAAGCCTCAGAAAGCCTTGAAGCCATCACCGCTGCCTTTGAGCAAGTTTATTTAGAGTTCAATTATAGCCAGATCCCCATCCGTTTTAGCTACGGAATAGCCTCTTCACCAGACGAGTCCATGGTTCTGGATATCCTGGTAAAGTTGGCCGATAGCCGCATGTACGAGCACAAGGCCAAAATGAAAGCCAAGACCCCCTTCCCCTTTGTGGACTAAGGGAGACATACACAAGACCAAGTGAACAGCCTTTTAGGATCATGCCGATCTTACAGGGCTGTTTTTTCGTTCTAGTATTTTCCTTCGCCTATCGAAATAGTTAACAAGAAGGGGGCCGTTTTATGCTAAACTGTTAGTACGTACAGTTTGGTACATAAGGAGGAAAGAAGATGGAAATGAATTGGAATCTAGATGCGCTTTATACAGGCTTTCAATCGGAAGCCTTTCTTCAAGACACCAAACGTTTTGAGGAAAGCCCTGGCCTACTAACTGCCATTGCAACTGACCAAATGGATGATATCCAGCGTCTCGAAAAATGGATCGTGTCCAGCCGTGACGCCAATGCCCTGGCTGCTAAACTCATGGCCTTTGCCCGCCTAACAGTTTCCACAGATGCGTCCAACAAAGAAGCCCTCATGGCCATGGACCGCCTGAATCAGATCTACACAGGCTACACTGCACCAGAAGTTCAGTTCCAAGAGTGGTTAAAAACACTGGAGAACCTGGACCAATTGATCGACCAAAGTGACATTCTTAAAGAACACCGCTTCCACTTGCAAGAACTCAAGTCTGAAGCTGAACACAAAATGAGCCAACCGGAAGAAGTTCTGGCTGCACAGATGAGCACAACAGGTGCTACTGCTTGGACCCTGCTACAAAACACCGTGTCCTCAAGCCTGATGGTTAACGTAGTCAAGGACGGCAAGGAAGTGGAAATCCCCTTGATGGCAGCCCGCAACATGGCCTTCGACAAGGACCCTCAAATCCGCCTCAATGGTTACCATGCTGAGTTAAAAACCTACGCTACCATGGACACCGTGAGTGCCTCTTGCCTAAACGGCGTTAAGGGAGAGGTCCTTACCCTTAGCAAGAAGCGTGGCTTTGACCACCCACTGGACCAAACCCTTTTTAACTCCCGCATGGACCGTGAAACCCTAGACGCCATGTTAGAAGCCATGAAAGAAGCTATGCCTAAGTTCCGCCAGTACTACCGCCGCAAGGGTGAACTACTGGGCCACAAGAACGGTATCCCTTTCTATGACATGTTTGCGCCTATGGGCTCTGTGGAAACCAAGTACTCCTACCAGGAAGCTACAGATTTTGTCATCAAGCACTTTAATTCCTTCTCCAAGGAACTGGCTGATTTCACACAAAATGCAGTAGACAAGGCCTGGATTGATGTGGAACCTAAAAAAGGGAAGCGCGGAGGTGCTTTCTGTGCCAACCTTATGCCGATTGGTGAGTCCCGCATTCTTCTAAACTTCACTGGCAACCTGAAAAATGTCATTACCCTAGCCCACGAACTGGGCCATGCCTACCATGGACATATTCTTAAGGACCAGAGTTACCTCAACGCCAGCTACCCCATGCCACTGGCTGAAACGGCGTCAATCTTCTGCGAAACCATCGTAAAGAATGCTGCCCTAAAGGAAGTCGATGACGAAGCTGCCTTTGCTATTCTGGAAACCTCCATTTCTGGTAGTGGCCAGGTCATCGTTGATATTTACTCCCGTTTCCTATTTGAAACAGAGCTTTTTGCCCGCCGTGCAGACCACGCCCTATCAGTGGACGAGCTCAAGGAGATCATGATCAACGCCCAAAAACAAGCTTACGGCGACGGTGTTGACCACGAGGCCCTTCACCCTTACATGTGGATGAACAAGCCCCACTACTACTATGCAGTCAACAACTTCTATAACTTCCCATATGCCTTTGGCCTACTTTTCGCTAAAGGAATCTATGCCCTGTACAAGGAAGAAGGAGAATCATTTATTCCAAAGTACGACCAGCTCCTACGGGCTACTGGCATGATGAATATTGCAGACGCTGCAGCTACCCTGGACATCAACGTTCGTGACAAGGCCTTCTGGACCGCTTCCCTAAAGGAACTCGAAGGTGAAATCGATCGTTTCCTTGACTTAAGCCAGTCAAAACTAGGTTAAATCGCAGATTCTGGGGTATAGATAGGGCGATATGAATCCAAAGGAGGTGTTGCAATGGATCAAAGAGGCTTCATGATCGAAGTGATTGACGATGTGATTTATTGGACCAACACAACTGGGGACATTACCGAAAAAGACGCCCTCTCCATTTCCCATCAAATCCGCTCCCTTGTTGAACTCGGCAATATCGAGGCTGTTATCGTGGACAACCGCCGCTTGTTTGGTGTGTGGTCCCCAGAGGTGGACAAAGTCTGGATCGACCTCATGGCTTACTTGCCCCGTTACGTAGAACGCACAGCAACCCTGTGCCAAAACGTGATCAACAAACTTCAGTTGAATTATTTGTCTGCCCAGGCTGGGACAGAGGACCATGTACAAGCTTTCACAGAAAATGAAGAACCCCAGATGGCTCATTTTCTGAAGTTAGACGACGTCTTTCTCTTTCCACCCCGTAAGGACATCAACGACCATATTCTCAAGTAAGACGCACAACCTGCATGAAAAAAGGCAGCCCCATTTCCATGGCGGCTGCCTTATCTTTTTGTTTACATGCTTGCCCTCGTCCAAGGCCCTGCCTCATCTTTCCCATTGTAAGCTAAGACATTGTCCATGGTCGCTGGCATTTATTATGCTGGTACTAAAATGGTTTTCCCATTTCGCGGGTCTTCCATGGGTAAGACTTCCACCTGATAGACCTCTTTAATGGCCTGGGGCGTCAAAACGTCCTCCGGTGGGCCAAAGTCCTTCAAGGCCCCCTCATCCATCAACATGACCCGGTCACACCACCCCATGGCATGGTTCAAGTCATGGAGGATGGCGATGGTGGTCATCCCCTTCTCGTCGGTTAGACGCCTCAAAAGCTTCATCAGTTCCAACTGGTGGTGGAGGTCCAGGTAGGTCACCGGCTCATCCAGGATCAGAATTTTGGGATTTTGGGCGATTGCCCGGGCAATAATCACCCGTTGCCGCTCGCCACCACTCAAGGTGACCACCGACCGGTTGCGAAGGTGCCAAACATCCGTTTCCTTCATGGCCTCTTCTGCAATCCGCAGGTCCTCCGGTGTTTCAGAGGAAAACCGCTTCATATGGGCCGCCCTACCCATGAGTACCAGGTCAAAAACGGAAAATTCGTACTCGATATGGTTGGTTTGGGGAACTGCCCCAACAACCTTGGCCAGTTCCTTGAAGGGTAGAGAACGCACGTCCTCCCCCATGACATATATTTTGTCCTTAGAGGGTTCCAGGGACCGGAGTACATTTCGAATAAGAGTGGTCTTCCCACTGCCGTTTGGCCCAATAATACCTGTAAAGCAAGCCTGTTCAAAAGACACTTCTATGTCTTTTAGGATTGGATTGTTCCCAAACGAATGGCTTAAGGATTTGACTTCAATCGGATGCATTATGACCTCCCCATTTTACTTCGGTTCCTCTGTAGTAAGAACAAGAAATACGGTGCTCCAATCAGGGCAGTTACCGCCCCTATGGGAATTTCAGCAGGTGCAGCTATGGTTCTTGCCAGGGTATCCCCAATGACCAAGAACATGGCCCCACCAAGGGCCGACAAGGGCACCAAGGTTCTATGGTCTGGCCCAGAGACCAGGCGGACGGCATGGGGAACTATCAAGCCCACAAAACCGATTACCCCACAAACGGATACCACGATGGCCGTCAACAAGGACGACAAGACCAAAAGACCCAGACGGACTTTTTGTACATGAACACCAAGCCCCCTGGCAGCGTCTTCTCCCATGAGCATGAGGTTAAGGTCCCTGGCATAAATCCGGTAGACCACAAGACCGACCAAGACAGGCAAGACCAGTAAGAAGACATGGTCCCACTTGGCCGCTGCAAAACTGCCCATGGTCCAGAAAATGATCTTATCCACTTGCTCACGATTAAAGACCATGATCACGGAAAGCAGGGCGGATAATAAGAAGTTTAGGGCAATACCCGAGAGTAGCAAACTCATGGGTGTCGACCGACGTCCCCCGCCTGCAGCTGTCCAAACAAACAAGCTGGCCAGCATGGCACCTGTGAAGGCAAAGACGGAAACGCCTGACAAGCCCACCGCCGTTGCGCCAATCCCCATGACAATGGCACTGGCCGCACCCAGGGCAGCCCCAGACGAAATCCCCAATACATAAGGATCAGCCATGGGGTTACGGAAGATGGCTTGATAAATGGCACCAGAAGCCGCCAAAGTCGCCCCTGCCAGGGCCGCCAAAACAATCCGAGGAAAACGGATCTTCCAGATAATCAACTCATGGGCGTCTTCCACCTGGTCGGGCTGCAAAAGCCCTTCAAGGAAGGGAACCTTACCAAATACGGACCGGGTGGCGTCCAGGGTGGTCACATCGGCTGGTCCAAACTGCATGGCCACCATCATAATAACAACTAAGAGGATGCAGAGCCCTATTAATATTGTCCGAAATCGCCCGCGATTCTCAATATAGTTCATGGTCTTCATCCTCTCTCAATTCATTTACACAAATGCTCTTACTTCAAAAGCTTATTTTACTTCAAACCCCTCAAATGCGTCAGGGTGCATAGCCTTAGCCAGTTCCAGCAGACCCAGTCCTAGACGTGGTCCCTGGCGGTCAATCATGTTGTTGTCCACTTCGATCAGCTTGCCATTTTTCACAGCGTCAAGGTCCTTATAGCCGTTGGCAGCCATAATACCGTCTTTGGCTCCGAAGTAAGCAGAACACAGAAGAACTTCTGGCTTTTGCTCTACAACCTTTTCAATGGAATAAGACCAGCCAGTTGCGTCTTTGGCAATGTTCACACCGCCAGCCATTTCTAGCATGCCACTGATATAAGTTTCACCCGTTGCAGTAAAATCACCATACTCACCAAACCCAACAACATAGTAAACAGACACAGGTGTACGGTCTTTCACCCTATCCAGAACGTCTGCAACCAGACCTTCCATACCTGCAACAACCTGGTTTGCTTCGTCCTCTGTATTGGTGATCTTCCCCGCTTTACGGATCAGTTCGTATGTCCCTTCAAAACTTTCCTGCTCGATCAAGACAACAACAGGGATGTCCACTTCCTCAAGCTTTTCCAGCACTTCTTCTTTAAAGTGTGTTGAAGCAATTACCAGGTCTGGTGCCAGTTCCACAATGGCTTCAATGCTCGGGTCCGATAGGGAACCCACGGAAGTTATCTCATTCACAGCTTCTGGGTATGTATCATAATCCGTACGACCCACAAGCTTGTCTCCAGCTCCAATGGCAAAGAGGGTTTCCGTTACACTTGGTGCCAGGGAAACGATCTTCATGGGCTCTTCTGTAATCATTACTTCACGCTCAAAACCATCCACAATTGTAAGTGGATAGAGGGAATCCTCAACAACTACTGCTTCTTGTTCCGGTGTGTCAGCAGGTGCAGCACAACCAACAAGCACCATGGCAACCATGGCCATGACCAATAACATTCTTGTCCACTTCTGATTAAACATGTTTCCTCCTCTTTAGTGCACGAACAAAAAAATGCCCGCTGAAAACAGCGCGCATTAATCATAATCGATTGATGTTGGCACTATCTCATCCTCGTGAGTGTATTATAGCCTTGTATATGGCAGGTCTCCTGGCTCTGACTCAACATGTGTTTCCCCTTCCCAGCGTAGCCAGTGGATTTCGAAACACACTCCTCATTACAGTGGCGGGACCGCGTCGGTTTTACACCGAACTTCCCTTTTAAGCAGTTGCACCATATACGTCTTATTCAATTGCATACCCATTATAGCACCACAATGCACAATTGTACATAAATAGAGACTTAACATGAAATTCACACAATATCCCCGGGTTGTACACAGTTTATCCACAGTTTTTGTGGACAAATGTTCCATAAGATTTTTTGTAAACCGAACAAACATTCCGGTTATACACAGTATCCACAGGTTATCCACAGAATTGTCTATCAATTCATAAACTTTGTGAATAAAAGACTTGCCAGGACCACCAATATCTTTTATTATATTAGCATATTCGAATGTGCCAACCGAGGAGGTTCTATGTTACCGATTGAAAAGCAAATGGCTGCTGTGTTAAAAGCCTTGGCCCACCCCACAAGACTTGGGATCTTAACGACCTTAAAAGACCACGAGGAACTTTGTGTGTGTCATATTTATGAAGAACTGAACCTAGAGCAGTCCAATATCAGTCAGCACTTGAAAATCCTCAGAGACCAAGGTGTTGTGGAAAGTCGACGAGAAGGTACCAAGATTATGTACCGCGTAACTGATCCACAATACATAACCCTGCTATCACAGCTTAAGGACATCATTGTAACGCAAATGGAGGAAACCTTAGCAAATTGGAAAGGATAAACCCATGGAGATACTGCGGCGCATTGGCGACACCCTCTTGTGGCCATTTATAATGCTGGATCAAGGGCTTATTGGCATAGCCGACCAGATCAGCTTTAACCTACTATCTCTTGAACAAGGTTCCCGTTTCGGAGAAGCTGTTCACTTTTTCATTTACGACTCCTTAAAAATTATTCTATTACTGAGTGTGATGATATTCTTCATTTCCTACATTCGAAGCTTCTTCCCTCCTGAGCGGGTAAAAGGCATGCTATCGAAAATGGGAGGCCTATTCTCACACCTGACAGCAGCGACCTTAGGGGTTCTATCTCCCTTTTGCTCCTGTTCCACCGTACCCATTTTCATTGGCTTTGTAGAGTCAGGGATTCCACTGGGAGTAACCTTCACCTTCCTGGTCACCTCTCCCATTGTTAATGAGATTGCCCTTGGATTCCTTGCCATCACTTTTGGTTGGAAAATCGCCATCTACTATACGGTTGCCGGTATGGTCATTGGCATGGTTTCCGGATACATCATTGACAAACTCCACCTGGAACACCTGGTTGAGTCTTATATTTACGAAATGCAAAGTCGTGCAACACAAGTACCACAATATACTTCAAAAGAGCGACTCTCCTATGCCGGTGATGCTGTAAAAGACATCGTTAAACGGGTATGGAAGTTTGTTGTTGTGGGTATTGGTATTGGGGCTCTGGTTTATGGCTATGTCCCAGCCAATTACCTGTCCAACGTCGCTGGCCCAGACAACCCCTTTGCAGTTTTTGTTGCTGTGGCCATGGGTATTCCCATGTACAGTAACGCCGTTGGTACCATACCCATTGTGGAAGCCCTGATCAACAAGGGTGTTGGCGTCGGCACTGCCCTCTCCTTTATGATGGCAGTCGTAGCCCTCTCCCTACCAGAGATCATCTTACTCAAGCAAGTAATCAAACCCAAACTCATTGCCATCTTTGTTGGCATTACTGGCGTAGGCATCCTCGCTGTGGGGTATCTATTTAACGCCATTCTATAAGGAGGACACCATGGAAATCAAAATTCTTGGCACGGGCTGTTCCAAGTGCACAAAGGCTTATGAACTGGCTCAAAAAGTTGCAAACGAAAACAATGTTGACGCAACCATTACCAAGGTAGAAGCACTCAAGGACATCATGGGTTATGGGGTCATGTCCACACCAGCAGTGGTCATTGACGAGGAAGTTGTACACACAGGCAGCGTCCCATCTTCAAGCCAAATGAAGTCCTTTATTGTGAAGTAGGCTTCAATAGGTCAGACGACCTTCAACCATACTGATACAAGCTGAACCTATCCTAAAATCACCATGGAATCGACAGGTGAAAAAAACAGGTAGAAAGGAGCATCCATGAACATCAAACTCTATGACCAAGTATGCTGAGGATACTCCAAGTCGGGCACAGTTGTGCGCGAAGCTCTGAAACAACTTGGCTGGAAAGATCAAAGATATGAAATGATTCCCGACCTCAATGTCATGAAGGACAGGGGGCTCGAATGGACACCGGCCTTGGAAATCGACGGCCGCATTATCTACCAGGGGGAGAACCCGACCGTAGCCGCCATGAAGGAACTTTTGGTGCGGGAAAAAGAAATTTCAGCCCAAATAAAGTCCAGCCAAAGAAAGAAACAAGAAGACTAACCCTTACAATCAAAAGGACCTCCAATCAAGCAATTCTGCCTACAATGGAGGTCCTTTTCTTGTGTTTTTCAGGTCAAATCATCCTACTTCTTGTAGTCTTGAGAAATATGCTTCCAGTCCAGGTCCTCTGACATGGAGCGTAGAAGGATTTCTGCAGAGGTGATATTGGTTGCCAGAGGCACCTGGTGAACGTCACACAGGCGAAGCAGGGCCTGGACGTCAGGCTCATGGGGCTGGGCAGTCAGTGGGTCTCTCAAGAAGACCACAAGGTCCATTTCGTCCTTGGCGAGCATGGCACCAATTTGCTGGTCACCACCTAGGGGACCTGACAGGAATCGGTGGACGTCCAGTCCTGTGACATCCATGATCCGCTGGCCTGTGGTTCCAGTTGCAAAAAGCTTATGATTTTCCAGGATCGCACGATGATGTACGGCGTACTTGACGATCTGGTCTTTTTTCTTATCGTGTGCAATGAGTGCTATATTCATTTTTTCCTCCTATGACCCGGTGGTCTGTTTTTGTCCCTCCCATTATATCACGGTGCGGGCGCATCGAAAGGGAAAAGCCCTGGGAAGCGTTTTCACATTTTTCAGCTTTTCGCAAAATGGATGCATGTATACAAGGGAGGCGGGTATAGATTTTGTATAGAAAAATACAGGAGGTGTTCGAATGACAAAAAAGATTTCTATTCAAGCAGGTATGCAAGACATTGAAACACTACTTAAGAGTGAGGGCTACGAGGTGGTCGCATTTGGCCATGACGACATGGACGCAGACGTTTCCATTATCAATGACGTGGACATGTCCTATGAGGAGATCGAGCCGGCCCAGTGCCGTACAGGCCTCAATGGCAAAGAAATGCTCGTGATCAACGCCAGCAACATGACCCCCAACAAGGTCCTAGAGCTGGTCAACAAGAACATGTGTGATTTGAAGTAACCATAAAAAAGGACGTCCCCCGGGGCGTCCTTTCAGATTTATCCAAAAGATGCGCCTTAGCCCCACCTCCCACTGGCCTGCACCCTATGATATACTGGGACTGTGTCCATTACCTGCGACACAAATCCATGAATAGAGGACAAGATTGTGACGACAGTGAATTTATATACAGACGGTGCCTGTTCGGGCAACCAAAGTGCAACAAATGCCGGAGGATGGGGAGCCATATTAGAGTCTGGCGGTAAGACCAAGGACCTGTGTGGCGGAGAAGCCAATACCACCAACAACCGCATGGAACTGACGGGACTCCTGGAAGGCCTGCGGGCCCTTAAACGCATGAATATCACCCTGAATGTGTATTCGGACAGCGCCTATATCGTCAACTGCTTCCACCAAAAATGGTATGTGAACTGGCAGAGGAACGGGTGGAAAAACAGCAAAAAAGACCCCGTGGAAAACCGAGATCTCTGGGAGGCCATATTAGACCTGGCCGACCAAGTGGCTGATATTCACTTTTTTAAGGTCAAGGGACACCTGGACATCAACAAGGCTGCGGATGTCCGCAAGTGGAAGGCCAAGTTCGAAAAGGCTTACGGCCCCATTAGTGACCAGGCCTTCGCCTATCTGACTGAAATGAATCACCGGGTAGACGCCCTGGCCAATGAGGGTATGGCCCCCCATAAAAAGTAAAAAAAGCACCGTGACGTCCTGGTGGGACAACACGGTGCTTCACTATTTTTTGTAGGTCATGACGGTTTAGAGTAGAATCTCTCCCCCGTTTAGGAGATGCGCCTACTTGTTAATAAAGGCCGACCCCCGCTGTACCACTTCACCCATACGCTCTCGGATAAACTCGTAGCCGTTTTTGTCATGGGGCTTGGTGCAACCGGAACAATCCTTCACGCCATAGCCTGTACCATAGTTGCCTCCACATTCATCTTGGAGCATGAAGAGGGGGCAGTAGCAGAATAGGCAGTTGAACTCTTCTTCTGGTACACCCTTGTGACAGGGGAAGTATTCACAGTCACGATTTTGATTGAACTTAAAGTTTTCACTCATGTTGATCATTCCTTCCATTCACCCGTGTTCTTGACCTTTGCCAGCAACACACCTAATCACAGGGTCTTCTTAGAGGGCAAAACCCTTTTCGTCAAAGTACTTCTGAACGTGGTCTGCTACCTCGTCGACACCGATTTCGATTTTTTTTCCATTTTCACGGAGAACAAACTCCACCTTGCCGTCTTTGACACCTCGACCTGCTGTTACCCGGATTGGGAAACCAATCAACTCTGCGTCATTGAACTTAACGCCTGCCCGTTCCTTACGGTCGTCAAGGGCAACTTCAACACCCATCTTTTTGAGGGTCTTGTAGATCTGCTCACCCACTTCAGACTGGAGGGCGTCCTTGGTGTTTACAATGGTAACAACGGCATGGTATGGCGCAACTGATAGTGGCCACTTAATGCCATTTTCGTCAGCGTACTGCTCAATAACTGCTTGCATGGTACGGGAAATACCAATACCGTGGGACCCCATCCATACAGGCTGGCTCTTGCCATTTTCGTCTAGGAAGTTCAGACCGAGAGGTTCAGAATACTTGGTACAAAGCTGGAAGATGTTGCCCACCTCAGTACCCACGTCTGTTTTCAGAGCGGCACCACATGTTGGGCACTTGTCTCCTGGTACAACCATAAGAAGGTCGTCTATGATTTCACCTTCAAAATCTCTACCATAGTTTACATTTTTAATGTGGATGTCCGGTTCGTTGCCACCCACAATAAGGTTCTTCATTTTTGCCACTCGGCTGTCCACCAGCAGACGAACGTCTTTGGCTAGGCCAATTGGGCCTGCAAACCCTACGTCACATCCTGTTGCTGCCTTGACCATTTGCTCGTCCGCGATGAAGAGCTCATGTTCAGCAATCCCTAGGGCATTGATCAACTTGATCTCGTTCAGTTCACGGTCACCTGGTACAAGGGCTGCAACCACTTCTTCGCCAGCCTTGTAGATGACCATCTTGGCAAAGTGGTCGCCAGACAGGTTAAAGAAGTCCTGTAGGTCTTCAATGGACTTGACGTCAGGTGTTGTTACCTTTTCCATTGCTTCTTCATTGGCCTCAGCCTTGACTTCGTAAAGCACTTCAGCCTTTTCGTCTGTAGCAGCAAAGTCACAAGCGTCACAGTAGGCAATAACACTTTCGCCATGCTCAGACAGGGCAATAAACTCATGGGAATCTGCATCACCCATGGCCCCCGCGTCACCTAAAACGACCTTAAACTTCAGGCCACAACGTTCAAAGACCTTGCTATAGGCCTCCCACATGATCTTGTAGGACTCTAACATGCCTGCCTCGTCACGGTCAAAGGTGTAGGCATCCTTCATAACAAACTCACGGGCACGGATCAGGCCAAATCGTGGACGACGCTCGTCACGGTACTTGGTCTGAATCTGGTATAGATTCAGTGGTAGCTGCTTGTAGGACTTGATTTCATTGGCCACTAGGTCAGTGAAGATCTCTTCATGGGTTGGTCCCAGGCAGTACTCACGGTTGTTTCTGTCATTGAGACGGAACATTTCTGGTCCGAACTTTTCCCATCGGCCAGACTTCTCCCATAGTTCCTTTGGCTGGATAGCGGACATCAGTACTTCTTGTCCTTCAATGGCATCCATTTCCTCACGAACAATTTGTTCTACTTTCTTGAAGACACGGTATCCAAGAGGCAAGAAGGAGTACACTCCAGATACCAGTTTTCGTACCATACCCGCACGGAGTAGCAACTGGTGGCTGTTTAATTCAGCTTCTGCTGGTACTTCTCTCAGGGTTGGCATGTACATTCTTTTCATGTGCATAAGATTGACTCTCCTCTCAAAAATATAAAAACCCCTCGTCTCGATCTAGAGACGAAGGGTCGCGGTACCACTCTAATTGACTGCCTAGACAGTCCTCTTGTTGAAGGATATCGGATTCACCCGGACGGTTTTGCCGTCAGCTCCAAAGTAGGTTCCACCCCTGTCTAGTTACCTGTCTTTCAGCCATGGACAAGCTCTCTAAGAACATCAAGGGATGTACTGGTCTTTTTCAACGCTTATGTGTAGTTGAATCCATCATATAGAAGCTGGTCTGGTTTGTCAACGTCCTATAGGGCTTTGGGAACAATGAGGGCGACTGCCTCAGCAGCAATGCCTTCCCCTCGACCAGCAAAACCTAATTTTTCTGTGGTGGTTGCCTTAACGCTAATGAGGCCCATGTCCACTTGCAGGGCAGAGGCAATATTTTTTCTCATTTGGTCAATATGGGGGGCCATCTTGGGCCGCTGGGCAATAATGGTTGCGTCTAAATTGCCCAGGACGTAGCCTTCTCTTTCCAGTAGCATACCGACCACTTTGAGTAGTTGCATACTATCCGCCCCCTTGTAGTTGGGGTCGGTGTCTGGAAAGTGCTTGCCGATATCCCCCAGAGCAGCTGCCCCTAGGAGGGCGTCACTGATGGCATGGAGTAAGACGTCTGCGTCTGAGTGGCCCATGAGGCCCAGGTCATAGGCGATCCGTTCACCTCCGATGATCAAGGGGCGGTCTTCCACTAATTTATGGACATCATAGCCCATTCCTATTCGCATATTCCCCCCTCTACTTACTTCCTTGACGGTGCTTTAGTATAGCTTCACCAAAGACCAGGTCTACTTCTGTTGTCACTTTGATATTCTGGTAATCTCCAAGGGTAACGTGGACCGGAAGGCCTGCGTTTTCCATTAGAGAAGCGTCGTCAGTCCCCCGGTAACGATGGGTTCTAGCCAGTTCATAGGCCCGTTCAATGGCCTCTCTTTCGAAGCCTTGTGGGGTCTGAATCTGCCACAGTTCGCTTCGGTCTAAAGTTTCATTGACAAGGCCTGTTGGAGACACCCGCTTGACTGTGTCTTTGGCTGGAACGGCCATGATCACAGAGGATTTTTCCTTGAGTTGGTCCACCAGATCATTGACCTGAGACGGTTTAATAAAGGGCCTTGCCCCGTCATGAACCACCACGTGGGTAGCGTCTTTGGGTAGGGCTGCAATGGCGTTTTGGATGGAGTCTTGACGTTCAGCTCCTCCGGCCAGGCACTTGATGACCTTTTGGATCTTATGTTCCTTTAGTAGGGCCAAAATCTCCAGTTCCTCCTCAGGCTTTACAACCAAGAGGACTCCGTCAATGGCTTGGCTGGCTTCAAAGACTTCGAGAGTATGGATTAGAATCGGTTTTTTATCCAGGTGCAAGAAGAGTTTATTGGTTTCAGCACCCATACGTGTTCCACTGCCTGCAGCAGGAATGATGGCTATGGTCTTCATGGTCTCTCTCCTAACGAGTGGTCTATGACTCTGATGGCACTTGCCCACCAGTATAATTTCACTTCCACTCTTATTTTATCACATGGAAAGACGTCGAGACCCAGCCAGACCAGATTGTTACTGGTGCTTTTCTTCTACTGGTCATTTCTTTTTACGAAAAAAACTGCCAGCGGGATAAACCACTGGCAGTTGGGTGTTTACATTTGCTTGGAAATAGATTAGTGGACCGGTTTTGCAAAGATCATTCGTCCAGCCGAAGTCTGGAGAACAGACGTCACCAGCACGGTCTTGGTTTGATTCATGAACTTGCGGCCACCTTCAACAACAATCATAGTGCCATCGTCCAGGTAGGCAACCCCTTGGTTGGACTCCTTACCTTCTTTCATGATGGTTACAACCATTTCCTCACCAGGTAGGACCACAGGTTTTACTGCGTTAGCCAGTTCATTAATGTTTAAGACATCAACACCTTGTAGGCTGGCAACCTTGTTGAGGTTAAAGTCATTGGTTACCACAACACCCCCGTTGGACTGGGCCAACTTGAGTAACTTAATGTCCACTTCGTTCACATCCTCAAAATCGGTGTCAACGATTTGTACGTCTGCATTGATCTCCTGTTGGATGGTCCGAAGGATGTCTAGCCCTCGCCGCCCCCGATTCCGCTTAAGGGAGTCCGACGAATCTGCGATGTGGCGGAGTTCTTCTAGGACAAACTCAGCGATCACAATGGGCCCTTCAATAAAGCCCGTACGGCAAATATCCGCTATACGACCGTCAATAATAACAGAGGTATCCAGTACTTTTGGCCGGGCGCCACTGGTCTCAGTTGCTTTGGCCTTTGAACCTGTGTTGGAACTTCTCCGTAACAACTCGGGAAGTCTAGAAATATCAGACAGATTCCGAGTCGCAAAGCTGGCACCCACGTAGCCTAAGAAGATATAGGACACGATGGAAAGGCCCTGGCTGATAAAGGGAATGGGAATGATCCCAAAGAGGTTGCTAATCAAATAGGCAATGATTAGGCCTAAAATCAAACCAATGGTCCCCACAACCAGCTCACTAGTTGGTATTTTCTCCAGTTCTCTCTCCGTGTATTTCGCTATGCGAATGCCTGAACGGATAATCATTGGCGAAATCATAAAGGTTATAAGTCCGGATAAAATAGCCAGTACAACTGGTAAAATAATAATAAATAGGCCGCCATCCGTTGGGATGTTCAGTAGGTTTGTAATAACAGGTAGCTGCATGATAAATACACCCAAGGCCATACCAGCAGACGCACCTGCGATTGCCAATGCAATCCGTATCACTCGTTTCAACATATTTTCACCTCCCTTCTGTCAATCTGTTACCTGACGTATACTATACCGAATTTTTATGCAGGGTGGAATAGGGAATCATTGGATTTAACCATTTTGTAATGGCCTTTTTCCACGACCCTGTCCTCCCCTGGCCATTTGGGTATGTATATGCCTATGAATCAGCATACAAGAGTCGACCAAAAAGAAAAACCGACTTTCGTCGGTTTTGTGCTTATCTATTCACATTCGACTACTGCACTGCTGTATCAATCATCTTGTTGACTTCTTTTTCGTCGATGTCTCTTACCAGACAAATTTCACTTGCTAATATCTGCTTCGAGTTGGTCAGCATTTTTCTCTCACCTGTGGATAAGCCTTTCTTTCGGTCCATTAACATAAGGTTTCGAACCACATCTGCCACTTCAAATACATCCCCGCTCTTTACCTTTTCCATGTTGGAACGGTAGCGACGATTCCAATTCTGCGGCATTTGTGACTGGTCCTCAGCAAGGACACCAAACACATTATCCACTTCGACATCACCAATGATCAAACGCAATCCAAGCTTATCTGCATTGTCCACTGGCAGTAAGACCTTCATGTTCTTAAGCGGCAAAAAAAGAACATAATACTGTCGTGTTTCTCCTAGGATTTCTTTTTCTTCTATTCCCTGAATGATGCCCGCACCATGCATAGGATAGACGACTTTATCGCCGATTTGAAACATAAACAGACCTCCCTTTTCCAGTGTGTACATGCTTATTATAGCAATTCTTGGTTTTAACCGTCAAGTTGAAATTATAATTTTATCACGCAATTGTTTTTCTTGTCAATATCCTTTTTCACTTTCCATCTACTTGAAATATGCTGAAACCGTATGAAGCATTGGTATAGGTAGGTTCAAGACAAGTCGATTTTGGCTGATTCTTTAATTTTTCATAATATTATGATAAAATAACCATGCGTAAGACTAGTGCCAGCGAAACGAGGTGAACCCATGAAGGATCTCATTGTTGATCAATTTCAAAATTCTGTGGACGAGGTGCTCATCCGCCATGACAATGTGTTAGATGTCATTACCAAAATGTCAGATGCCACCGCCAAGGTGAACCGCGCCGTTGCCAAAACCATAACCTCTTGCGGCTGTGTTGAAATGCACTCTGCCAAGCAGGATATTCCAGACGACGCCAACTACGAAGCCTTAAAGGCCTTTTCCAAGTCCAATATGAGCGGAGAACTCTGCACAACCTGCCGGGAAAAGATCGAAGCAGAGATCGGCAATCAACTCTTCTACCTAGCTGCCCTCTGCAACCATATGGACATTAACCTGTATGATGTATTCCTAAAGGAATTTGACCGTATTAAAACCCTGGGCAAGTATAATCTCTATTAGACCTACATACGTACATGGGCAGGGTTTCTCTTTACCCTATATAGCAATATACTTACTAGTTCCTGCATAGTAGCTAAAAATGTAAAGATGTCAGAACCCAGTTCTGACACCTTTTTTTCATGCGCAAATACACTGTTAGCTTACCGATTGGCGTCGATCATGCTCCGTTCACCAATACGACGTAGGCCTTCACGGATATTTCTTGCCCGTACCATGCCTACCCCTTCCACTTCATCTAAGTCGTCTTCTGCGGCACCTAGGATGTCCTGGAAGTCTGTAAAGTGGGTAATGATATTGTCGATCACATTGCCTGGTATCCTGGGTATTTTGGATAGAATACGAATGCCCTTGGTAAAGACTGGGGCATCCAGCAAGTCCACACCGGAGGTATAACCTAAAATTCGAACCATATGACTCAAATCCAGTAACTCATCTGAGTTCAGGTCTAGAAGCTCCTCAAGTATCCGTTTTCCATCTAGGTCCCGGGACTTCTTATAGTCCTGGACAATGTTGTGTAGTTCCCCGCTTACCGGGCCAGACAGTTCTTCCAACTGGAGGGAGACCAAGCGACCTTCTACGCCCAGTTCAATGATATACCGCTCTATTTCGTCGGAAACCCGGAGGACCATTTCAGCCCTTTGCATGCAAACACACACGTCATTGAGGGTTACCAAGTCATCCATTTCCAGGGTGGTGAGGACGCTCACAGCCGCATCGAAAGCCTTGCGGTACTTCTCCAAGGTTTGAATGGCCTGGTTGGCCTTGTTGAGAAGGACGTTGATCTCCCTGAAAACGTACTTGTGTTGGCCCCGGTAGACCGTAATGACATTACGACGTTGGGAAATGGACACCACCAGGCAGCCCGTTTGCTTGGCCACCCGCTCGGCTGTCCGGTGCCGGGTCCCGGTTTCTATGGTTTCGATGGAGGGATCAGGATTCAGTTGGGTGTTGGCCCGTAGGATCTTCTTGCCATCGGCACTCAAAACCAAAGCTCCGTCCATTTTCGCCAGTTCATAAACATGGGTTGGCAGGAAGTCAGCGTCGATTTTGAAGCCTCCGTCTGCCAGCCTGAGGACAGACTCGTCTCCCAAGACAATCAAGGCCCCTGTACGAGCAGCAAGAATATTGTCTAGCCCACTTCTGAGCTCTGTGCCTGGTGAAAGCTTTCGCAAGGATTTCACCAGAGGATCTGTTTGTTGTCTCTTACTGCCCATGGAATCACCTACCTCTCAAAGAGGATACTAAATGCTTGCTCCACAGAGGAAACCCCGTGGATTTTCATCCCCTTGGGTATGTCCAAACCGTCCATATTGCCCTGGGGGAGGATGCATTTTGTAAAACCCATCTTATTTCCTTCATTTACCCGATTTTGGGCATGATTCACACTTCTTATTTCACCGGTCAAACCGACTTCACCAATAATCAAGTATCCTGGGTCGATTTTTTTGTTTCTAAAGGAAGAGGCCACAGCAGTGATTATGGACAGGTCTGCTGCGGGTTCGTCCAAGGACATGCCCCCAACTACGTTGATATAACCATCCTGGTCGGCCATGTGCATGCCCACCCGCTTCTCTAAAACAGCCATAAGCATGACCATCCGGTTGTAGTCCACCCCGTTGGCCATCCGTCTGGGGTTGCCAAAGCTGGTTTGGGAGACCAGGGCCTGGATTTCCACCAACATGGGTCGACTGCCTTCAATACTGGAGGTCACCGTAGATCCAGGCGCTTCTTCCGGTCGGTTGGACAAGAAGAGGCCTGATGGGTTGAGGACCCCGATCAAACCCTTGTTGGTCATTTCAAATATGCCAATTTCATTGGTGGACCCAAATCGGTTTTTAACAGCCCGCAGAATCCGGTAGACATTATGTTTTTCCCCTTCAAAGTAGAGGACAGTGTCTACCATGTGTTCCAGGACTTTGGGGCCTGCTATGGAACCCGACTTGGTTACGTGACCTACGATAAAAGTAGCAATGCCCAGTCCCTTGGCCACCCGCATGAGGATACCTGTTGCTTCCCTTACCTGGGACACAGAACCCGGTGCAGAAGCAATTTCAGGGTGATAGACCGTCTGGATAGAGTCGATGACCAGGATGTCTGGCTTCATGGACTCCACATGGTGGACAATCTTATTGAGGTCGTTTTCAGAAGCGATAAAGAGTTGTTCGCTGTCTGCCCCTAGTCGGTCCCCCCGCAATTTAGTCTGCTTCATGGACTCCTCACCGGACACGTAGAGGACCTTGTAGTTTTTTCGGCTGATCTTGTCCGCCACCTGGAGGAGGATAGTCGACTTACCGATCCCCGGGTCTCCGCCCACCAGGACCAAGGATCCCTTTACGACCCCGCCACCCAGGACACGGTCCAGCTCATCCATGTCCGTCTGAATCCGGTCTTCTTCTTCAAATGTGATTTCCCGAAGTCGCTTGGGCTTGCCGCCCGCTTGGGTGCTGATGGCCTTGTTTTCATTCCGTGAAGGCTTCTTGGAAGCTTCCAATTCTTCCACAAAGGTCTGCCACTCACCACAGGCAGGGCACCGGCCCAGCCACTTTACTGAGATATAGCCACATTCCTGGCATACATATTTTGTCTTGGTCTTTGCCACAATTACTCCGATCTATACGGTTTCTAGAACCCTCACCATGACTTGGTCATTGGACATGTCCAGGCGCACATGGTCACCACTGTGAATGTGCTGCTGGAGGAGTTCTTCTGAAATACTGTCTTCTATATACTTGGTCACCATTCTTCGGAGGGGTCTGGCCCCGTAGGTGTCACTATAGCCTTCTGCACAAATCTTTTCCTGGAGGACATCGGACACTTCCATGGTAATGCCTAGTTTTGCAAGGCGTTCACCCACCTCGTCCAGTTGCAACCCAAGGATCTGCTTGATTTCCACCTGTTTCAGTCGGTGGAAGACGATAATGTCGTCGATCCGGTTGATGAACTCCGGCCGGAAGTGTTGCTTCATTTCGTCCAAAAGGGTCTGTTTCATTTGCTCGTACGCTTGGTAGTCGACTTCGCCTTCACTATTGGCAAAGCCCACTGTTGCTTGTTTTCTGATCCGGTCAACCCCAATATTGGACGTCATAATGACAACCGTATTTTTGAAGTTTACGGTCCTCCCCTTGGCGTCGGTTAGGATGCCATCGTCCAGGAGCTGGAGCATGATATTAAAGACGTCCGGATGGGCCTTTTCCACTTCATCGAAGAGGACCACACTATAGGGACGACGTCGGATTTTTTCAGTGAGCTGGCCGCCCTCGTCATGGCCAATGTAGCCTGGCGGTGACCCGATCAGCCTGGACACCGTGTGTTTTTCCATGAACTCAGACATATCCACCCGTACGAGCGCATCTTCCTGGCCAAAAAGAACTTCTGCCAGGGCCTTACACAACTCTGTCTTTCCCACGCCTGTTGGGCCTAGGAATATGAAGGAGCCAATGGGTCTACCCGGATTGGATAAGCCCACCCTGGACCGTCTGATGGCCCTGGAGATCAACTCCACAGCCTCCATCTGGCCAACTACCCGCTCATGGAGGTGGTGTTCCAGGTTGAGGAGCTTGTCCTGCTCGGTCATGGCGATCCGTTGGACGGGGATGCCTGTCCACTGGGCCACAATGTCCTCTATGGTCTTGGCTGTAACCTCTAAGCTCTGGGCTAGGGTCTCTTTATAGAGTTTTCTTTCTATTTCAATCCGTTCAGCGATCTCCCGCTCCCGGTCTCGAACCTCTGCAGCTTCTTCAAACTGGAGCCGGCGAACCAGGTGGTCCTTTTTGTCCTTGGCCTCTGCCAGCTGGCCGTTGAGGGCCACAATATGGGCTGGGTCATCCATGACCTCTATGCGGATTTTAGAGCAGGCCTCGTCCATGATATCCACAGCCTTGTCTGGTAGAAAACGGTCCGTGATGTATCGGTCAGACAGTTCCACTGCCGCCACCAGGGCCTCTTCTCGAATTTCCACCTGATGGTGGTCTTCGTAGTACTTTCGCAGTCCCCTGAGAATGTCAATGGAGGTTGCCACCGTGGGTTCATTGACCAAAATGGGCTGAAAACGCCGCTCTAGGGCTGCGTCTTTTTCGATATGTTTTTGGTACTCTGCCAGTGTGGTGGCCCCTACAATTTGGATGTCACCCCGGGCCAGGCTGGGCTTAAGAATATTGGAGGCATCGATGGCCCCCTCTGCACCGCCCGCCTTTATAATGGTATGGATTTCGTCGAAGAAAAGGATAATGTTCTGGTCTTCCCTCACTTCGTCCAAAAGCTTGGTGAACCGTTCCTCAAACTCGCCCCGGTATTTGGTCCCCGCCAGGAGAATCCCCATGTGGAGGGAGTAGACTTGCTTGCCCTTTAATTGGTCGGGAACAAGACCCATGGCAATCTTCTGGGCCAGACCTTCCACCACAGCGGTTTTTCCTACGCCGGGTTCGCCCACTAGACAGGGGTTGTTTTTCGTCCTCCGGCTGAGCACCTGGATCATGCGGGTGATTTCGTCGTCTCTGCCAATGACCGGGTCTAGCTTATCGTCCAGGGCCATTTGGGTCAGGTTTTGGCCATATTGTTCCACCAGACGGGGCGGTGCCTCGTGCTTTTCCTTGGTTCGTTCTTGGAGGGCCTCGAGCTTCTGACTGGAGGCCTCCCATTCTTCCCTACGTTGGCTAAGCTCGCCTGTTAACGCAGCAAAATCAATGTTCAATTCCTCTAACACCGACACCGCAACGGAGTCGTGATCGTCTAAGATAGCCAGGAGCAAGTGCTCCGGCGCAATTTTCTCATAGCCCAATCTTTCAGTAATTTCTAAACTCCGGTCTAAAATCTCCCGAGCCCGGGGGGTATAGCCCTCCACGTGGGTGTGAAAGACGCTTTGACCGGCATTTTTTATGACAAAAAGTCGGATGTCTTCCACCCGGACCCCTTGTTCGATTAGGGCCAGGGCAGGCAAGCTGTCCTCGTGTCGGGCCAAGCCCATGAGCAGGTGTTCTGCATTTACATGGCTATGGCCCAGGTGCTTGGCCTCCTCAAAGGCACTATTGATCGCGCGGCGGGTTTCCCGCTCTAATTTATCGAATAAACCCATGTCTATTCCTCCAGTACAAGGACCGAAGCGAACTGCTCACGCATGAGGCTAGCCCGGCGACTTTCCAATTCATGAACGGTCAGCTTTTGCCCTGCAACTTCTTGCAAGGACCCTGCTGACAGTTGTACCAAAATGTCATTGAGTTGGTCACATTCCATGTTGCCCAGCCAGTTCACGTTAAGGCCCAGGCGAATATTGGACCAAAGGTCTAGGGCTTCATGGAGGCCCATTTTTCGGGCGTAGATCAGGGTGCCCAAGGACCGGGTGATCTGGTCCAGCAATTCAGTCTTCCGGGAAGCGATCAAGGTTTCCCTGGCGTTCCATTCCCTTTGCAATATTTGATAGCTGACCTGCTGGAGGGTTTCCACCAGCTCGCTTTCCGTACGGCCCAGGGTGGTTTGGTTGGATATACGATATAGGTGACCTGTGGCTTCTCCCCCACTACGAAAATGGGGCTGAATGGTGAGACCCACTTGACCAGCTGCAACGCTGACTCGGTCCATGAGACCTGTTAGACTCAGGCCTGGTAGGTGGACCAAAATAGAGGCCCGCAGGCCTGTTCCTGCATTGGCCACTTGGGCTGTCAGGTAGCCAAAGTCCGGATCAAAGGCAAAATCCAATTTTGCGTCCAACTTGGACTCCAACTGCTGGGCCAGTTCATGGGCTTTTTTTAACTGAAATCCAGGCAGGTAGGCCTGGATTCGAAGGTGGTCTTCTTCACAAACCACAGCACTCAGGACATGGTCTTGGCTCCTGGCGATCCAAATGGCGTCCATGGTCTGAGGACGGACAAAACCCCTGGCCTTCATATTCAAGAGGGCCAGGTCACTGGCTTCCTTATAGGCCTGCCATTCCCACCCCTTACCTGTAGGTAAAACAGCGAATATCTGCTGTTTGATTTGCTCTTTTTCCACTGCATTCAGTTTGGATGGAAAGGCTTTCCCTTCCACATTGCGGGCCAGGCGCACCCTGGACCGTACCACCGCTTCTTGCAATTGATCCATGGTCATGACGAAGGCCCTCCCAGTTCTGCTTCCAACAGCCTGATCTTGTCTCTCAATTTGGCAGCCCGTTCATAGTCTTCTGCCTGCACGGCACTTTCCAACTCTTCCCTTTGCAAACGAATTTGTCGTTGAATGCCCAGTGAACCCTGCATACGAGCAGGGGACTTGCCCACATGGCGCTCCGACCCCTGGGTCCTACGGATGAGGGGTTTCAACTTTTCTGCAAAGGCCTCATAACAGGCGCCACAGCCAAGGGTTCCAGTCTGCCTATACTGGCTGTAGGTGGTGCCGCACTTGGCACAGGCCGTCGTTCTTATATATTCCACTTTTAGTCCCGAGTGCTCCAAGGAGTCCAGGAGACCCGCCATAAAGGGATTGGCGGAAAAGGCAGGAGAATTTCCGCTCTCCCGGGCACACTCTGCACATAAGTATAGGGTCTGTCCTTGCTTGCCATCAAATGCTTCAACTTGTATGGCTGCTTCATGTTTTCCGCAACGTTCACAGTTCATCTCAATCCTCCTCGGTGCAAGTCTGTACTACTATTATACCTCTTTGCTTTTTCCTTTCCCAAATACTTTCTCCCTTGGCAAGGGGCCAGTGGAACACTTTGAAACAGAAACCCTCCGATTTGTCAGTTTCCTGCAAACCGGAGGGTTATTAAGCGTACTCTTATTGAATGATCACACTATATTGCGGGTCATTTCCCGGGTCTAGTGGTCGTCTTTAGACGTTTCAATCACCTTTACAGCTATCTGCATAGGTACTTCGTCATAACGTTCGAACCGCATGTTGAAGAATCCACGGGCCTGGGTCATGGAACGAAGGTCGGTTGCATAGGCAAACATTTCAGACTGAGGTGCTTCTGCAATAACCTTCTGGAAGCCCTTTTCATGGGGTTCCATACCCAAAATACGACCACGGCGCTTGTTCATGTCACCCATGATATCGCCCATGTACTCGTCTGGAATATAAACTTCAACAAACATGATTGGTTCTAGAAGGATTGGCTTGGCTTGTTCAATCCCCTTCTTGTAAGCAATAGAAGCTGCCATCTTAAAGGCCATTTCATTGGAATCTACTGCGTGGTAGGAACCGTCTAATAGGGTCGCTTTTACATTTACCATTGGATAGCCAGCAAGAACGCCTTTTTCCATGGAGTCTTTCAGACCCTTTTCTACCGCTGGTATATACTGCTTAGGCACAGAGCCACCAAAGATCTTTTCTTCAAATACAAAACTTTCCGTGGAAGGCTCAAATTTGATATGAACGTCACCATACTGGCCGGAACCACCGGATTGTTTCTTGTGTTTACCTTGAACAGTTGAAGTGCCTTTAATGGTTTCACGGTAGGCAATACGAGGCTCTTCCAGGTCTACGCCAACATTAAAGATATTCAGTAGCTTGGCAGTGATAACTTGAACCTGCATGGAACCCTGGCCACCGATGAGTAGCTGTTTGGTTTCCTTGTTCCGCTCTACGCTGAAGGAAGGATCTTCTTCTTCCAGTCTATGGAGGGAAGAACCGATCTTGTCTTCGTCCCCCTTGGACTTGGGATAAATGGCCTTATATAGACAAGGCTTTGGTAGGTTAATACCCGGATACATTACCGGATGATCTTCCGCACACAATGTGTCGCCTGTTTGGGTATGACTCAACTTGGCAATGGCACCAATGTCACCGGCAGTGATCTTTGGACAATCCAACTGCTCTTTACCCCGCATGAGGAAGAGAGAGCCGACTTTTTCAGTTTCCTGACGGTTGGCATTAAGAACAACTTCGTCCTTCTTAAGGGTACCGGAATATACTTTAAAGAGGGAAATCTTGCCCACATATGGATCGACGATTGTCTTAAATACAAAGGCCGAGAACGGATCATTTTCCGTTACCTGACGCACCTGTGGACTCTGATCCTCTGGATGAACACCTTCATAGCCTTCTTGATGCATGTCCAGCGGCGTTGGCATGTAGTCGTAAACCATGTTCAGTAGGGTGTGTACACCAATCTGCTTTTCAGCTGACCCTAAGAGAACAGGAACGATTTCACCTGCCAGAACCCCTTTACGAAGACCTTCATGGATTTCGTCGATGGTGAACTCTTCACCCTCAAAGTACTTTTCCATCAAAGCTTCGTCAGACTCTGCAACGGCTTCAATTAAAATGTCTCGAACCGGGTTGATCCGTGCTTCATATTCAGCAGGGATATCCACATCCACACATTCTTTCCCGTTGAACTCACGGCCCACAAGGTCTACCACATTGATAAAACCTTTAAAGTCGGGACCCTCGCCCATTGGTACACAGAATGGCGCTATCTTCTTACCAAATGTATCTTTTAATTCACGGATAATCTTAACGTAGTTTACGTTGTCCTTATCCATCTTGTTTACGAATAAAACCTTAGGCATATTTCGCTTTTCAGTAAAGGTCCATGCCTTTTCAGTACCGACCTCGATACCAGATGTCGCGTCGACCATGATGACCGCTCCGCCTGAAACCCGGAGTGAACTAAAAACGTCACCTACAAAATCGAAGTAACCAGGGGTGTCGAGGAAGTTATACTTTGAGTTGTTCCACTCAACTGGGATTACCGATGCACCAATCGAGAAACCACGTGAGATTTCTTCTTTGTCATAATCGGAAACGGTAGTTCCTTCAGTAACCTTACCCATACGGTTGGTCTGGCCAAGCGTATACAGTACGGCTTCTGTCAATGATGTCTTACCGCTTCCGCCGTGCCCGAGTAGTGCGACGTTCCGAATTCTGTCTACTTTGTAATCCTTCATGATGATATCCTCCTCAAATGCGAATTTCAATAATCGTAGAATAACTAATTCCATACGCCCCCTGTGAAATCCTTTTCATTATTTATAATTTTCACAATATTCGCATTTAATTCACAGAATGGTCCATCTGCTTCACCCCCAAGGCCCCCTGGGACTTCATTTCCCCCTCGGGCTTTCGGAAAGCAAAAAGAGCCATGGCTATTCACCATGACTCTCCACTTACAACTTATTATTCTGTCAACCCAAGCTACCTAGTATATACCAGACATCTTAGTAACTTCAACGCCTTCTGCTTCCCAAGCCTTAATGATTTCATTAAGACCAATGGAGTCAGACGCCATGTGACCGGCAACGATTACATTACCGATATTTTGCTCAGCTACAGCCTTCTTCACGTCTTCAGGCACGTGCATGCACACAATCGTACCCACACCAGCGTCAAAGTATGCCTTAAAGACATCAGCGCCACCATTTGTACCGCCAGCCATAAGAACTGCTACTTCACCTGCGTAGTCCTTAGGAGAACCCACACGGATAACTGGACCCGCAAGGGCATTCTTGTAAACGTCCATTTCATTTAGGGCGTCCATAAGGTCCTGTAGAGTCGCTCTTGGGTTTTCTTCCACAACTGCGTCCAAGTGGTCCTGAACAATGGCTTCACCAATGATATCCGCAGGTACGTGGATGTTTAGGTAAGGCATTTCCAGTAGTTGCGCTGCAGAACGTACACGGTCATAATTACCCACGTGGCCGCTCAACTCAACGCTGGACGTCTTCTTGCGAAGAACCTTCTGGGCCTTGTTGATCGGCACACCAAAGGCAACCATGTTGTCAATCTGACGATCCATGACCTTGGCAAAGTTCACCGTCGCACTACCCGTGTTTGGGTGGTGGGCCACAACGCAGTCGTAACCTAGCTGCTTGCCCAGCATCAGCTCAGGCGTTTGCATGTCAATACCGATCAAAACCTTCTTAATATCTTCACCCTCTACGAAAATACCAGAATCCGCAGGGATTTCATCAAGACCTGCCATTTCAAGGGCAATGTCCATCAATCGTTTTGTGTTCATAAGTCTTCCTCCTTACAAATGAATACCTCTAGACAGTATTTTACCACGATCTTTCGGAAATCTAAATATATTCGAAAAAAAGACCGCAAATTCCGTAGAAGATGCGGTCTAACCTACATGTATTTGATCCTTACAATTGCTTTTTCTGCCCTTATTGGGTCAACTCAAGGAGCCACTAACGAACTGGACAAGCGCCAGACTCGCAACCATCAGAACCGATATCGAACTGGATCTCTTCCTTCTCGTACTTACCGATTAGGGACGGACGGAAGGTTTGCATTTCTTCTCTACGACGTACATACTCAGCCTCATCAATGGCTTCGTAAGGTAGTAGGTCATAGAAATTGTCGTCCAGTGCCAGGAAGGATAGGGCAACAACGTCATCCCAATGCTTCCATACCCACTCTTCAACTGCTTCCCACTCGTGGTCACGGACGTGAACCGTAATGGAGCAGTTGTGGTCAACATAGTTTTCCATGAACATCTTGTAGTTTTCCAGCTGTTCTAAGGCAGTCACGTCATACTTGGTCTTGCCTACAGGTGCCTTCACAGGGAATTCCACAACCTTAGTAGAGCAAGTCTCAATATCCTGGCCTACTTCAGGATGTACTGGATAGTTGAGTTCCTCGCACACCTTGACCAGTGGATCATCCGCAGAAATACGAACCCGGCGGATAAAGTACGGTGAATGGGAATAGTGAACACCACTGGACACGGTTGGTAGCTGTGACAGGGTTCCTTCTGGCTTGACTGTTGTCACCAGTAGAGGCTCTGCCAGACCCAACTCAGCAGCATATGCCTGGGCTTCACTCTTGGCGATGGCACGAAGCTTACGAAGCAGTTTGGCCTGGTCGTCACGGTCAAGACCTACAGCATTGACCATGTCCTGCCATCCTGTCATGGAGCAACCAATCAGCTTGTCCCTCTGCTGAACTTCGTCCCACATGGGTAGTTCAAGTTCCACACATGTCATTCGGTAACCTGCTCGTGCAGACATCCGTTGGGCACGGAATAGGCCGTCTTGGTCCAGGCTTCCGTCTGGTCGAACAAAGGCAAAGACATTGATGGTTGTCAGGTTACAAAGGCCTTTAGAATCCAGTAGGATCTCACCACAAGGGTTGACCCCATTGAAGTTTGGACGACGTTTTTCTCCGGCTTCTGCATTAACCCAACCTGGTTCCCCAGAGTAACGCATGCGTTCCAGCTGCCAATTTAATCGCTCACGGGTTGGCTTACGGGTATAGTAAATGGAGTTATTGGACATTTGACGGTGGAGAATTTCCTTGTTTACTTCCCACTTGCCTTCCACCTGCTTGTAGAGGTGGGACTTGGCGTCAATGGCCTCATTATCGTCTTGGTCAACCAAAACAATTTCAGCAGTCCGGCGAACACCGCCAACCACTACGTTTTCACCAATGATATTGGCAATATCCAGACAATCAATTGGCTTAAGCTTAATACGCTTCTTTTCGTCTTGGGCACCGTCTAGAAGGCCAGCCTTCTTCACTGTTCGGCTGATCTTTTCGAACATGTTCTTTAGGCTGGAGTGGCCACTGGCCGTCCCGCCGAATGTACGAAGTTTTTCACCTTTTTGACGGACGTGGTCGTAGTCAACAATAATGGTTTTGATGTTTCTGTACTCATTGCTGGTTAAGAGTTTAAAGAAGTAATCTAGGGACTGTACCCAGCCTTCTTTAGAATCACCCACAGTGATTTTTACTGTGGAGTTATAGAAGAACTCCAGGCTGGAGTTATCTTCACGCTCAGCCATGGAAATGGCCGTGTAATCCTTATGTATCAGCTCATAGTCCGTACGGATTCTAGGCATTTTCTTTACGTCGTCCTGGAGGACCCGAACACCAACGCCGGAACCAACCATTAGGAGGTAGAATACATCTCTAAAGGAGTGGAAGCTGTCAATAATCTGGAAGGAACAGTTGTAATTGGCCATTGGATAATGCTTGGCTACGTCTGTGTCTCCTACCCAGAAGGTACGACCCGACAAGAACTGTCGCAGGTTGAAGATGTTATCGAAGAGTTCCTGGGCTTCTGATCGCGTTGTTGGAACCAGTGAACAGTTGTACTCAACCGCCCGGCGCACCGTTTCCCACCAGTGTTCTCTTCTTTTTTCATCCGGCAACCACCGGGAGTAGGTTCGGTAGTAAACAAAGTTACCCAACTGCGCCATAGGAGCGTCAGAGTGCTTATATTTTGAAATGAAATCATCGGTTAGGAGTCTGTGGTCTTCTTTTTTTCTACGGATCCGGCTCTTGTCCTGCTCTGAACGGTAGATGATGTAGCGCTTGGCTACGTCCTTACGGCTACTGGCCATCAAGTGGAGTTCCACCATATCCTGAAGCTCATCAACTTCCACTTCACTTCTTTCGCTGATATCGCTCTGGATGGTTTCACAGATGGACAGGCTCAAGGCCTCATCGATCCCTTCTTCCGTTTCCTTCATTGCCATTTGAATGGCTCGTGCGATCTTCTCAAAGTTAAAATCAACCTTGCGACCGTCTCTTTTCACAACCTTAACCATGGTTCCCTCCAACTAGTTCTTCTTGTATGGTTTTCACTATTGGTCCCCTCACAGGAGTCCCTTGAATAAGCAAAAACATCCTTTATGTATAAGCAGTGCCTCCTTGATGGGATTTTCCCTCCATGAACCAACTGCTTCTTGGTTTACTAACAAGTTATACACAAGCCCTTGTGGATATCTTGTGGTTGACTACCATGACCAACCACTATATATTGTACCACCGACCTTTTTTCTTCACAACGGGCTTTTCCTTGTCAATCCGACAGTCAATCGGTATACATTCACTTTTTCAGGGTGATTTTTGTAGTAACCTCACACTTGACGGCGAAATTCGACAATCCCAATCAGGCCAACTACAGGCTTTGAAGTCTATCAATCTTATGTAGACCTGATTCTTCTGTGAAAAGTACATAAAAATAGAAAATCTTTGGGAACACGAAAAAACTGGAACAAACTACAATGAAGTGTAGGCAAGCAATTCTCCACCCACTAGATCTAGTGGTAGAGACCAATTACCTACTGTCCATACAAGAGTCTTAGACGTCCCCATGACCTATGTCACTTGTGGATCATTTCTATGGAGAAGGTGGAGCCTATCCACATATCATCCCCACAATGTGGGCAAGAGGATTCAAGGGGGCTCAGGTATGTATCGATGATATGGGAATGTAAGGCCCTTATAGAGTGACTCATACACTTGGAGGCAGCCCTGAAACCACTCCCTGAGGCCAACTGTGAGAAAAAGCCTTTGGAAAGTCACACTGGGCAGTTACACGGAAATCTGGACAAATAAAAAAGACCTAAGCAAATGCTTAGATCTTTCTTAAAACCGGCAACGTCCTACTCTCCCAGGCAGTCTCCCACCAAGTACCATCGGCGCTAAGAAGCTT
>CAYFHQ010000001.1:0-106219 GCA_964342805.1 uncultured Peptostreptococcaceae bacterium | reverse complement strand
CATGAGGGTCTAGAAAATACCATAACCACTGTAAACGTTATGGAAGTACCCGACATTGTCAACTGGGTCAAACCTGGAGAATTTTTGCTGACCACAGCCTATTCCATCCGGGACGATGTCCAAAAGCTCAACGACCTGATCCCTACCATGAAGAACATTGGCGTGGCCGGGATCGGTATAAAGACAAAGCGATATATTGAAGAACTACCTCAAAGCGTTGTAGAAACGGCCAACGCCTTGTCCTTTCCCATTGTATCTATTCCCCTGGACGTGTCCTTTGGTGACGTGATTACATCTGTCCTGACCAATGTGGTGAGTAAACAAACCAAACTACTCATGCAGATTGACCAGTTCAATAATCAACTGAAGGAAATCATGTTACGGGGAGGGGATTTGGTGGAAATCGCTTCCATGATCCATGAAGTGGTGGGCGCACCTGTTGCCATTACAGAGGAGATTTTCAAGGACTACGTCATTGTTGCAGACGAGGATTTTAGAAAAGAAATCCAGCCCATCGTTGACACCCTCTTCCAGAGTAAGACCACCAGGAAGAAGCGGGTTGTCCGAGACCAGGGAATTGAAACCCACTTGGACAAGATCGGCGACCAAGAGATCAATCGCCTCATGATCCCCATCTATTCCGACGAGATTTCCTACGGAAATGTTGTCCTTTGGGATGTGGAAGGTGACATTTCTGAAACCACCCTTTTTGTGATCGAGGCGGCAACCTCCTTGATAGCCCTCAATTCATCCAAGAAGCTCTCTGTATATGAGAATGAGAACAAACACAAAATCGAGTTCATTGAGGAGTTGTTATCCAGTAACGAAAGCCAGCAGTTTAGGGCCATCGAGAAAGCCTCCTATTTTGATTTCAACAAGGGAAATCTATATGGGGTCATTGTGGCTTCTTTAACTGAAATCAATAACGACGTTAAATATACACCCAACAACTCGAAAATGCTCAAACAGTTGAATGCAAAACTGATTAGTGTGGTCGAACGTTTGCAACGGTTCTACAAGGGCGAAATGATCTATGGCAATAAGAGTGACCGGGTCATCTTCCTTTTAGGTTTTGACTATCAAACCCCTGAGGAAGTCATGAAGGACCAAATGCTACAGTTTTCAAAAGACCTATTGAGCTTTGGCAAGCTGGAAAACATCCATAACCGCATTTCCATCGGGGTTGGACGGGTTTATGGCAACTATAAGGAACTCTACAAGAGTTACCGGGAGGCCCAGCGGTCCCTGCAAAAGTTAGCCCTGAATAATGAGCAACCCAGCATCCTTCATTTCGATGAACTGGGTATTTACCGGATCTTGTCCCATGAAGAGATCCAACCGGAACTCCAGCAGTTCTTCACCGAAACCCTGGGTCCCATTGTGGAGTATGACCGGGACAAGGACGCTGAACTTCTGGAAACCCTAAAAATGTACTACCAATGTGGTTGCAACCTCAAGAAGGTATCAGAGGAAATGTATACCCACTACAATACAGTTATTTACCGGATGCAACGGATCAAAGAGATTGGCAACATTGATTTTAATGATCCAAATGTGACCCTCAATGTGCATATTGCACTGAAAATTCTAGACGTGTTACAGAAGGATGGGGGGAGTGCATAAGTATAAGCACCAAGAAAGAGGTCGGCATGGTTGGAGTACGCATTGCCGGGGACCTAAAGACCTACCTGGTCGCCCATAAAGGGGAGACCGCAAGAGTACACTCTGTGTTTAAGGACGCCTTTAACATCATCGATGAAACAGGCAACCTCATGACGTTTTTAACCCCAGAGAAGACCATTGGTCCCATGAGTGGCATTGTTGAAATCAATAGACGGGAAATCAAGAATATACACCAAGACGATGTGGTGGAAATCCATGAGTATGGCCTCCAGTTTGTAGCCAACAAACGGGAAATACGCTTTCAAAATGCGGAGGAATGGTCTGAAGGAATCCAGGGGAAAACAAGACCCTTGGATCTTGTAGAAAGACCCCCACGTATGGAAGCCCTCAGAGAGAAAATCATAGAACAGGGTGCCATGGGTGGCATAGCCAAACTCATCACCTGCCTTGATTTTGATTCACCAGGGACCATCACCCTAGAGGAATGCCCAGACCTGAATGAGTATGCCGAGTTCATTGGAGATCGATTGAGAGACATCATCCAGTTAAACCTGGACCAAGATGACCAAGGCCTCTACCGTTTGCTTCCCAAGTTCACTGGGTTTGGACCGGGTTTAACCCCCTCCACAGACGACTTTTTACTGGGCCTCATGATTACCCAAATCTATGACAACAAGGTGAACCATGGAGACAAGCAAAAACTCCTGGTCCACTTGGATAAATTGTACACCCTCTGCATTGGCCGCACGACCAAGGTCAGTGAAGAAATGCTGAAGCATGGTTCTAGGGGGAAGGTGGCCGACAACTACCGGGCGGTGGTTCAAGCCATGTTCTACGACGTAAAACCTTCTTTTGAAAAGTTGGTTACCGCCGCCATGGGAACAGGCTCCAGCTCAGGAACCGATTTTTTATTCGGCGTATATTGCATGTGTCAATTGCTGCTGAAACGAATAAATGAAGGAGGAAACGCTCATGATACAACTGGACGTTCGTAAAAATTCCTATTACGACTCCGTGACCCTCATGCTGATTTCCAAGGATATCAAAACCATGGAAGGCGTGAAGGAAGTACTGGTTGGTATGGGAACAGAGCTCAACCTGGAATTGGTTGAAAACCTGGGACTGGGAAGTCCGGGCCTCAGTGATGTTTCGGCCAATGACTTTTTTATCGCAGCAGACGTGGACTCGAACGAGGTCATGGAAGCTGTGATTCTAAAAGTTGACGAGCTGCTGACACAAAAGAAAGTAGAGTCGGGCAGTGATTATCAGCCAGTGACCCTAGAGGCCGCAGTGGAAATGATGCCGGACGCCAATATGGCCGTGGTATCCATTCCTGGTCAATATGCGGAAGAAGAAGTTTCCAAACTTCTGGACAAGGACCTCCATGTCATGTTGTTCTCGGACAATGTGTCAGTTGAATCCGAATTAAAACTCAAACAAAAAGCTGTTGAAAAGGGACTTCTCATGATGGGACCTGACTGTGGTACAGCCATTATCAATGGTGTGCCCCTGGCCTTTGCCAATGTAGTCCGAAGGGGCCCGATTGGCATAGTAGGTGCGTCCGGTACAGGTACTCAAGAAGTTTCAGCCCTTATCGATAAATTCGGTTCAGGTTGCTCCCAGGTCATTGGTACCGGTGGCCGTGACCTAAAGTCTGAAATTGGTGGTCTCATGATGATCCAGGGCATGGAAGCCCTCATGGCTGACCCTCAGACAGAAGTCATCGTCCTTATTTCCAAGCCGCCAGCACCTGAGGTTGCAAAGAAAATCCTGGCCATGACAAAAGAAACAGACAAGCCAGTGGTTGTAGACTTCATTGGTGGTGACCCAGAAGCCATTAAAGAAGTTGGCGCCTATGCTTGTATTACTTTAGAAGATGCGGCCCTTAAGGCTGTAGCACTGGCCAAAGGTGAAATGCCTACGGACGCGACGGGCTTTACCCAGCCTGAAGCTGAAGTCGATGCCATGGTTGAAGCCCAACTGGCCAAGCTCAAGCCAGACCAAAAAGTCTTTAGAGGCCTCTATACCGGCGGTACCCTGGCCGATGAAGCCATGAAGGTTCTCGGCAATACCCTGGGTGGTATTTACTCCAATATTCCACTGTCTCCTGAGTTTGAGCTCAAGGACCTGGACAACCTGACAGGCAATGTTTGCCTGGACCTTGGGGAAGACCAGTTTACAGTTGGACGTCCCCACCCAATGATTGACCCATCCACCCGGTCTGACCGATTTGCCACGGACATTGACGGGACGGTTGCCGTATGTCTAGTGGACATCGTAATCGGCTACGGGGCCCACGAGGACCCGGCTGCTGAAGTGGCCAACTCTATAGCCGACGTGAGAAGGAAACTTCAAAAAGAAGGCAAGGAAATCGTAGTGGTGGCATCCATTACAGGTACAGCAAATGATCCACAGGGGTTAGACGCTTCCAAGGCAACCCTTGAGGCACAAGATATCATTGTCATGCCGTCCAATGCACAGGCAGTTCGGTTGGTACAACGGATTATGTCAAAGGTGCAGGCATAGGAGGGAGCAAACAGTGAGTAAGATCAATGAACTATTCCAAAAGGAACTAAAGGTGATCAACATGGGTCTTGAATCCTTCCAGAAGGACCTGAAGAACCAAGAGGTTGAGGCACTACAAATGAACTGGCGACCTGTTGCAGGTGGAAACCCTAAACTACGGGCTCTACTGGATCGGTTGAAATAGTCGAGTAAAGGAGAGGAAGCGTTGAAAGATCTAATTAATAAGGCGAATGCCGAAGCTTTAGAAAGACTACAAAAAGCACAACCGACCATAATTGGAATTGGTGTTGCAGAGAAGGACATTCCGGGTATGGACAAAAAGACCATCCTTCATGCAGGTCCACCAATCAAGTGGGAAAACATGAGTGGCCCCCTAAAGGGTGCCGTAATTGGCGGTTTGATATATGAAGGCCTAGCAGCCAATGAAGAAGAAGCACGCAAGCTAGCTGCTTCTGGTGAAATCAAGTTTGACCCCTGCCACCACCACAATGCAGTAGGTCCAATGGCGGGTGTTGTTACAGCCTCCATGCCAGTATGGATCATTAAAAATGAAGCCTTTGGCAACCTGGCTTACTGTACATTAAATGAAGGTCTGGGTAAGGTTCTCCGCTATGGCGCTTTCAGTGAAGAAGTTATTGAAAGACTCCAGTGGATGGAAAAGACCCTGGCCCCTGTTCTGACAGCAGCCCTTAAGCTACGAGGCAACATTGACCTCAAGTCCATGATTGCTCAGGTTGTTCAAATGGGTGATGAAGGCCACAACCGGAATAAGGCGGGCACCTCACTCTTTATCCGTGAAATTGCCCCATATATTGTTATGACAGACTTCTCCAATGACGAGAAAGCAGAAGTGCTCAAGTTTATGCACTCCAATGACCACTTCTTCCTCAACCTAACCATGCCAGCCTGTAAGTCGGCCCTTGACCCGGCAGCAGGGATTGAAAACTCAACAATCGTTACGACCATGGCTCGAAATGGTACAGAGTTTGGTATCCGGGTTTCCGGCATTGGTGACCAGTGGTTTACAGCACCAGCAGAAATTATTGATGGCCTCTTCTTCCCTGGGTATACAAAAGACGACGCCAACCCAGACATTGGTGACTCTGTAATTACAGAAACCAGCGGTATTGGCGGCTTTGCCATGGCAACGGCTCCAGCAATTGTTCAGTTTGTTGGCGGTACGCCACAGGACGCTATCCACTATTCCACCAGCATGTATGAGATTACTGAGGAAGAGAATGAGGCCTACAAAATGCCGACTATGAACTTCCGAGGTACACCTACAGGTATTGATATCCGCAAGGTAATTGAAACGCAAATTCTTCCTATCATCAACACGGGTATTGCCCACAAGGACCCAGGTGTTGGCCAGGTAGGTGCAGGTCTAGTTAGACCACCAATGAAATGTTTTGAAGACGCTCTTGAAGCGTTTGTCAATAAAATGGAAGCTGAAGGCAAGATCAAGTAAGCTTTCCCGATGGAAAACCCAATTAGGGCCCATCCAACCTAGCACAGCGTAAGATAGCACGAAACAACATAGGATGAAGCTGCGACGTGCAGCCAATATAAGGAGGATACCACATGAACTTTTTCAAAAACGTGAAAATGTATGACCTTTCTCAGAACACAAGCCATCTGACACCACCATGGCCTACATATGAGCCACTACAAGTAAAATTCTTTAAGCGTCTGTCTCCAAACGGAGCCAACGGCCAGCTGATCACAACATCCAACCACATTGGTACACACCTTGACGGTCCCCTACACTTTGACACGTCCGGCCGTGACATCGCTTCTCTAGAGCTGGAAAAACTATGCGGCCCTGGCGTAGTTGTTGACCTGTCTGACATGGCTGAAGACTATGGCATTTACACACCACAGGACATCATGGACCGTGTTGAAGTGAAGAAGGGCGACATCCTGATCATCAACACTGGCTACCACAAGTATGGTTGGGACCAACCAGAAGCAGACGAGCGTCGTTACATGCTACGTCACCCTGGTCCATCTATGGACTTCCCACAGTGGTGCAAGGACATGGAAATCAAGTGGATCGGCGTGGACTGTGGTTCTGCTGACCACCCAATGAACACAAAAATCCGTGACTGGGAGCCAGGCGAAGCTAAGATTTGTGACGAGTACATGCAGAAGAAGTATGGCAAAGAACTAAATGAAATCTACGAGTGGCCAAAGACGTACCAGGCAATGCACATTCACGTATTCCCTAAGCCACACGAAATTATCCACGCAGAAAACCTAGGTGGTCAAATTGACGAAGTACTCAACAAGCGTCTGATCATTGGTTGCTTCCCATGGAAATTCCAGGGCGGCGAGTCTGCATTCTGCCGAATCGTAGCATTCGACGAAGAAGTTTAAATTTCTGCTCCATGAATTAACATAACCCTTTCCTAGGCTGAGCTCACCAAATGGTGGGCTCTCCTAGTATACCAACTGATTTGATAACCACAGGAAAGAATGGGAGGAACCCATGGGACCATTAGAAGGATTAAAAATACTCGATCTAACCCGTGTTTTGGCAGGTCCATACTGTACCATGCTTCTCGGTGACTTGGGAGCGGACATCATAAAAGTAGAGATGCCCAAGACTGGAGACGACTCAAGACATTTCGGCCCCTACCAAAATGGTGAAAGTGCCTACTTCATGAGCTTGAACCGTAACAAGCGGTCCATGACACTCAACCTCAAACACGAAGAGGGCAAGGCCCTCCTAAAAGAACTAGTCAAAGACGTGGATGTCATTGTGGAAAACTTCCGGCCAGGGACCATGGAAAAGCTGGGTCTAGGCTACGACGTCCTCAAGGAGATCAACCCACGGATTGTATACGCGGCAAGTTCGGGTTTTGGCCATTCGGGCCCCTATAGCAAAAAACCTGCTTATGACGGCGTTGTCCAGGCCATGGGCGGCATTATGAGTATTACAGGTGCCAAGGGTGGGGAACCCACACGTGTGGGTCCGTCCATTGGTGATATTGCTGCAGGTTTGTTTACTGCCATAGGCGTCCTAGCAGCCCTCAACCACCGCAACGAGTCTGGCAAGGGTCAAAAAGTGGACGTGGCTATGTTAGACTGCCAGGTGGCCATGCTGGAAAATGCCATTGCCCGCTATGTGGTAACCAAGGAAGTGCCCAAGCCAGCAGGCAACCGACACACGTCCATCGTTCCCTTTGAGCCCTTTGACTCCAAGGACTCCAAAATTGTTATCGCTGTTGGTAATGACACCATCTGGAAGCGTTTCTGTGGCGTAGCTGGCCTGGAGGACATCGTCGACGATCCCAAGTTCTCCACCAATCCAGAGCGAAACAACAACTACGACGAACTTCGCCCCATCCTTGCTGCCAAACTGGTGGAAAAAACCACAGAGGAATGGAGCAAGATCTTCGACGAGGCAGGTGTTCCAAACGGCCCGATCAACTACGTGGACAAGGTACTGGAAAACGAGCAGGTCCTTGCCCGTGACATGATCGTTGAAGTGGACCACCCCAAGGCGGGCAAGCTAAAAATGCCTGGTGTTGCCATTAAAATGAGTGACACTCCGGGTGGCATTGAGTCCCCAGCCCCCCTACTTGGCCAGCATAACCGGGAACTCCTAAAAGAGTTCTTTGATTATAGTGACGAAAAGATCGACCAATTGATCGCAGAGGGTGTTTTATAAGTTAGTCTACAAAGTTAAATTGGAGCACTTGTTGTGTCATTCAACGGGTGCTCCTATTGTTTTTGCCGCTTTTAAAGTAGATGGACCCAAAGGGGGTATAAGCCTACATAGGCCACATTGCTCATAAAAATAGACCGTTTACATATGGTATACTAACAAGGACTATGGTGAGGAGGTATTCCATGAACCCTTGGACAATATGTTATTTTTCAGGAACCGGCGGAACCAAGAGGATTGCAGAGGAAATGAAAGACAAAATGGGCAAGGGGACCAAGTGGTATTCCCTGGACGCGCCCATCCCCATTGAACGGATTGCCAAGCGACTCAGGAAAACCAAGAGGCTTGTCCTCTTATACCCCGTACACGCAACCGATGCGCCCCTACCGGTATACCATTTTCTCACCCAACTGCGGCACATCCTGCCAGATTTGTCGTCTACAAAAGTGGCTGTTGTCTCTGTGTCAGCAGGGGGAGACATGTGGCCCAATACCTCTTGTAGGGATCGGGTCAAGGAGAGACTGGAAAGACTGGGAGGCCAGGTGGTCCATGAGTCCATGATGGTCATGCCCTCCAATTGGCTGGTGGAAACCAATGTCCAGGCCAGTCTTTGGCTCATGCGCAGCCTACCCAAGGCAGTCGATCAAGTCTGTCAAAATCTCATGGCCAGTGAAAGTAGTCTAGACCAGGTAGCCCATGGGCAAGAACTAGCTTCCAATGTCGGCAAGGACACTGACTATGAGACCATTGAAGCAAAACATAAAAAGGCAAAAAAACAACCTTGGCTGGCACGTCAGGAAAAACACAATGCAAGACGGTTTGGCAAGCAGCTAAAAACCAACGACCAGTGTACCTCATGTGGTTGGTGTGAACGGTCCTGCCCTGCCCTGAATATCCAGTTGGACCCTGAGGGCAAGCCCGTCTTCCATGACCGGTGTATGCAGTGCATGCGCTGTGTCTATGGTTGTCCGGAACAAGCCATTGTGTCCAGGAGCAAACAGGTCTTAAAAAATGGTTATGACCTTGCGGCCCTAGAACAATGGGGGCAGAATGTCACCCTGGTGTCCATAGACGCCTGTACCAAGGGGGCGATTTGGAAGGGTGTAAGAGCCTACCTCCACCAAGTAAATGATCCTGTACCATCGGAGTAGACCTGTGAAACGGATTTTAAGCGGATCGCTACAATGGCGAATCATGTTGATATTTATAGGACTCACCCTGGCCCTTACAGTGGTTTTGGGTGTGATCTTCAGTTCAAACCTCTATGACAGTGTTCGAATGTCTGAGGAACGAGAACTCAATACACTGGCAAAGGAAACGACCAATAAAATTGATCGTTTCCTTTTTGAGCGTTCAGCAGATATTCGGGTCTTGGCGGCTTCCAATATCCTGGTGACCAATCAACTGAGCCGTGAGTAAAAGACCGCCTACTTGGATAGCTTCATGGAAGAGTATCAGACTTATGAAGCCATTTACGTCCTTGACCAGAATGGACAAGTTGTTTTCACAGCACCCACAGAAAAATCAGACACCTATCTCACAGCCAGACAACGCTTTCTCAGCAAGTCCAGCTACATATCCAATATTCAAGTCCAAAGTTCCAAGGGAAACGCCGCTACCAAGGGCCAACACCTGGCCCTGTATTTCTCGGCCCCTCTTTTTGACAAGGGCGAGTTTGTGGGGGCTGTGGTTGAGCAAATGCGGTTTGACGCCATCGAGGACATCCTCCGTCAAGTGGAGGAGGAAACCAAGAGCCGTGTCAGCCTGGTAAAAGGAACTGAAAAGGAAGTTGACCACCTCGTCAGTGGCATCAATTACACAGAAAGAGCCGGCAGTCAGTACATGACAGCCGTCCATCCCATCCAGCTTTATCCCACCTAAACCGAGGAGTGGGTCTTGGTCATTGAGCAACCCTTGACCAATGCCTTTTCCCTTTTGTTTAACCTGGCACGGGTCATTTTACTGGTGATCCTACTTACCCTGGTGGTTTTTATGATTCTCGCCATGGTTGTGTCCAAGCAACTGACAGAGCCAATCCGGGTCCTTGTGGGTAAAATCCAACAAATGACCAAGGGCAACCAGCTCTATGCCCATGCTCAGTCATCGGACGAAGTGAAGAGCCTGACCAATGCCTTTGACGCCCTCTTGGATGAGTTGAACTTCCTCATGCAGGAAGTTTTACAGAAGTCCGGCCAGGTGGCCTATGTGGAGGACATCAACCGAAGTATGTCCCGTTTCCTAGACCAAATCCCTGGGGGAATCATCACCCTTGACCACCAAGGGTCAATTACATCGGTCAATCCTGCAGCCCTGGACATATTAGAGTGTAACCAGTGTGAGTTGGTGGGGGCCAATGTCCACCAGGACCATGAGGGGCCACTGGATTATTTTTTCAGCAGGCTGTCAGACCGGGTCAAACAGCCGGGTAGACATATCGAAGAAATCTGCAAAATCCAAGGTACCAAGGGAGACTGGATTCCTGTGGTCCTCAATACCTTAAGACAAACAGATATGAATGACACCCTGATTGGCCTAACTGTGGTCATTCAAAACCAGGACATGAAACGTCAATTTGAAGACAGTGTCAACCGGACCAAAAGGCTTACCGAGTTAGGAGCCTTTTCCACCGGAGTGGCCCATGAAATACGGAATCCCCTGGCGGCCATCCGGGGATATGCCCAGCTGGCCCAACGTAACGTCAAGGACAATCCCCAAGCCTACGATGACATTCAAGTGATCTTAACAGAGGTGGATCGCTTAGACGCCATAATTGAACGATTTATGACCTTTGCCAAGCCAAGTCTGCCCCAAAAGACTTGGAGTCGGATGGACACCCTCGTTCAGGACGTGACCAACCTCTTACAGGCCCAAGCAGACCAACAGGGGGTCACCATAGAAGTGGACCTACCGGTCATGGACCAGGTCTTCCTTGACTTTGACCAAATGAAACAGGTCTTGATTAACCTATATGTGAACGCCATGCAGGCCATGCCCAGGGGCGGTCATATTCGGGTTGTTGGCCACTTGGACCCTGAAACCCAAACCCTCCACATGACGGTGTCCGATACAGGGGAAGGGGTCTCCCGAAAAAACCAAGAGCAGATATTCGAACCTTTTTTCACCACCAGAAATGAAGGAACTGGTCTGGGCTTGGCCATTTGTGCCCGGATCATCGAAAATCACAAGGGGACGATTACCCTAACTTCTGACGGCGTAATGGGAACGACCATGGCCCTGTCCATACCACTAGAGGTACAATCATGAATACCATAACCGTGTTAATCGCTGAGGATGAAAAAAACTTACAAACCCTATTGAAGCGGGTTTTAAGTCAAGAAGGCTACCGTGTTTTAGTGGCCCAGAACGGCCAAGAAGCCTTGGCCCTATTGCAGTCCAGTAAGGTAGATATTTTGCTGACGGATATCCGTATGCCCGAAATTGATGGAATTACCCTCTTGGAAAAGACCAAAGAGATCAATCCGGCCATAGAGGTGGTTGTCATGACGGCATTTGCAACGGTGGACACAGCCATCCATGCCCTAAAAATGGGGGCCTGTGACTACATTCGAAAGCCCTTTGATATCGATGAAGTCATCACAGCCTTAGCCAAGACCGAGCTCCTTCAGCAGAGCAATGAAAATGCCATGGAAACGGTAGACCAGGCCTCCTTGCTCATTACCCATAGCCCCAAGATGCAGGACTTGACCCAGACCCTTGAAAAAGTGGCCTCCACAACGGTGACCATTTATTTGTACGGAGAAGCCGGTGTGGGCAAAGAGCTGGTGGCCAGGGCCATTCATAGGGCTAGCACCCGCAAGGAAGAACCCTTTATCCGGGTCAACTGTGCGGCATTTCCGGGGGAAATCCTAGAAAGGGAACTCTTTGGTTATGAAGAGGATGCCTTTGAAGGTGCAAGGGCAAGAAAAATTGGCAGATTTGAGCTGGCAGAAGGGGGAACCCTTTTCTTAGACGAAATCAATGACCTGCCTGGCATGATCCAGGTCAAGCTCCTCAGGGCCATTCAGCAAAAGCATATTCAACGTTTGGGAAGCAATCAGATCATTCCCTTGGATGTACGCATCATCACGGCCTCCAACAAGGTCCTTGAAGCCTTGGTTGAGTCAGGCCAAGTCCGGGAAGACCTTTTTTACAGACTCAATGTGGTTCCCATGGAAGTTCCCCCCCTGCGGGACCGACAAGAAGACTTGGATGGTCTCATTGACTTGTTTATGTCCAGCCTGGCTGTTACTCAAGAGCAAAGGAACAAGGCCCTTTCTGGGGCGGCCCTGGAGGCCCTGCGTCGATATAACTGGCCAGGCAATGTCAGGGAGTTGGAACTGATCATCGAGCGACTTCTGGTCATCAGTGAGGGAGACCAAATCCAGATGGAAGACCTCCCCCAGGGTATTCGTGACTATACAGGTAAGGAAACCATTAGCCTGGTGGTACAAAAGGACTCCACAGAGGAAAAACTCATTCGACAGGCCTTAAACGAATGTAAGTGGAACATCACCCATGCAGCCAATCGGCTGGGCATTAGCCGTCGATCCTTCCATAGAAAAATCAATAAGTATAGTATTCAGCAAGGAGAGGACCATTAAGGAGACTTAAGTCCTCTCCTTTTCCATCTAAAGTGGGTGTTAACCGTCTTGTAAATGATTTACCATGGAGACAATAGGAAGCCTATGCACTGAAAGAGGTGGATCATGGGAAGACAATTCATAGCAGGGTTAAAAACAATACTTTCCAATAAAAGAGGTTCTACTGCCGTCCTTACGGTCCTCATCATGGCTGTCCTCATGGGGGCAGCAGGATTGGCCATGGACTCAGGCCTGGCCTATATGGAGCGCTATCGTATTCAGAACGCCTTGGACGCTGCTGTTTTAGCGGGCGCTCAGGAGTTTCCAGACATGAACGCTGCCCGCAATGTTGCTGTTCAATATGCTGTTGCCAATGGGTTAGATGAAGAGGATGTGGCAGTGGTCACACAAAATGGACGTTTGACTGCCACCACGGATATTGTTCTAGAAACCACATTTATGCGTGTTCTTGGTATCCAAACCTTTGACGTAAGTGGACTTGCTGCAGCTGAAGGGGGAGCAGACTCCGTATTTAGCTACACCTTGTTTTCTGGATCAACGACCAACAACTTAAACCTGAACGGTAATGACCTCCTCATCGACGGAACGACCCATACCAATGACGAGCTGCGGATCAACGGAAACCTCATTGAGTTGACCGGGGCAGCTGAGGCTGTTGATGGCATAGAAATCAATGGGGGGGCCATCAGCGTGGGTATGCAGTTTCCCAACTCCAGTGTCATGGCCATGCCAGATTATATGGACGAAGTACGAAATCAGGCCCAGACTTCTGGGTATGCCTATACAGGTAACAAAAAATTCAATGGCAACACCGTTTACGTGGACAATTCTGTCTATGTAACGGGTACGGCTACTTTGAATGGCAATCAGATTCAAGGGGCAGGTGCCCTCCTGGCCGAACAGGACATTCGACTAAACGGTAATGCCCTCAGTGCGACCACCAATGACCAGGTGGCCCTTTATGCCGGTCGAGACATCAAAATCAATGGGAATGACATCACCGTGGACGGGATATTATATGCCCCAAATGGAGAAATTCACATCAATGGGAACAACATTACCATACGTGGTCGTGTGATAGCCAAAGAGGTTAAGATCAATGGAAACGACATCGACCTGATTGGTGATGGCATTGAAGTGATCTCACTGCCACTTTCAAAACCAAGATTGGTTCAATAAAAATACCATATTATGGTATTTGTAGTTCCGAAAGTATGGTATACTCTCCTTAGCGTATAAAGGAGAGACCACATGCATCAGTTACTCAAACAACATTTTGGCTATGACGCCTTTCGGCCTGGCCAAGAGGACATTATAAGCAATATTCGCAGAGGGAGTGACGCCTTGGTGATTATGCCAACAGGCGGCGGTAAATCCCTCTGTTTTCAGATTCCAGCCCTATTACAAGAAGGGATCACCGTGGTGATTTCCCCCCTGATAGCCCTTATGAAGGACCAGGTGGAAGGCCTCAATGAGGTAGGCATACCGGCCACCTTTATTAACAGCTCCCTGTCCAGCGACCAAGTTCAGGCAAGGGTTATGGACATCCAGTCGGGAGCCTACAAGCTTGTCTATGTAGCCCCGGAAGGCCTCTTGTCCGGTGCCTTTTCTCAGATCACTAGATACACGTCCATTGACATGGTGGCTGTGGACGAGGCCCATTGCATTAGTCAATGGGGCCATGATTTTAGGCCCTCTTATAGAAACATTCAAGGCTGGGTGACCAGTTTGCCCAAGCGTCCTGTACTGACGGCCTTTACGGCCACAGCAACCAAGGCTGTCCGGGAGGACATCCTATCCTTGCTGGGTTTACAGGCACCCCATGTCTTTATCTCGGGAGTCGACCGGGACAGCTTGACCTATAAGGTCGTTAAGCCAGCGGATAAATTTCGCTTCCTCAAGGACTGGCTCAAGGAAAGCCCCGAAGACCATTCGGGCATTGTTTATTGTGCCACCAGGAAGTCCGTAGAATCCGTTGCCGACAAGCTCCAATCCGCCGGATTTGAAGCGGCCCCCTACCATGGCGGTATGGAGGGGTGGGAAAGAAGCCTTGTTCAAGAAGAGTTCATGATGGACAAAAAGAAGATCGTTGTGGCGACCAATGCCTTTGGCATGGGGATTGACAAGCCAGATGTCCGTTTTGTCATCCACTATAATATGCCCAAGAACATGGAGGCCTATTATCAGGAAGCTGGTCGTGCAGGCCGAGATGGGGAAGCCAGTGATTGTATCCTCATGTATGACTCCTCTGACATCGTCAAGCAAAAGCTGCTCATTGGCCAAAGTGCCAGCGATAGAGACCGGATGATCATCCAAATGGAGAACCTACAGACCCTGATTGACTACTGTCATACCAATGACTGCCTAAAGGGTCAAATACGAAAATACTTTGGGGAAGACGCTGTTGACGTTCATTGCAACAGTTGTAGCAACTGTTTAGACGAGTCAGAAGAAGTGGATGTGACAGAGGAAGCCCAAAAAGTCCTGTCTTGCATTTACCGGGTGGGCCAGCGGTATGGGGTCAGTCTTGTAACCCAGGTCCTCCGCGGGGCAAAAACTCAAAAAATCAGAGAATGGCGGCTGGACCAGGTATCCACCTATGGCCTCTTAAAAGACCAGTCAGTTCCCGTGGTAAGAGAACTGATCATGTTTTTGGTTTCCAAGGGTTATATCCATATGACAGCTGACGAATACCCAGTCCTCAAGCTCAATGAAACCGCCAGGAAATTGTTAAAGGGGCAAGAGCGCATCTCCATGAAACGGACACGGTTGGATCTGAAACCCAAGAAGAAGGCCCAGAAGAAGGCAGCGGTGACAGAGGCCAAATACCCAGACCTCTATGACAGATTGGCCAGCCTGCGGTTTGACCTGGCTGACGCCAAGGGGGTTCCCCTCTATGTGGTTTTCTCCAATGCGGTTCTCAGAGAACTGGCGACCCATGTTCCAATTACTGAAGACGCCTTCATGGAAATCAAAGGAATTGGCCAAAAGAAATATCAAACCTATGGGGAGGATTTCCGTAGGGTGATCGTACAATATCTTGATGAAAAAGAGAGTGAAATTGTATGATTTTATAGCTAATTCTATGCTTTTTATAGTAAATCAAACAACTGAAAACACTCAATCCCAGGGGTACACAGGTTAAAATGTGTACCTCTTACTTTTTTCTGGCATTATCATGTAAAAAAGTAAGGGGAAACGATGATTTTCGACAACGTTGGGTATAAACCTTCATGTACAGTAAATGGGAAACAGGGAGGGGTATTATGGGTATATTTCAAAGATCCATCGTAATGAGACTCACACTCGAAACAATTATCGCAGTCCTCATCATTTTTTCTCTCAGTGGATGGTTTTTTTCTCCAGTACTGAAGGGGAGTTGATGGAGAAACTCAACAAGGACATTGAGTTACAAACAGAACTTGCCGTAGTCAGCGTGTCGGAAACCTTTGCCATAGCAGAACAAGTGGCACGACAAGGGGCCCAGGATCGTAACATCCGTGGATATTTGCGGGATGTGAACACCCATAGCCAGATCACCACGCATCCGAACTACAAGACTGTCAGTGACACCCTGGTGGCTTACAATGATTCATTTGACAAGCTCTTCTTTGTTTGGATTGCCAACGACCGGGCCAACTTCTTTATTGACAACACCCGGTTTGTTTCAAACCCGGACTATGTTGCTAGCTCAAGACCTTGGTATGACCTGGCCCTGTCCAGTGACAAGGTGGAGTTCACCTCGCCTTATGCAGACGTGGGGACGGGAACTATTGTAGTGTCAGCTATTACAGCTGTAAGGGAAGACAATGGTGACCCATTTGGTTTTATCGCAGCCGACGTGTCCCTAGCAACCATTCCTGGGATCATGGAGGAGTATACAATTGGGGACAAGGGGACCAACTTCCTCATTGGTAAAGACGGGGCCCTCATTTATGCAGCAGACCAGCAGTTACTGGACGACGAAGTTAATATCAAGGACATGCCAGAACTGGCCTCCTTCGGCAATGCCGTGCTTTCAGGTGGCACCGATATTGGTGAAACAGAGTACAATGGCAAGCACTACATCGTGGCCTATAAGCCACTGGAAATCAACGGTTGGGGGGTCATTCAGCTGGTTGACAGCGAAGAAGCCTTTGGTGGTCTTCGGGGCTTTACCCAAATCGTATTGTTGATCTTTGTTGCCGGTGCAGTAATCCTAGCAGGTTTTATCTTCATGGCCATCCGAGTGACCATGATTCCTGTTAAGCAGGCCACTGAGTTTGCCATGGTTATTGGTAGCGGAGATTTGACCCAGACCGTGTCCGACAAAAATCTCCGTCGCAAGGACGAGATCGGCCGCATGGCCAATGCCTTCAACGACATGAATAGAAATTTTGCCACCCTGATCAGTGGGATTGTGGAGTCCTCCCACCAGGTGTCGGCTTCCAGTGAACAAATGACGGTGACCTCTGAGGAAGTATCCAAGTCCGCTATCGAAGTGTCGACCACCATAGAAGAGATTGCCCAAGGGGCAACTGACCAGGCCTCCAGTACGGAAGTTGGTGCCAATAAGACCTATGAACTGGGCGACCTGATTGAAGCCAACAAGGGCTTTATGAAGTCTCTGAATGACTCATCTTCTGTAATGGTCAACATGGTTGACCAGGGCCTTGTGATCGTAAATGGTCTTTCTGACAAGACCAAGGAAACCAATACGGCAGCCCAAGAAATCTTCACCGTGATCCAGAAGACTGACGAAAGTACAGCCAAGATCGGTGAGGCCAGTAATATGATCGCTTCAATCGCTGACCAGACCAACCTCTTGGCCCTCAATGCAGCCATCGAGGCCGCAAGGGCAGGCGAAGCTGGTCGAGGATTTGCTGTTGTAGCAGACGAAATTCGGAAACTGGCAGAGCAGTCCACCGAGTCCACCAAGGAAATTGACATGATCGTTCAGGAACTGGTGGAGTCCTCTAAGTTGGCGGTTAAGTCCATCGAACAAGTGAACTTGATCCTAGCAGAACAGGTGGAGAGTGTGAACAACACGGAAGCCAAGTACCAAGAGATTTATAAGGCAGTTGAACGGGCTGTTGAAGCCATTGAGAACCTCAATGTGTCTGAGAAGAACATGGAGCAAAAGAAGGCGGAAATCCTGGACACTATTCAAGGCCTGTCCGCCATTGCAGAGCAGAATGCAGCGTCCACAGAAGAGGCTTCTGCCGCAGTAACAGAGCAGTCCGCAGCCATGGAAGAGATCGTTGGTGCCAGCCGGGGCTTGTCCCAACTGGCTGACGAGCTGATCAACTCCATTAGTAAGTTCAAGATTGACTAGTTAAGACACAAATTGACTAGTTAAGACACAACAAAAAGTGTTCATACTAAGGCCTCCACATGGTGGGGGCCTTAGATAATTGACAAAGTTCTCTAGGGTACGAGGCCTCCAACAAGAGGGGTTTTAGATTGTCAGCAAAGGAGTGACTATGGAAGCAACAATTAGACGACAACTTGGCATATTCTTTGGGGTCACCCTCCTGGTCTCCTGGCTCATATGGTTGCCGGCAGTCCTCCAGGGGCAGGGAATGGCCATTCCAGTTCCCTTCTTGATCCTGTCCATGTTTGCCAGTTTTATTCCTTCAATTGTGGGCCTGGTGGGCCTGGGCAAGGAGAGTAAGACCAGCCTCTGGCAAAGCCTTAAGGTCAAGATGCGCCCTGGCGGAGGCCTGGTTCCTTGGTTACTGGGACTGGTCCTTGTGCCGATCATTGGTCTACTGAGTTACATACTGGTCAGCCGACTGGACCCAGGGTTTCCGGGCCAAATCAATGGTGACCCCCTGGCAGTTGTGATCACCTTTTTAGTGATCTTAGTCATGGGCGGGGCCTTGGGTGAAGAAATGGGTTGGCGGGGCTATGCCCTCCCCAAATTACAAGACCTCTATTCACCCCTTGTGGCCAGCCTAGTACTTGGGGTCATTTGGAGTCTCTGGCATGCCCCCTTGTTCTTTATGGAGGGAACAGTCCAGTCCAATATTCCTTGGTGGCAGTTTGGCCTCCAGAATACCCTCATGGCCTTTTACTACACCTGGCTCTATAACCGATCAAAGGGCAACCTTACCCTCATGATCGTTTTCCACGCTGTAGCCAATACAACTGCAGCCATTTTTCCCTATTGGCAGACAGACCTGGGACGGTGGATTGGCTTTGGCCTCTTGGCGCTTCCTGTTCTCTTGGCCCTTCTTCGGGGTGACTTTTCCCGAGACCGGGCCTATAAGTAGTCCAACATTTGGTATACTGTGAGGAGAAGTAATAGTAAATGAAAAAAACACCTAGTCCCTTGGTCAAATGGACAATAGGGGACTAGGTTGCTTTTTAGAGAGTAGGTCACCATGTATAACTTCATGGGCATAAGCATTATTTTGACAGCTGCCCTGGTCCTCAATTGTTTGTATGCCTTTTTCACTACCAGAACCAGTTTAAATATGATCGGCATCCTCATGCTCAATGCCGCCATGGAACTCATGATTTCCCTCAGCCACTTTTACAACTACGGCCTCTACCTGGACGCCTCTGGCGGAAGCGCAGACCCCTTGGTGGTTTATATGAATATGGGGAATATCTTCTTGTTTGTCTTCCTTCTGGGGACAGTCTATGTTCGTATTCTACGTCCCATGATCCGTAGTAGTCAGTATAAAGCCGAGTAAACACTCCCAAAGGGAGTGTTTTTTTCGTTTATGTTACCATTCGGATTTGGAATTACATACATGCCCGGGAGAATGGTAATATATAGGGAAGATAGCTGGAAGCAGGAAATGTGTGAGGTGTTCCATGGATCAAGACACAAGAAAAATGATAAATGAGTCAGCAAAGAGGCAAGTAAATGAGCGCTCAAATGTGCCAGAGAGAGAACCTACAGGCTCACCATGGAAGGTCCTCCTCCTCATTGGGTGTGTCCTGCTGTTGAAATTAACAGCAATCAGTTACTTGGACACCCTGGCTCTTTCCAAGGCTGACCCCAAGGCCATACACTTTGTTTATTACAGTATGCATATGAAAAACATGCCCATTGAACTTCCCGTGGAAGGAAAACCTATTAAATGGGGCCATAAGGTGGCCCTGTATCAAGACGACCAAAAGGTAAGTGACCAAGTCACTGTGGAGACCCTCTTCCATGAAATCCAGGTCCTCCAATTAGAGGAGTATGTGCCTCGTTTTAATACCATTCGCATTATTAGGCCCCTGGGCTTTGACCTTGTGATTCCCGTGGGTCAATACCTTGTTGAGCCTGTGGCCACACCCTGGGTTAATCGATGGGAAGATGATATTTTTTCTGGCTCCAGTGGGAGCTATGGGGTTGACCAAATCCAAAAGGTGTATCGCTTGCGGGTAGAAGACAAGCCCATGGACATCACCGCATCGGTTCCCAAGGAAAGCTGGACTTATTTTGACTTGACCCAAGGGGTGACAGACAGCAGACGCCCCGTTGAAGATATGGACATTTATCCCTTGACCCTGGATCAAACTGCCAACTATAGAAGCGGACTTCAAGACGAGCAATACTATGCCGTGGTTGTGGACAAAATCCAAGACCTTTCTGCCTATGACTTGATAGAAGTAGATGTGATCTTGAGGGCAGGCGGTGGAAGCCAGAAGGAAGAAGTCGTTAGCCACGAACGGTTGCACTTTACTAAGGGTCAACTGACAGCCCCCCTTAGCCATTTGTTTTACCAGCCAGCCTACAGGACCTATAACAGCAATCGCAACGGGGAGAGCCGGGCAACCATAGAAACCAGGTTTGAAAGTAAGAACTCCTTCCCAGCTCAAATCCATTTGCTTGATTTGATGAAGGAAGAGGAGAAAAAGCACCAGGTGGTCCTTCAAACAGAGGCCGAGCCGGTCAGGCGATCAAGCTTACTTTTCTCAGAGTCAATCATAGTGGATGAACAAGAAGTCACAGGGCTACAAGTGGTCTTTGGCCAAAATGGTGAGGTAGATCAAAGGTGGCTACAGGCTAAGGAGGGCCAGTGGATACCCGCAGAGGTTGGAAACGCTATCCATACAGCCTTTGACCAGTCCACTTACAAAGACCTATGGCATGTCCTATATATGGGCAGGCAGATTGAAGACGTGTCCTCATTGGGGACTCGGAAGAAGGGAGCTGGAAGGGACACCCTGGGCCTTGTCTACAGACCAGGCAATCCATTGGCAGACTATATTGTCCATGCAGACATGGATGTTTTTGACCAGGTCCTTTATGGCATTGAGTTGATCGACCGGGATGACCACGCTAAAGTCATTCGGTTGGAGTTTGAACACCAGGTCATGGAATAGAAGAATTGATTATGCTGAATCAACGTGTTGTTTAATGTCGCAAAGCCTCTGGTCCTATAGCCCTTAGTCCTCAGACTAGGGGCTTTTTCTATGTAGGTGTGACCAGGCCTAACCCAAAATGTGTTACAAAAGCGAAAAAGATGGATCAATCTTGTAATCTAAGTTAAAATGTAATCATGATTACATAAACAGTTTATTATTAAATCGTTATCTGTTCCAAGTTCCAATGGGTTGTTGTAAAAGACATGTCTGAGAAGGGGTTGAGGGGGAAGCATGAGATTAAAGTTTCAAACCAAATTAATCGCAGTGACCATCGTATTAATTATCATTATTAGTGGTATTCTAACCACGCAAAACTTAAACGCCGTCAGTCGGCTGTTTACTGAAGAAATGAAGACGTCGGGCAATTCCTTAGCCCATGCTGTTGCCAATGAACTACATATCGCAGACCAGCTGGAAGCGGTCGTGGACAGCATGATGGCCGAGCGGATTCTCCAGGCGGCAGAAGCCATAAACCTGGTGCCCATGGAGGAAATGACCAACGCCAAGGTCACTTCCCTGGCCAAGGCCCTGAATATTGATGGTGGCATTTACATCATCGATTCCAACAGAAAAATAGTCTACTCCGATGTGACCGACTATGTGGGCTGGCAATATCCCACCGACCACTTGATGATGCCAGTTTTTAATGGCAAGGAAAAAACCTACATGGAGGAAATCCGTGGGGACTTGATTTCCGGCGAACTCAACAAGTATGGGGGGATGGCCCTTTCCACCAGGGGCTACTATGTCCAGTTGGGCATCAAGGCCACCACTATCATGGAGATCAAGGAAGAGTTTAACGAGACAGCCATCCTGGCTGACATTGAAGAAAATGAAGACGTCATGTATGCCCTCCTTCTGGACAAGGAAGGGGTGGCCATCCACGGGACGCCCTCCATGGTGGGTCAGCAGTACACAGACCAAGTGACCATAGATGCCACGCAAAATGGTATTCCAGGAGCAGCCTTCTGGGAAGATAAAGAAAACAATATCCGGGCCTATGACGTTCAGATCCCCTATTATATCGAAGATGAACTGGTAGGGTCCATTTGTGTAGGGATCTCATTGGAACGGATGGAGAAGGTTCTGGCTGGCAATACCATCCAGTCCATCATCATTACCCTGGCAACGGTTTTAGTTGCAGTTGTTCTATTGGGCTTCTTGATCCATTATTTGATTGGTCCCCTTAGAAAATTATCTGGCCAATTGACGGAAATAGCCCAAGGTGACTTCACAGTTGACCAGGACAAAAAAATCTTAGCCCAGAAAGACGAAATGGGCAACATCGCCCGGGCTGTCCAGGCCATGCGCCTGGACCTGAGCCACCTGGTCAATAACCTGAAGACCGGAGCAGGCCAGGTGGAAGAAGGGGCAGACCAACTGACCGTGATCATGAAGGAGACTGCCAGGGCCATAGAAGAAAACGCCCATGCGGTGGAAGCCATGGCCCAGTCGGCAACAGACCAAAGCCATGAGGCCAGTACCCTGGCTGAACGGGCAGAGGTCCTCAGTGACAAGGTCAAGGAAGGCCAGACCAGTATTGGCAATGCCCATGACAAGGTGTCTGAGGTCAACCAACTCAGTGACCAAGGGAGCCACATTATTGGAACCCTGGCCCAGGCAACCCAAGAGTCCATTGAGAAAACAGGCAACGTGTCTGAAGGTATCCACCTGGTGGAAAACACAGTGGGCAACATGCGGACCTTTATGGACCGCATTCGGTCCATTTCTGACCAGACCAACCTCCTAGCCCTCAACGCCTCTATTGAAGCGGCGAGAGCTGGCGAAGCAGGTCGAGGCTTTGCCGTGGTGGCCGACGAAATCCGTAAACTGGCTGAGGAAACCAGCCAAACCACAGAGCAGGTGGAGGAGATCATAGGACAAATCGCCTATCAAACCACCTCCGCTGCCAAGGACGTGGATAGTATTGGGTCTGTAACTACCCAGCAGCAGGAAGCCCTCCAGCAGACAACAGACATCTTCCTCAAGATCCAGGGGGCTGTAGAGCAAGTGGTCAGCGCCATGGACCAAGTGGTAAAGGTCAATGAGGCCGTAGGGGACAGCAAGGAGATCATTTTAGCTTCTGCCCAGACCCTGTCAGACCTGTCCACCAATCTGTCTGCCACCTGTGAGGAAATATCAGCGTCGACGGAAGAGCAGACGGCTTCTGTTGAGGAAGTCAACGCCCTAACTAACACCAACCGAAATATAGCCAGTGACCTTGCTGATCAAGTGAAGAAATTCAAGACGAATCAGTAGGATCAAATATCCCATGGCCCAGCGACCTCCCGAGAGTCTTTCGTCGCTGGGCCTTCCCTATGTGTACAATCTTGTCCCATGACAAAATCCTCCCCCTGTTTTAGGCGGCTGAGAAGCGTATAATAGAAGTAGGTGACAGGACAAGGGGGAGTCATGAAAAACGCTGGAACACTTCTGCTAATCAGTATGATTGGTCTCATATTGCTGTTTGTGATCACCATGTCCAATACGGTCAACACGCCCCTGGACATGCCCCAAGTGGACGACAAGCCTGAGGGGGTCACCCTACGCTTTACCAGCGCCTGGGGCGGGTCTGACGAACGGGCGGCCATCCTCCAAGACCTCCTATCGATCTTCCAAGAGGAAAATCCAGACATCAAGGTTCTGGACGGGTCCATGTTTGGGGAGGACTTTCTCTTTTCGCTAAAGACCGACTTTGCTTCTGGTAATGAGCCGGATGTATTTGGCCTCTGGCCAGGGTCTGACCGCAACCAGTTAATTCAAACCGGAAAAATCGCCCCCCTGGGTTCCGTCATTGAAAGTGGCGGCCAGTGGTCGGAACGATTTGACCCCCTGGTTTGGGAAGAAGTTCAGGCCCAAACCCAAATCTATAGTGTCCCCTTCGAGGTCATTTTTGAAGGGCTATTTATTAATCAATCCATTTTTGAGAACCACCATATCCCCATTCCTCGAGATTTCGACAGCCTGGTGTCTGCCTGCAGACGCCTGCGGGTGGCTGGTGTCATTCCCATCGCCTACAACAGCACGCCGGAAGGCAGTTTTATCTATCAAAACATGATCCTGCAGATTGGAGGAAGAACAGCCGTAGAGCACCCCTTTGGACCAGACGGCCAGGTTCATCCTGCCCTGATCGAGGCCATGGAACAAATGAAGGTCCTCTATGACCAAGGAGCCTTTCCAGACACCGCCTTTGTCATCGACGACATAACCCGTAACCAGCTATTTCTCCAAGGGGAAGCAGCCATGATTGTCCAAGGGTCTTGGTTCCTTGACGAGCTGGCCAACAGCCCAGTTGCCAGCGAGGTGACCATTATCCCTTTTCCAGCCCAAGAGGCAGAAAACACAGGTAAAACAATCGTCTATGGGATTGGCAATGGAAACTTCCACATTTCCAGGGCCGCTTGGGAAGATCCAAAACGCAGGGAGGCTTCCATCCGCTTGCTCAAGTTTCTCACTGGCCCCCAGGCGGTGGAATACTTCCAAGTGCAGCTGGGCTTTGCCTTTAGTGTAGAAGGGGAAGTGGTCCATATGCCATCGGCCCAGGACCTGGTTGCCCAGTCGAGGGTCCGGGTGGCACCTGTAGACCATTTTATTGACCGGGGCTACTGGGAAAACACCATTGTCAAGCATTTTCCATCAGTTCTAGAAGGGTCCATGGAAGCAAGGGACGTATTTGAGGCCAAGGAAGGGGGAGACCAATGAGATTTCGAGACATGACCATCAAGCGTAAACTATTGCTCATTTTCTATGTTCAAATCCTCCTCCCCCTCCTTTTAATCGTCATTCTCTACTGGTTCAAGACCGAGCAAATCATGTCCCAACATGCCCTCAATGTGTCCAGTGACATGTTAACCGTCTTAGAAACCCGGATTACAGACTTTACACGAAACGTCAAAGTCATATCCCAGGACCTCCTCTATGACCAAGAAATCTACGATGTCCTCCAAGACGACCGGACAGACACCTATTCCTTTTATCTCAAGGTCAACAACCTTAAAAATACTCTCCGCATGAAAACGCTATCCTATGACGAAGTTCAATCTATTACGGTGATTACAAGGGACCGGCGGTTTTTCTCCTATGACACCAATAGTGGACGGGCCAATATAGAAAATATTATTCCCTATGACTTCCTCATTCAGAAAGCCCGTCGGGCAGACGGTGCCCCGGTTTGGTATGTGGATGAGCAGGGGGAGGATAAAAATGTCTTTTTGGTCCGAACCATCAATGACAGGGACCTCTATGACGAAATTGGCCTCATGGCTGTCCTGGTGGACAAGGACCAACTTTCTTCCCTATATGGAGACCTACAATCGGCCTTTCTCAGGGACGTGGCTGTCATGTCCCCAGAGGACAAACTCCTCTTTGACCACCACAATGAGGACCTAGCCTACTTGGAAAAACTCCAACTCTCCACCAGGGACCAACAAGGCTATGTGGACATGCGCAATATGGATCGCCTGGTGGTTTACAGGAGTCTGGAAGACCTGGACTGGACCCTGGTAACCGCCTTCTCCAGACAGGCCATTACCCAGGAGTTCCAAAACCTCCAGCAGTGGAGTGCCATGATCTTTATTCCATTAATCATCCTCTTGTCCGTCCTATCCATCACCACCGGCCTTGATATTGTAGCCCCCATTCAGAAACTGGTGGAGGCCATGAAGCGGCTAAAGAAGGAAGAGGGCTACCAGGCCCTGGAGGTGGACCGCCAGGACGAACTGGGCTACCTGACAGAGACCTTCAACGACATGGTGTCCGAAATGGAATACCTGGTCAAGGATATTTACCAAGAGCAACTCATCCGCAAGGACGTGGAAATGAAGGCCCTTCAAGCCCAGATCAACCCCCACTTCCTATTTAATACCCTTGAAACCATCAACTGGCGGGCCCAAATGAAGGGGGCCCCGGAAATCAGCGAAATGGTCATGGCCCTGTCCAAACTCATGGAAGCCAATATCGGTCGTGAGGGTAAGTTAGTGACCATCCAGGACGAAGTGGACTACGTGGAAAACTACCTGTCCATCATGCGCCAGCGATATGCCGGCCGCCTGGAAGTCCGATATGACATTGCCGCCCAGCTGAAACACCGCAAGGTGCCCCGCCTCCTCCTCCAACCCATCGTGGAAAACGCCCTCCAGCATGGGATCGGTCAAACAGACCGCAAGGGGGTTATTCAGATCACTGCCAAGTCCGGTGAAAATGGCATAGTGATTGTGGTACTGGACAATGGCAACGGGATGACGGAGGACAAGCTAGAAGAGCTCAATGGCCGCTTCCAGTCAGCCAAGGAAACCATGAGTGCTAAGGAAGTGACCAGCGAGCGCATGAGCATTGGCCTGACCAATGTCAACCAGCGCCTCAAGCTCCTCTATGGAGAGTCGTTTGGTCTCAGTGCCCAAAGCAGGCAGGGGTCTTGGACGGCGATCACCATCCATCTACCCGCGAATGCAACAGACAAAGGAGACCGGTCATGAACTTTAAAGTCCTAATCGTTGACGACGAACCCATTGTCCGCCAGGGCATGGCCACCATCGTGGACTGGGAGCGGTTCAACTGTGAAGTGGTGGGGGAGGCCATTAATGGCCAAGACGCCCTTGCCCAGTTCGACCACCTAGAGCCAGACCTGGTCTTGACGGATATTCAAATGCCCAAAATGGACGGCTTAGAAATGATCAAGCGTCTCAAGGGCAAGAACCCCCATGTCAAGATCATTATCCTCACGGGCTACCGCCAGTTTGAATATGCCCATGAGGCGGCTAAACTGGGCGTGGTGGACTTTCTCTTAAAACCGTCTAAACTCCATGAAATCACCCAGGCCGTACAAAAGGCCGTGGTCCAGCTCCGCTATGAAATCAAGCGGGAGGAGTCCTTTGAAACCTTGGAACGCAAGCTGGATGAAGCCCTTCCCATGTTAAGGGGCCGCCTCCTCCACGACCTGGCCTTCTGCCAAGAAGACAGTGGACCTGACATAGAAGCAGAACTTCAAAGCTATGGTATGGACTTGAGTCAAAGCGTTGCCTTTGCAGCCTAGCAGACCGCCCAGGCAACGACCATCCAGCCCAACCTCCTCCGGGTGGGCCTGACCCATACCCTGGAAGAACTCCTCCAAGACTACGGCAGGCTCTATCCCATTACCCTGAGGGGCAGCCAGCAACTCTATGTCTTTGCCATTGAAAAGGACGGGGTGGACCGTGACCAACTGATCAAGGAAGTGGAACAAGTGATCGACGTGGTCAAACAATGCTTTGGCATAGACCTCAATATGTCCATATCCCAGTTGGGAGGCGGCTGGCAGGCTGTGGCCCACCTGGTGGACCAGGTCCTTAACGCCCTGGAGTTCAGTGTCTATACCGAGGACGCGGGCCTCCTTCTCATCGAGGACTACAAGGAGGGAGTCCCCTTTGAATCCTGTACTTTCGAACGCCAGGGCAACCAATTGGTGCGGGCCATTAGAGCAGGGAATACCCCAAATGCCTTGGCAGCGGTCGCATCGGTTGAAAAGGCCCTTGGCAGTGTGGCGGCAGGAGACCGGGCCCAGGCCCTGGAATCCGTAAAAACCCTCCTGATGCACATTTTCCCAGACGTCACAGTGGACCACATCCACACCCAGGAGGAAATGGTGACCGTCCTCCACAGGGAGGTCATGGACCGGACCCGGGCGGTCAGCCATGAACAGGTGGCTTCCATTGGCTACCTGGTCCGCCAGGCTACAGAAATACTCAAACGGGACTTCCGTGGCCCCATCGCCCTCAAGGACGTGGCCGATGAAGTGGGGGTGTCCACTTCTTATCTGAGTCGCATGTTCAAAAAAGAAACCAAGCAGAACTTTGTGGACTACCTCAATGCCCTGCGGATCGACGAGGCCAAGGCCCTCATGAAGGACGTCCAATTAAAGACCTATGAAGTTGCAGAAATGGTGGGTATTCAGGACCCCCCATTACTTCTCAAGACTCTTTAAAAAGCACGTGGGCCAGTCGCCCAGTGGTTACCGGGAAGGCTTGTAAGTTGGCCACCGCAAGGGAAGACCCCCATAAGAGAAAATAAGTTTCAGCGTCTAGGCAATCTACTTATGCCAGCGCAAGCCCTTAGAACAAGACCATGTTCTAAGGGCTTTTTTCATGCCCAAAACCAGGACCAAATTGTCCAACAAAATCGGACACCAAACCACAAGATCCTACATTCAAGAAAACGCTTTCTTTTCATAGAATGAGGCTGAACAAACAAAGGAGAGTGACCATGAACAATACTGGCACAGTGGCACCAAAGAAAGGGACCAGCAACCGAGTGGGTGGCAAGTGGAGTAAACTGCCCCTCTACCTCATGCTCCTTCCCGGTCTTTTGGTCATACTGGCAAACAATTATTTGCCCATGGGGGGCATTTTACTGGCCTTCAAGGACTACAACTATGCCAAGGGCTTTTGGCAGAGTGACTGGGTGGGCTTTAGCAATTTTCAATACCTTTTTTCATCAGACCAAGCCTTTATCATCACCAGAAACACCCTCTTGTATAACACCATGTTCATATTAATTAGTGTGACCGTGGCCCTGGGGCTGGCCATTGTCCTCAGTGAACTGCGCAATAGACGGTTAGCCAAGATCTATCAATCGATCTTCTTCCTTCCTTATTTCCTGTCTTGGGTTGTGGTCAGTTACTTGGTCTTTTCCCTGTTGAGTTCAGACATGGGCGTCTTGAATCAAATTCTGGCCAAACTTGGGATGGACCCGATCAACTGGTATACAGCACCCCAGTTTTGGCCGGGTATTCTCTTGACCGTCAACACCTGGAAGTGGACAGGCTATGACAGTGTGATCTACCTGGCAGCCATCGTGTCCATCGACAAGTCCTACTATGAAGCCGCAGCCATTGACGGGGCCACCCGGTGGCAGCAAATTCGCTACATCACCATTCCTTCCATTACGCCGGTCATTACCATTGTGACCCTGCTCCTCGCCTATGGGGCAGTGACCATCATGCAGTGGGTGCCCGGCCTGGGTTTCTTACTCTCAGCGTCCTTAACCGCCTGTGCTATTTTAGTGCCCGTTGAGCGGGCCATCGATCGACAAGTCAAACGCATTTCGTTAGGAGGAAGCCAGTGACCTACGGGCATTTCCATGACCAAAGCAAAGAATACCGCATAACCCGCCCCGACCTGCCCATGAAGTGGACCAACTATGTGGGCGGCCTCTCCTTCGGAGGATTTTTAGACCATACCGGAGGGGCCCAAGTCTGCATGGAAGACCCTGCTGTGGGTCGGATAACCAAGTATATACCGCAAATGCCGGACAGCGACCTCAAGGGATTTGGGATCTATATCAAAGACGCTAATGGTCGTCTAATTTCCCCATTCCAAGTCCCTTGTGGTCATCCCCTTGACCACTTTACCTGTAGGGTCGGCCTGGGCTACAGCATTTGGGAGACTACCTATAAAGAACTTGATTTTACCATCCGGGCCTTTGTCCCCAAGGGGAGCTCGGTTTTGCTATACGACATGACCATTACCAATGGGGGAGAGGACCAAACCTTGGATGTCTACCCGGTTGTGGAGTATTCCCATTTTGAAGCCCTAAAGCAACTGACCAATGCCGACTGGGTGCCCCAGACTATGGGGACCCGGGCTGTGACTAGCCCCATTGGAAAAAAGACTGGTAGCCACACTCCTACAAGAAGCCACAGAGGGCCAGGAGAAGAAGGGTCTACCTCAGACCAACAGGAAGTCTACACCACCCTCTTCCAACAAGCCTGGATGCAGCGACAGTCCCATGCCAATTACCTGACCAGTAACAGGCCAGCCCTGTCCTTTGAAACAGACCGCCAACGATTCCTAGGTGACCACCGGGGAGGGACTTGGCAAAAGCCCCTGGGCCTGCTTGAGGAAACCCTGTCCAATCAGGAGTCTTTGAGGGGCAACAGTGTAGGGGTTGTTCAACATCGTTTAGTGGTGAAAAAGGGTCGGCCAGAGCGCATCATTTTTCAGGTGGGTCGCTTGGAGGCCGGAGATATTCATAGCCCTGAAATTCAAGACCAAGTGGACTACTTTAGACAAGAGGCCCATGTGGACCAGGCCTTTGACCGCCTGCTGGACCAGTGGGACAGCCACTTAAGCCCCCTCCAGGTGCAAACGCCGTCAGCCTCCTTAGACTCCATGGTCAATGTCCACAACCCCAGGCAGTGCTGGATCACCTTCAATTGGTCCCGCTACCTGTCCCTCAACCAACTGGGTTATGGGGCCAGGGGGCTGGGTGTGAGAGACACCGCTCAGGACACCATGGGTATTGTCGTCCAACAGCCACAAGCTGCTAAAGAAAAAATCATGGAACTCTGGACCATGCAAAGAACAGACGGGTCAAGCTACCACCAATATAATCCCAAGACCCTGGAAGCCACAGAGGGAGACGCCAGGGAAATGCCCGACCGGCCCCAGTATTATGGGGATGACCACCTGTGGCCCATACTGGCTACAGCTTCCTTGATCAGGGAAACTGGCCACCTGGACCTATTGGGGGAGGAAGTGTCCTTCTATCATGAACCTGACCACCGGGGACACAGGGAAGTCTTTACGGTACTGGAGCACATCCGCAGGGCCCTGGCCTTTACCCATGACCAAGTGGGGGCAGACGGACTGCCCTTGTTGGGCTTTGCCGACTGGAATGACCCAGTCAACTTGCCCACGGGAGCTCAATCGGTTATGTTGGCGGGCCTTTATGGCAAGGCCCTATTGGAAGCTATTGAACTGGCCAAGGCAGCTGGGGAGGTCGACCTGGCAAATTTGTGGACAGGCTGGCATGGTGAGATGAAGGAGACCGTCAATTCTGTCGCCTGGGACGGCCAGTGGTACATCCGTTACATTGACGCCGACGGGACCCGGCTGGGCAGCCAGTCCAACCCCGACAGCCAGCTCTATATCAATGCCCAGTCGTGGTTGATCATGGCGGGCTTTGTGGCTGAGGATAGATCGGACCTGGCCCTGGCGGCCATTGAAGAACATATGGCCACAGACTGGGGGATCAAGCTGTCCTACCCATCCTTCAATGGCTTTGACCCGTCAAAGGGGGGCATAACCACCTATCCACCAGGGGCCAAGGAAAATGGGGGGATCTTCCTCCACGCCAACCCCTGGGTCATGATCGCAGAGACCCTGCAAGGGGCCAGTGACCGGGCCATGGACTACTATGACCGGATCAACCCGGTGGCTCGAAACGGTCAAATCGAGAAATTTGAAAGTCCACCCTATGTCTATCCCCAAAACATTTTAGGAGACGAACACCCCCAGCATGGCCTGGCCAGGAATGCCTGGCTGACGGGGACTGCGTCTTGGTGTTATCAGGCGGCTGTCCAGCACATTCTGGGCCTGCACCCTGAAATAGAGGGCCTCAGACTACAACCTGTTCTACCGGAACATTGGCCGGGCTACACCTGTACCCGGGTCTTCCGGGGGACCACCTTCCATATCAATGTAACCAACCAAACGGGCCAGGCCTATTCCTTGGGCCAAGTTGGTTTTGATGTCACAGTGGATGGCCTAACCCAAGAGGACAACCTCCTCACCGGCTTTGACGGACAGGACCATGACGTTACCGTGACCATTAAGAATCGTGTCAGCCTGTAAGAAAATGCTCATAAAGAAAGGGAGTACCCATGAAATACGGCTTTTTTGACGACCAAAATCGAGAATACGTCATAACAGACTACAAAACCCCATCCCCCTGGATGAACTACCTGGGCAACAAGGACTTCCTTGGCCTGGTGTCCAACACAGGTGGCGGTTATAGCTTTTATAAAGATGCGCGTCTAAGGCGGATTACCCGCTACCGCTACAACAATGTCCCAGTGGACATGGGCGGGCGATATATCTACATCAATGATGGGGGAGATATCTGGAATCCAGGGTGGAAGCCCAGCCAGACCCCAGTGGAAAACTACTCCTGCCGACATGGCATGGGCTATACCGTTTTTGCCTCTGAAAGAAATGGGGTCCGAGCTGAACAAACCTGCTTTGTCCCCTTGGACTTTAACGGGGAAGTTTGGAAGCTGACGGTGACCAACCTGTCCCAGGAGGACAAGACCCTGGGCGTCTTTCCCCTGGTGGAGTTCAACTTATGGGACGCCTATGACGACATGACCAACTTCCAAAGGAACCTCAACACGGGAGAAGTGGAGATCCACGGGGGAACGGTTTACCATAAGACGGAGTACAGGGAGAGACGTAATCATTTTTCCTTCTTCCACTGCAACCAAGAACCCATGGCCTATGAGACTGATCGGGAAACCTTCATGGGAGCCTTTGGTGGCTTTGAAGCCCCCCAAGGTGTTGTTACTGGACTGCAAAACACCCATGCCCATGGCTGGTCACCCATTGCAGCCCAAGAACATGAGTTAACCCTGGCACCAGGGGCTTCCCAGACCCTGGTCTTTGTCCTGGGCTATGTGGAAAATCCGGTGGAAGACAAGTGGCTGGCCGACGGGAGCCTAAATCGCAGCAAGGCCCTGGCCATGCAGGCGGCCTACGACACACCAGAACAAGTGGACCAGGCCCTGGACCAACTGAAAGCCTATTGGGCTGACCTCTTGAACAAGTTCCGGGTGGAAACCCCTGAGGACAAGACCGACCGCATGGTGAACATCTGGAACCCCTATCAGTGCATGGTGACCTTTAACCTGTCCCGGAGTGCCTCCTTCTTTGAGTCTGGCATTGGCCGGGGCATGGGGTTCCGGGACTCTAACCAGGACATATTGGGTTTTGTCCACCTGATCCCGGAAAGGGCCAAGGAACGATTGATTGACCTGGCAGCTACCCAAAAATCAGACGGGTCTGCCTACCACCAGTACCAGCCCCTGACCAAAAAGGGCAACGACGCCATTGGCGGAGACTTCAATGACGACCCCCTCTGGTTGACCCTGGCCGTGAGTGCTTATGTGCGGGAGACCGGTGACCTGGACTTCCTAAACACCGTAGTCCCCTTTGAGGACGATCCCCAAGGTCAGGCCACCATGTTGGACCATATCCTGGCCTCCCACCAGCACGTCATGGACCGGCGGGGCCCCCACGGCCTGCCACTGATTGGCCGGGCCGACTGGAATGATTGCCTCAACCTCAATTGTCACTCCACAGAACCTGGAGAGTCCTTCCAGACCACTGGGGACGCCAAGGGGGCTGTGGCGGAGTCCACCTTTATCGCAGGCCTCTTCCTCTATGCGGCCAAAGACCTGATAGAGCTCCTAGAGGCCCTAGGAGACATAGACCACCTAGCCCGAGTCCAGGCCGATAAAGTGGCCATGGAAGAGGTCCTCCTGTCCCATGGGTGGGACGGAGAGTGGTTCCTGAGGGCCTATGACGCCAGCGGCCAAAAGGTTGGGTCCGCTTCCAATACGGAAGGCAAGCTCTTTATTGAACCCCAAGGTTTCTGCATCATGGCTGGAGTGGGTAAGGAATCCGGCCAGGCAGAGTTGGCCCTGCGGGCAGTGGAAAGGGACCTGGACAGCGACCACGGGATCGTCCTGGTACAGCCCGCCTATTCCTCCTATGACAAGGCCCTGGGTGAGATCACTTCCTATCCACCGGGCTACAAGGAAAACGCAGGAATCTTCTGCCACAACAATCCCTGGATCGCTTGTGCAGAGACCACCCTGGGCAAGGGAGACCGGGCCTTTGAGGTTTACAAGAAAATTGCCCCTGCCTACCGGGAAGACATCAGCCACCTCCACCGGATGGAGCCCTACGTCTACTCACAAATGATCGCTGGCAAGGACGCCCACCACCATGGCCAGGCCAAAAACTCCTGGTTAACGGGTACAGCGGCCTGGAACTACGTGGCCATTTCCCAGTTCATCCTGGGGGTCCGGCCAACTGTGGCTGGTCTTGAGATCAACCCCTGTATCCCCAAGGGCTGGGGCCAACTGAAAATGACCCGCCACTTTAGGGGGGCCACCTATGAGATTGAAGTGGCCAATCCCCAGGGGGTGAGTAAGGGTGTTGCTTCTATGACACTCAATGGTCTGGCTATTGAAGGAAGCGTGCTTCCGCCAATGGCGTTAGGAGAAGTAGGTAAAGTTCAGATTACAATGGGATGACTAAGAAACCCCGCCACAAGCCCTATGGGGAGCTGTGGCGGGGTTATTATATGCTATAATAAATCCAATTACTACAAATTTAGGAAGGGGGGCGGTGTGCAACCACACCGAAAGGTGAATGAAGAAGCTATCGACTATCAACATCGCACTCATGGTTGGCATTGGGGTTTTGGCCTTGGGCCTGTTCTTTACCAACATGCAGCTGTCAAATGCCAATATGGCCATAGACGTGTATGAAGCAAGCCTCTTAGACCAGACAGAAGAACTCCAGGCAGCCCAGGAGACCGTAGAAGCCCTTGGTGAGGAAAAAGCTGAGTTGGTGACCCAGAACCAGGCCTTAGTCCAGAAAAACAGTGATCTGAAACAGGCTTTCGAGCGGGCCCAGGCAGGGGGAGAAGAGGGTCAACCTTCTCTAAGTCCCTTGGAACTTGAACTCCGGGAGGTCAAAGAGTTAAATGAAATTTTAGCGGAACAATACGGTGAAATCGTCCTCAAACAGGACCTGCCCTTGTTGAAGCTTAAGCTGGACGTTCAGTACGGAATGGAAAGCGAACTGGTCATTGACCGGGTTGAAGGGGAGACCATTTACTATCGTTATTTTGACGTCCAGCACCAGTGGACACCGGATAAAGAAATCAAAACCATGGCCATTGAAGATATCCTGTCCATGACCACCCTAGGAAACGATGGACCCATACGAGAGTATCAGCTCCAACCCTACTTTGACTACGGTGATTACCATGTCCCCATAGCCGTTGGTAAAAGCTTCGAGTCTAAATTTATTGATGACCTAGACTATAGGACTTTTGTGGTTGAGCAACTCAACAATAAACTCACTTCAAAGGCGGTCGTCTACCTTGTCCATCCAGAATTTTTTGCCACTCAATGATTGAGAGAGTCTGCTAGTTGTTTGAACTAGCAGACTCTTTTTGTTGCACAACCAATCAATTGATGGTTTTATCGCTTGAAGTGATCGTCTGAGGGTATTATAATAATGTAAAACCACTAAAGGATGGGAGTTATGCAAAAGCCTTTGTCATACAGAACGCCAGTAGGTGAAGTAAAGAAATTTCTAAGAGAATTGCATCGTATACTGAGCAGTACTAATTTTACATTAGATATTCTTCCATTCAAAAAAGGTGAAGACCGCTCAGATCCTTACACAACAGAAAACACGATGGCAGACTTGGATTACGACGATACTGATGTAATTGACGAGCTCATGAAGCTAACCACTTCAAACTATATCGAGAGTATTGCAGATAATCGTTCGCCTTTGGACAACCCATTTCATGTGTTCGGAACAGATATCTGCTGTCGTGACGTTTATATTAAAGTCAAAATAAGAGATTGTGAATCAGGTAAGGTTTTTTGTGTCTCATTTCACTATGCCAGATTTCCACTTACGGTCTTTCCACACAAATAGGAAGAGGAGGTTAATCCATGGAAACACTTAAATATGATTGTCCTATTTGCGACGCAGTGCACAATGTTCAGGTTGTTAGTGAGAACATCTGCAAAACCTACAAAGACGTCAGAGTTTGCTATGATGAAGTCCTTTATTACTGTGATGAGGCAGAAGAGTATTTTACACCTAGCAAGGTTTTGAATCAGAACTTGCTTCATATGAAGGACGCATACAGAGCGTCTACGGGTCTTTTGACTTCAAAAGAGATCAAACAGATACGCATGGGTTACTCTCTGACGCAAAGGGAACTTGCCCTTGTTCTAGGTTGGGGAGAGGCTACAATACAGAGGTATGAGAAGAAAAAAATCCAGGACACTACCTATGATAGCATTCTAAAGTTGTTTCGTGATGACCAATTGTTTGCAATCAACCAGCTGAAAAAGAATCGCTGTAATTTTGATGAAACCAGATATGAGGAAATCTATAATTCACTGCTAAAGGTCATGAAAGAATCAGGAGCAAACTATCATTTTGTCAAGGAGTTGGAGACCCTGTACGCCGAGTTTAGAAGCAAAAGCTTGGTGAACGGAAACAAGCTTTTAGACCTCGATAAGCTTAACAGTATTGTTGGATACTTCGGCATAAACGTTGAGAATCTCTTCAAAGTACGATTAATGAAAATGCTTTGGTATGCAGATGTCATTAGCTTTAAGAAATATGGACACGCCCTAACCGGTTTGGTCTATTATCATGAAAAAATGGGTGCCCTACCTATAGGCCATGAGTCAATAATTAAGCTCCCATCAGTAAATGTGGAGTATGTTTACTTTGATGGTGATAAAGAGGGCTATAAGATCGTTGGTAAGGCTGATTTAGCCATAAGTAAGTTCACTTCTGAGGAGTTAGAAATCCTCGCTGACGTGACAAGAAAGTTTAAAAACATGAAGACAAAAGAGATCATTGAGTATATGCATTTGGAAGAGGCCTATCTGCAAACTAGCTCCAAGCAAATTATTTCTTTTGAACATGCAAATGCCCTAAGAACCTTTTAGTGGACGATTCACGTGAGTCTAAATCACAAAAACCACTTAGGCGTCCCAAGCTTCCTGCTCTATGCAGCCAGCATTTGGGTCGTCCTAAGTGGTTTATTTTTTCCGTAACATGTCGACCATCCGTCTGACAGCCTTGATTTCTTCTTCATTGAGGCCCACCAAGTCGATATGGTTTCCTCTTTCCTTAACCTGGTCATGCCAACGGTCGTCGGTCCGGCCTAGTAGGTAGTCGACGGTGACACCGAAGTAGTCGGCCAGGAAGTTGAGGGTCTTGGTGTCTGGGTCCCTGCGGTCTTGCTCGTACATGCCCACTGTACTGGTGGACAGGTCCAGCAGGTCTGCCATTTCAGCCTGGCGTAGGTTTTTTTCTTTTCTTAATGCCTTGAGGCGTTCACCCAGTGTGGCCATGTCACCCTCCTTGTGTGTCTTGTGGCTTCATTGTAACACATATTGGGTGATTTCCATAGATTTGTTCCGTCAGTTTCTTGCCAAAACTACATAAAGTGTGATATTGTCAAATCACACAATAAGTGGTTTGAGGAGGTGATTGACATACTTGCTACGTTTCGACGCCAACAGGGGCTGACCCAGGCGCAACTGGCTGAAAGGCTAGGCATATCAAAATCCTACTATCAAAAGATAGAAGCAGGACAGCGGAGTCCAAGCTATGATTTTCTGTGTAAGTTTAAAAACCTGTATCCCAGCGCATCCATCGATGCCATATTTTTTGAGAATCACCACACATAATGTGTGTAAATGCAATTTGAGCTGAAGATTGACATGCCCGGGGGACTACCATCAGTTGAAGAAAAAAGACTGGAGGTACGGAGTGAGCCAATCAAGATTGCAGGTCTACCGTGACGCCTATATGGATATATGCACGGGAACCTATGGGGTACAGGTGCAAAACAGCATGTTGTCAGAACTACAACGGAACATGGAAAAGGAGTTTGATATTCCCCTATTGGTGGATCTCAACTGGGAAGAAGAGCATTCTGCCATTCTTGCCCTCTACAGGTCTGTGGTGGAATTAATCGACACGTAGAATAATGAACATGCGGATCAAAAATTAGATTATAGACAAATTATTTTGAAAATACTAAAAATCGCAGTATACTGACCTTAAGAACAAGGTCAGGAGGAAGTGTGATGGAATACAAGGTGCTATTGGAGTCTATACTGGAAAACCTAGACGAAGGTGTTTTTGTTGTGGACACAAGTGCCAAGGTGACATTTTTCAACGAACCAGCCTCCAATGTGGCCGGCGTCAATCCGTCGGAGGTCATTGGAAAGAACATATTAGAGATTTTTCCGGGCTTAACAGAGGACTCCAGTACCTTTTACAAGGTCCTAAACAGCCAAAAACCCATGATCGACTATGTCCAAACCTACCACAACAATCGGGGAGAGATTGTGAAGACTGTCACGTCAACCATTCCTCTTTTCCGTCATGGACAGATTGTGGGTGCCATGGAACTCTACCGGTCTTTGGATAGCTATACAGAGCTGAAAGACCAAATTGCCAACCTGCAATTGAAAGGTAGCCAGAACCGGCCAGGACCTAAGGAAAATAAGGGGTCCCACAAGGGCAATGGAACCCGGTATGTCCTAGAAGACATCGTGGGCCTCAATCCTGCCATAGAAGAACTCAAGGCCAGTGCACGTCAAGTGGCAGACAGCCGGTCTCCCATCCTGGTATATGGGGAAACCGGTACCGGCAAGGAACTCCTAGTCCAGGGCATCCACAATGCTTCTAAGGACAGGTCCAATGGTCCCTTTATCGCCCTCAACTGTGCAGCCATACCAGCAAGCCTCCTGGAGGGAATCTTGTTTGGGACCTCAGCAGGGTCCTTTACTGGGGCCAAAGACAAGGCAGGCCTCTTTGAATTGGCCTGTGGGGGCAGTCTCTTCTTAGACGAAATCAATTCCATGGGTATGGACCTACAGGCCAAGCTCCTCCGGGTCCTCCAAGAAGGGGTCGTCCGCCGGGTTGGTGACGGCAAGACCATTCTAGTGGACGTGCGGGTGATGGCCTCCAGCAATGAGGACCCCCTACAAGCAGTCCACCAGGGTAATCTCCGCATGGACCTCTACTACCGCCTCAATGTCATTGCCCTGACCCTGCCACCTCTGAGACAGAGGAAGGAGGACATTCCTCTCTTGGTTACGGCCTTTATCCACCTGTGTAATGACAAGCTCAACAAGAGGGTAGAAGGCTATGACCTAGAGCTGATCAACTTCCTCATGGCCTACCACTGGCCGGGCAACGTCAGGGAATTGTCCTGTGTCATTGAACGGATGATGAACTTTGCCAGGGGGAAAATTCTAACCATGGCCGACCTGCCCAGAGACCTGGTCATCCGCTTTCAACGAGCCCAAGAGTCACCCTACAAAGCCGGTGGTCCTCATGTCCACAAGCCATTTCTCCAGCCGGGTGGTTCAGAGGTCAACCAGCTTGTGAAGCCTCATATCAGTGCAGCCCAGCCTGCTACAAATGGAGACCTATCCACTGCAAGTCTGAAGGATCAAATGAACACCTTTGAAAAATCCATTGTGGAAAATGCCCTCAATCGCTGTGACGGCAACGGGGCAAAGGCTGCTAAACTCCTAGGGATCCCCAGACAAACCCTACATAATAAACTAAAGAAGTACCAGCTCCAAGCCTTGTCAAAAAAATAGGTCAACCGGTCAAAAAAATGAGACGCCTTGTCCCGAATATGGGACGAGGCGTTTTTTTATGTCGTTTTTGACATAAGGAGCTCAATCTCGCCAGGCCTTTGGGGGCAAGGACTTGACAGATTTTACCCTTTCATTACAAAAAACTGGCACGGGGCTTGCGTTTATTAAGAACGTGTAAAAAGTTTAGTCATAGTAAAAAGGGGGATTTTATGGGGAGATTTGTGCTTCGACGCACACTCATTGGCATGTTGACCCTATGGATCATCGTGTCAGCCACATTCTTTATTGTCAGCCTTGCACCAGGCGATCCGATCGTCGCCCGTAGCAAGCAAATGCCAGAACAGGCCAGGGCCATCGTCATGGAAAAGTATGGCCTGGACCAATCGATCTTTGTCCGTTATGGCATGTACATGAAAAACCTAGTAACCCAAGGGGATCTGGGAGAGTCATTTATCTACACAGGTCGGTCAGTGAATGACGTTATTGCCAAGAATGCACCCATTTCCGGTCGCATTGGCGGTATCGCTCTGGTGGTGCAAATGCTGGGGGGCGTGCTCCTAGGTGTGATTGCTGCCATGAGCCGGGAGAAAATCGCAGACCAGATCATCCGGGTTCTAGTTGTCCTATCCATCTGTGTGCCTAGTTTTGTACTGGCCGCACTCCTACAGTATTTTATAGCCTTTAAGATGCGCCTTACCCCCATTTTCGGGTGGGGGGACCCCGTTCACTATGTCCTCCCGGTCATCGCCATGGCCATCGGTGGACTGGCCGGTTATTGCAAGTACATGCGTAACAGCACCATTGGGGTCATGAACGAAGACTATATTGTGACCGCCAAGGCCAAGGGGGTGTCCAAGGTGCGCCTCATCCGCAAACACATTTTGCGAAATGCCCTTATTCCTGTTGTGACCATGATCGGTCCCAGTATCGCTGGGATCTTTGGAGGCTCCTTTATACTTGAATCCATTTTCGGTATTCCCGGACTGGGTTCCTACTATGTAAAAGCCATTCAGGACAACGACTACACCATGATCCTGGGACAAACCATCTTCTTTGCAGCCCTCTATATTGTTGCGCTGATTGTCGTGGACATTCTCTATGGTGTGGTTGACCCACGAATTCGATTGGCTAAAGGTAAGTAAACAATAAGGAGTGAACAATGGAAGCGAATGTTGACGTACTGGACAGCCAGCTCTTTGATGTCATTGGCTGTGACGATCTCAATGCAGAAAAAATATCCAAGCCCAGCTTGTCCTACTGGCAGGACGTATGGAGACGGTTTCGGGCCAACCGCTTGGCCATGGTCGGCCTGGTCTTATTATCTATCATCATTTTAATGACTATCTTTGGCCCCATGATCTCAGGTTATGACTATACCTATATGTCCTACGAGCTTAAAAATAGTCCCCCCAGTGCCCAGCACTGGTTTGGCACAGACGACACCGGCCGCGACATCTTCACACGGGTGTGTGTAGGTGGCCGGGTGTCCATCATTATTGGGGTGGTTTGTACCTTTGTCATGTTTATCATTGGAGCCAGCCTGGGAGCCATTGCTGGTTTTAAGGGAGGCATGGTGGACGACGTGATCATGCGGATTGTGGAGATCATTGGGTCCCTGCCTTATCTGGTCATCGTTATTCTGATTTCCCTTGCCCTGGGAAGGGGCATGTTTTCCCTGATCTTCGCCATGACCATCGTGTCTTGGGGAGGAACAGCCCGGATGGTCCGGGGCCAGGTCCTGCAAATAAAAAACATGGAATATGTTCTTGCAGCCCGTGCCCTAGGTGCAGACTCCAAACGGATTATCCTCAAGCACCTCCTGCCCAATGCCATGGGCGTCATTATGGTATCCATTACCTTTGCCATTCCTGGCTTTATTTTCAGCGAAGCCTACCTGAGTTTTATTGGCATTGGCATCCAGCCCCCTCAAACCAGTTGGGGTGCCCTGGCTTCTGCGGCCAAGCAGTATATTATTTTCCAGCCTTATCAACTGCTTTTTCCAAGTTTGTTGATCGTCTTGACCATGCTGGCCTTTAACCTTATTGGCGACGGCCTGACCGACGCCCTAGATCCCAAACTACGACAATAGGAGGCAGCCATGACCCAACCCATCTTACAAGTAAAAAATCTGGAAGTCTCCTTCCATACCTATGCCGGCACCTGCCAGGCAGTACGAGGTGTAAGTTTTCATTTGAACAAGGGAGAAACCCTGGCGATTGTTGGGGAGTCCGGTTGTGGAAAGACCGTGACCTCAAAATCCATCATGCGGATTCTCCCATCCCCTCCAGCAGTCATTGGAGAAAGGTCCCAAGTCCTCTATAAGGACATGGACCTGACCACCGTTTCATACGACCAAATGCGGGCTATCCGTGGCAAGGACATCTCCATGATCTTTCAGGACCCCATGACCTCCCTCAACCCCACCATGCGGGTGGGAGAGCAGATTGCGGAGAGCTTGATCATCCATAGGAACATGGCTAAAAAAGAAGCCCTTAAGGAAGCCGTGGACATGCTGAAACTGGTCAACATCCCCAATGCCAAGGAGCGGGCCAAGCAGTACCCCCATGAATTTTCTGGGGGCATGCGCCAACGGGCCATGATCGCCATAGCCCTGGCCTGCCGTCCCAATATCCTTATCGCCGACGAACCGACCACAGCCCTGGATGTGACCATCCAGGCCCAGATCATGGACCTGATTGCTGATTTACAGAAGCAACTGGAAACTGCTGTGATCCTGGTAACCCATGACCTTGGGGTGGTGGCTGAAGCCGCTGACCGGGTCATGGTCATGTATGCCGGTAAGGTGGTTGAAACGGGCACAGTGGACGAAATCTACTACCGGCCCAAGCACCCCTATACCTGGTCCCTGCTCAAGTCCATTCCCAAACTGGACAGCAAGGGCAAGGAGGACCTCTATGCCCTCAAGGGAACCCCACCAGACTTGACCGATCCACCTGCAGGCTGCCCATTTGCCTCTCGGTGTGAACATGGCATGGGCATTTGCCGCCAAGAAATGCCTGGAGTCACCACCTGTTCTGACAGCCATCAAGTGGCTTGTTGGCTGGAAAATCCACGGGCCAAGGCCCACCACGGGGCCCAGCAAGTGGAGAAGGGAGCGATAGCACAATGAGACAAGCAGGGACATCTGATGTACTGATTGAAGTTCGTGACCTGAAAAAACACTTTAAAGTGGGTCGAAAAAAACAACTCAAGGCAGTAGACGGCGTCAGCTTCCAAATTAAGCGGGGGGAAACCCTGGGCCTGGTTGGGGAGTCCGGTTGCGGCAAGACCACCTGTGGTCGAACAGTGATTGGCCTCTATGAAGCCACTGATGGCCAGGTCCTCTACGAGGGCGTTTCTGTCCACGACCTCAATAGGGAAGAACGAAAGGCCTTTACCCGTAAGGCACAGATTATCTTGCAAGACCCCTATGCCTCCTTGAACCCAAGGATGACCGTGGGCGACATCATAGGGGAGGGCATAGACATTCACGGTCTCCACAGTGGGAAAGCCAAGGAAGAGCGCATCTTCCAATTGTTAAGACAGGTTGGACTCAATGACGAACACGCTTCCCGTTTTCCCCATGAGTTTTCCGGGGGCCAGCGGCAACGGATTGGTATAGCCAGGGCCCTGGCCATTGAGCCAGAGTTTATTGTTTGTGACGAGCCCATTTCAGCCTTGGATGTGTCCATCCAGGCCCAGGTGGTCAACCTCCTGATCAAACTCCAAAGAGACCTGGACCTAACCTACTTGTTCATTGCCCATGACTTGTCCATGGTCAAGCATATATCCGACCGGATTGGGGTCATGTATTTGGGCCATGTCATGGAGTTGACCGACAGTGAAAGCCTGTATGAAAACCTCATGCACCCCTATACCCAGGCCCTCCTGTCGGCCATACCTGAGCCGGACCCAGAAGCCGGACGGAAGAAACAACGGATTGAACTGGAAGGGGAAGTCCCCAGTCCCATTAATCCGGCACCGGGTTGCAGGTTCGCTTCCCGTTGCGCTTACGCCTTCGACCCTTGTTTCAGGGAAGTTCCTGAACTGGTTGAAGTTAACCAAGGTCACTATGTGGCATGCCACTTAAACAATACAAAGGGGGATTAAGAATGAAAACACGTTTCAAGGCAATGAAGCTACTGGGTTTCGTACTGGTCATGGTTATGATCTTTACAGCTTGCAGTGGCTCCATAACGCCTGCTGACAACGAGGTGGTGGAAGAACCAGAGGTAACAGTAACAGAAGGACAAGCAGAGGCAACAGAGGGACCAAAGATGGCGGAAGACCAGACCTATACCTTCGCGGTTTCCTCTACGGTTACGTCCTTTGACCCACATAGAACCGGTGGGATTCCAGACTGGGCAGCCCAAGCGCCCCTGTATGAAAACCTGGTTCGCTACGTGGTAGACGAAAACGGGGCAGCGTCCTACAAGCCGGCGTAGCCACCAACTGGTCTGTTTCTGACGACGGCCTGACCTATACCTTTAACCTCCGTCCAGAGGCCAAGTGGGCTGACGGGACGCCACTCAATGCCCATGACTTTGTCTACTCTTGGCAGCGGGTATTCGATCCAGTGATCGCCTCTGACTACGAATGGTTTGTAGACGGCTTGATCGTTGGTGGAGCTGAGTACTTCAGTGGCGAGGGTGCCAGAGAAGACGTTGGTGTTGTGGCGGTCAATGACCACACCCTGGAAATCCGCCTGACCCGCCCATGTGGCTACTTCATGCAGATCGCTTCCTTCCCGACCTACAAGCCGGTGAAGAAGGACTTTGTTGAACAGTTTGGTGACGCTTACGGGTCAGAAGCTGACAAGGTCCTGGGCAATGGTCCCTTTATCCTTGATAGCTGGGAAGCGGGCATGCAGGCCGTATACGTACCCAATCCAAACTACTGGGACAAGGACAATGTCCACCTGGACCGCATTGAAAGAAAAATCGTAAAAGAAGAGAACTCAAGAGCCCAGGCCCTACTGACAGGTGAACTGGACGCAGCAGGCATTGCCGAGCCCCAGTGGCGGGAAATGCTAGACGCAGAAGGGGACTACGCCTATATCAACCAGGCCGGTGCCAGCGTAGAGTTCTTCATGTACAACCAGCAAAACAAGTACCTAAAGAACACAAAAATCCGTCAGGCCCTGAGTTTGGCCTTTGACCGTGAACGCTACATCAAAGAGATCATGGATGACTTTGGCTTTGCAGCCAACAGTGTTGTACCACCAGTGGTACACGCCGGTGAGCAGCTGTACATCGACGTGACCAAGGGTGAAAACGAAGTGGTCAAGACCCTAGCTAAGAACAATCCAGATGTGAAGGCCCTCCTCATTGAAGGCCTGAAAGAAGAAGGTCTAAGTGCCAATCCTGCTGACATGGAAATCACCATGATGACTCGGGGGACAGGCGAGTGGATCAAGAAGTCTGCAGAGTGGATCCAGCAAATGTACAAGGAAGAGCTTGGCATTAACCTGCAAATCGAAATGGTACCTTGGAATGTAATGTGGGACAACGTGGACAGCGGAACCTATGAAATCGCTGTTGGTGGTTGGACTGCTGACGTGGATGACCCGACCAACTTGATCGACATCTTCCACACGGAAAAGGGCTACTACCACAAGGACAAACTCAGCTGGACCGGTGACCGGGCAGACGCTTTTAACGCCTTCATTGACGAGTCGGTGACGGTTAACGATCCACTGGACAAGGCAGAACTCTTCCTGGCAGCTGAAAAGATCCTGGTTGGGGACGCTGTTATTGCCCCCATGTACTTCCGTGAAACTTCCAGCTACCGCCGTAACTACGTAAAGAATAACTACTCTAACCCCTTTACTTACCAGGACTATGTAGGTGTATTTATTGCAGAAAACTAGGGTGTAGGACTAGAGACTCCTCACCTAATCCAACCCATATGAAACCCAGCATAAGACATAAAAGGAGCAGCCATGGTCGGACAGATATACAACATTCAGCGGTATTCATTACACGACGGTCCCGGCATACGGACCACGGTGTTTTTGAAGGGCTGTCCCCTGTCTTGTGCCTGGTGTCATAATCCCGAAAGCCAACAACTGTCCCCCCAACTCATGGTGAACCCTACCTTGTGCATGGGTTGTCATGAATGTGTCAAGGGCTGTGAGACAGGGGCCCTGCTGGCTGCGGACAAGCAAATGAAAGTAATAGACAATCAATGTATCCTCTGTGGGGCCTGCCAGAAGGCATGTCCCGCCGGGGCCATTGAAATCATAGGCAAGGGCTACACCCTTGAACAAGTAGTAAGCGAGGTCCTCAAGGACCGGACCTTTTATGACTCCTCGGGAGGAGGGGTCACCCTGTCAGGGGGAGAGCCCCTACAACAATGGACCTTTGCCCTAGCACTGGTAAAGGCCCTAAAAAAAGAGAAGATCCACATTACTTTGGACACATCCGGTCACGAGCAGTGGGCGCACTTGGAGCCCTTCCTAGGACTGGTGGACTTATATTTGTACGACGTTAAACACATGGACCCAGACCGCCACAGGAGGTGGACGGGGGTGGACAACCTCAGGATTCTAGACAACCTGGAAAGGCTCATGGACCAGGGGGAGAAGATCTGGATCAGGCTGCCCTTGATCCCTGGGATCAACGACCAGGAGGACCACCTCCATGACCTGGCTGCCTTTGTCAGCCGGGGACAAGGGGTGGACAAGGTCTGTTTGTTGCCCTACCACGGATTTGCAGCGGGTAAATACGACCAATTGGGCATGGTGTATGACATGAAGGACAAGAAAAAGCCTGGGCCAGACCGCATCTTGGCCAGTAAGGCTTTGTTAGAAGGCTATGGACTTGAGGTGCAGGTGGGAGGTTAAGATGGGCCAATATGGCATGAATGAACGGGTACGGCGGCTTCGTCAGGAGAGTGTGGAGGCCATTCCGCGGATTTCCATGGAACGGGCACGGCTGGTCACTGAGGCCTATGAAGCTTATGAAGGCAGGGTGTCTATCCCTGTGCTGAGGGCCAGGACCCTGGAACATATTTTGACCCACAAGGCCCTCCATATTGGCAGGGGAGAGTTGATTGTTGGGGAGAGGGGACCCAGTCCCTGTGAGACGCCCACCTATCCAGAGCTCTGCTGCCACACCCTGGAGGACCTGGACATTATGGACGGGAGGGCCAAGATCAGTTTCAAGGTGGACCCGGCCTCCAGGACCATCCAGGAGGAGGAGATCATTCCCCAGTGGGCGGGCAAGTCCATTCGGGACCATGTGGTTGGCCTCATGACACCGGAATGGAAGGCCCTCTATGAGGCGGGCGTTTTTACGGAGTTCATGGAGCAAAGGGCGCCCGGCCATGCGGTGGGGGACGACAAGCTCTACAAGAAGGGGTTTGTCCAGTGGAAGGCGGACATAGAGGCCCAGATGGACCGCCTTGACGACCTGACCGACCCGGAGGCCTATGGCAAGCGGGAGCAGCTCAAGGCCATGGCCATCTGTTGTGACGCCATCATGACCTTTGGTAGGCGGTATGGACAAGCGGCCAGGGACCGGGCGGAGACGACAGACGATCCCCAAGAAAAGACCGACCTCCTCCAGGTAGCCCAGGTCTGTGACCAGGTACCTGCCCAGGCCCCCAGGACCTTCCACGAGGCCCTGCAGATGTACTGGTTTGTCCACCTGACCGTGATCAACGAACTCAACACATGGGACGCCTTTTGTCCGGGCAAGCTGGACCACCACCTCTATCCCTTTTATGAAAGGGAACTAGAGGCGGGAACCTTGACCCGGGAGGGGGCCAAGGAACTCTTAGAGTGTTTTTTTATCAAGTTTAACAACCAGCCGGCACCACCCAAGGTGGGGATCACCCTCAAGGAAAGCGGGACCTACACGGACTTTTGCAATATCAATATTGGCGGCCTCCTGCCCGACGGGACCTCAGGGGTCAATGCGGTTTCCTACCTCCTCCTGGAGGTCATAGAGGACCTGCGCATTCTCCAGCCCAGCAACAACATCCAGGTCAGTCGGGTCAACCCTGACGACTTCCTCATTGAGGCCGGCAAGGTCATTCGGGAAGGCATGGGTTTTCCCTCGGTCTTCAACGCCGACGCCGTAGTACAGGAACTTGTCCGATGCGGGAAAACCCCAGCTGACGCCTTAACCGGGGGGACAAGTGGTTGTGTGGAAGTGGGTTGTTTTGGCAAGGAGGCCTTTATCCTGACGGGCTACCTCAACCTGGTCAAGATCCTTGAACTCACCCTCCATAGGGGCCTAGACCCCTTGACCGGCAAGAGGATTGGCAAGGACACGGGTGATCCTACCGCCTTTGGGTCCTTTCATGACCTCATGGCGGCCTTTGAGGACCAGCTCAACCATGTGGTGGACATTAAGATCAGGGGCAACCAGGTCATCGAGCAGCTTTATGCCAAGAAGATGCCAGCTCCCTTTTTGTCCATCGTGACAGATGACTGTATTCAAAGTGCCAGGGACTACAACAATGGGGGTGCCCGTTACAACACCCGTTATATCCAGGGGGTGGGGATCGGGACCATAACGGACTCCCTGTCTGCCATTAAGACCCATGTGTTTGACCAGCAAACCTGGGACATGGACCAAGTCCTAACCATGATCCATGCAGACTTTGAAGGCTATGAAAAGGAGCGGACCCGGCTCCGTATGCGGACGCCCAAATACGGGAATGACGACAACCTGGCAGACGACATTATGGTCCAGGTCTTTGAAGCCTTTTTCACTGCAGTTGACGGCCGTCCCACGGCTTCCGGCGGGACCTACCATATTCAAATGTTGCCCACCACCTCCCATGTTTATTTTGGGTCGGTCATTGGGGCAACACCAGACGGCAGGAAGAAGTACCGGCCCCTTTCAGAGGGCATTTCCCCTGTCCAAGGGGTGGACAAACACGGGCCCACGGCTGTGATCCAGTCAGCGGGAAAGATGGACCACCTGCGTACTGGGGGGACCCTCCTCAACCAGCGTTTGTCACCGGACCTCCTCCAGGGACAGGCAGGTCTCAACCAGTTAAAGGGTCTGATCCGGGCCTACTTTGCCATGGATGGCCACCATATCCAGTTCAATGTGTTTGACGTGGCCAAGTTAAAGGAAGCCCAACAGCACCCTGACCTTTATCAAAACCTCATTGTCCGGGTGGCGGGCTACAGTGACTACTTCAACAACCTCAACAAAAACCTGCAAGACGAGATCATAGAGCGTACCGAACAATCGGGTTTCGGTGGAAAGGCATAGGAAGAGACCATGAATTACAACTACAAGGCAATGACACCGAAAAATGAGCCAGTCAAGGGGTACGCCCCCCTGTCCTGCGAACGGTCAGAACTGAAAACCATGCTGGCGGACCTGTCAGCCAAGGAAGTGGAAATCCCCCTGATTATCGGGGGAAAGGAAGTCAAAACGGGCCGGATGGGGACCTGCGTCATGCCCCATAACCACGGCCATGTCTTAGCCAAGTACCACAAGGCAGGACCTGACCAGGTCAACCAGGCCATAGAGGCGGCCCTGGAGGCGAGAAAGACCTGGAGCCTCATGCCCTGGGAACAACGGGCTGCCATATTCAAAAAGGCGGCTGTCCTCTTGCAGGGCAAGTATCGGGCCCTCATTAATGGGTCCACCATGCTGGGCCAAAGCAAGACTGTCCAACAGGCGGAAATTGACGCCGCCTGTGAAATGATCGACTTCCTCAACTTCAATGTGGACTATATGAAGCAGATCTATGACATCCAACCGGACTCCACTGAAGTGGAATGGAACCGGGTAGAGTACCGGGGGCTAGAAGGTTTTGTCCTGGCGATTTCTCCCTTTAACTTCACCTCCATTGGGGGCAACCTGGCTGCCGCCCCGGCCATGATGGGCAATGCGGTCCTCTGGAAGCCTTCTGGCCCTGCAGTTTATTCCAACTACTTCATGATGAAGGTCCTCATGGAGGCTGGCCTTCCGCCGGGTGTCATTAACTTCATTCCCGGAGACGGCCCAGTCGTGGGGGACACAGCCCTGTCCTCTACTCATTTGGCAGGTATCCACTTCACTGGGTCCACGGGGGTATTTAACCACCTGTGGAAGCAGGTGGGGGGACCGGGTGGGAACCTATCGGTCCTACCCTAGACTGGTGGGGGAAACTGGGGGTAAGGACTTTGTCTTTGCAGACGAAACTGCCGACGTCCAGGCCCTGACCACTGCCCTTATTCGGGGATCTTTTGAGTTCCAGGGACAAAAGTGTTCAGCCGCTTCCAGGGCCTATGTGCCCAGCTCCCTATGGGAAGAACTAGAACCCCTCTTGGTCAAAGAAATGGAAACCATTAAAATGGGGCCCGTTGACCACTTTGAAAACTTCATGGGGGCGGTTATTGACGACAAGTCATACGATAATATCATGGACTATATCGAGCATGCCCACCAGTCGCCAAACGCTGACATTATCAGTGGCGGCCATGGGGACAAGTCAGAGGGCTACTTTGTGGAACCCACCCTTATTTTGGCTAAGACCCCGGACTTCAAGACCATGACAGAAGAAATCTTTGGTCCTGTCCTGACTGTCTACGTTTATGAACTGGAGGACTTTGACAAGACCCTGGACCTGTGCGACACGTCCACCGTCTACGCCCTCACTGGGGCCATTTTTTCCAGTGACCGGGACCGGATTCAGTACATGACCCAGCGCCTCTGCCATGCGGCGGGCAACTTCTATATCAACGACAAGCCCACGGGTGCCGTTGTGGGCCAGCAACCCTTCGGCGGGTCTCGGGCCTCTGGCACCAATGACAAGGCCGGCAGCCTGCTCAACCTCCTCAGATGGGTGTCCCCGAGGACCATAAAGGAAAACCACTGTCCACCAACGGCCTATGCCTATGGCAATATGGCCTCCTGTGACGGCAAAAAGCATGGGGCCTATGATCTAGAATGCATACAACTCTAGGGAACACACTCCCCAGTGTCTCCTAGCCTTGAGTAGACGCAATATCCCGAAACAGCAACACCCCATCGAGACGGTCGATGGGGTGTTGTTTTGCCTATTCAATGGTACAATGTTAGGGTATGTAAGAGACGACGAGTCCCAGGGCCCAGTCAGGCCCTTCAGATAGGAGAACACCCATGCCAAAAATCACCTATAACAAGCTGGTCAGAGACAAAATTCCAGCAGTCATTGAATCCGACCACAATACCCACAAGTGCCACAAGGCCGACCAGCTGGAATACAAGGACAAGCTGACCTGCAAACTCCAGGAAGAGGTCAGGGAGTTCGTGGCCAACCCCTGTGAAGAAGAAATTGCAGACATCCTGGAAGTCATTGACGCCCTGGTCAAATACCATGGCTTTGACCCGGCTACCATCGCCACCATCCAGAAAGACAAACGGTCCAAGCGGGGTGGTTTTGAAGAAGGCATTATCCTAGAACACGTGATTATCGAAAAGTAGAGGTGGACCATGATCGCAGTACTTTCAAAAGTCCTCCCCTTATTGCTATTGATTTTGGGTGGCGTCATCCTGAAACGAACAGAGTATATCCAACCGTCGTCATTGGCAGACATAAAAAAGCTGGTCATTAATGTGTCCCTGCCAGCCATATTGTTCAGGACCTTTGTTTATATGGAACTGGGGGCAGACCAGTTTTACATTACGGTGGCCGTCATTGTCATGCTCTTCCTCTTCTATGGAGGCGGCTGGCTGGTCCACAAGCTCTTTATCAAGGACGACCCCTTCCTGCCCTATACCACCACTGCCTTTTCCTTTGGCCTCCTGAGCATACCGCTGTTTGCCACGGTCTTTGGGGCAGAAAACCTGTCGGTCATATCCATTTTGGGTATGGGACACGAGTTATTCATATGGATTGCCTTTTACAACATGATGAAGATGCGGTTTGGCGGAGAATCGGTTGGCCTCCGGGACGTCTTGGCTATTTTCCGGTCCCCCCTGGTCTTGTCCGTCCTTCTGGGTATTGTCTTCAACATCATTGGATTTGCCAGCTGGGTTGAGGCCTATCCCTTACTGGGGGCCATTGACCAGTCTTTGGTCTATCTGGCAGGCCTAGCAACACCTTTGATCCTCTTTATCATTGGCTTTACCCTCAAGATCAACCCGGACCACCTGGGCAAGAGCCTCCAGTACCTGGCCATCCGTTATGTGATTATTTTAGTCATTGGTTATGCCATGAAGTTCCTAGTCATTGACCTCATTGCACCCCCAAGCGACCTCTTTAACCATGCCTACTACACCTTCTTGATCACCTCACCACCTTTCTCCCTGCCTATATTTGCAGAGCAGTATGCAGGCCGGGTCCAGGCCGAGGTGACCAACAACTTGGTGGTCTTAAGCATATTTATGTCCCTGATTTTGTATATTCCCTACCTGCTGATTATGGTGGGCTAGTGCATGGGGGACAAGAACTTGTAAGGTTGATCGTAACCATGATTAACTTTGAGAAACGAAGTGAAGCGCCCCCTTATACTGGTGTCATAAGGTAAGTGAGGCGTATATATAAACTGCCCAAATAACCGAAAGCACATGATCCCTGACCGGGCCTGGTCGGAGACATGTGCTTTTTTATTGGGTTTCATTTTAACCAATTTCCCTTGTCTTTTAACCTGTCTATCTCCAGTCTTCTCCGATAACATGTAACCATAAAACACAGCGCCGGCCGCTGAAAATACAAAGACTAATGCCTTTTAAGGAGAATGACCATGAAAAAGAAACTGATGATGACCATGACCCTGGTGCTCGTTTTCATCATGACAAGCCTGGGCTTTGCTACCACTGACTACACGGTAAAATCCGGTGACGTTCTTTGGAAGATTGCCCTGGCCCATGACACCACATGGCAACAAATCGCAAAAGACAACCAAATGGACAACCCAAACCTTATTTTCCCTGGGGAAGTCCTGACCATTAAAGGAGATGAAGACATGACCAACAAAGACAAGGTTGTAGCCCTACTCAAGAGTATCGAAACAGGTGACACTGCACCAGTAGCCTACATCAACCCCAACAAGTACATCCAGCACAACCTGGGCGCAGCAGACGGCCTAGCTGGATTCGGAGAACTACTGTCCATGATTCCAGAGGGCACAGCCAAGGTCAACACTGTCCGTGCCTTTGCAGACGGAGACTATGTGTTTACCCACACAGACTACAACTTCTTTGTCCCAAAAGTCGGCTTTGACGTATTCCGTTTTGAGGACGGCCTCATTGTAGAACACTGGGACAACCTGACGGTAAAGGCTGAACAAGCCAACCCAAGTGGCCGTACGGAACTGGACGGCCCTACGGCTTCCACTGACCTGGACAAGACGGAAGAAAACAAAGACCTGGTTGCTAATTTTGTTGACGACATTTTGGTAAATGGCCGTATGGAAAAACTGGCTTCCTACTTTGACGGCGACAGCTACCTCCAGCACAACACAGGGATAGCAGACGGCCTATCCGGCCTAGGGGCTGCCCTAGAAGCCATGGCCAAGCAGAGCCTAACCATGACTTATACCAAGGTTCACCGGGTACTGGGAGAGGGGAACTTTGTTCTCGTCATGTCTGAGGGAGACTTCGCAGGCAAGCACGTGGCCTTCTACGACCTCTTTAGGGTAGAAAACGGCAAGATTGCTGAACACTGGGACGTCATTGAAGAAATCCCTGCCAAAGACCAGTGGAAGAACGACAACGGCAAGTTCTAGTTAAAGCACCTGCCCATAGCTAACAATTCATAACAAGATAACCAAGGACTGCCCGTCTTCACCTACCAGTGGGGATAGCAGTCCTTTTCTCCATTGGGTATACTAGAAACAAAGAGGTGAGGAGGCAAGCATGGTACCCATTAAACGAATCGGCTTTAAGCCCAGTGGCAGGTCTATCCAAGGGTTTGAGATCACCACCCTGTCGGACTTTAATCAACCCCATAAAATGGCCATCGCCCGCAAGCACTACCGGGTCAACTTCTATTCCTTGATCTACATTACCAAGGGGTCTGGCCACCATGAAATTGATTTTGAAGTCTTTCCTTTACAAGCTGGTCAAATCGCCTTGATCAACCGCCACCGGGTCCACCGCTACATGCTCAATGACTCCATGGAGGGCTATATCATCCACTTCACCGACACCTTCCTCTACACCAAGGACATGGTCCATGCTGCCGATATCATCGACCCCTTCCTCAACCAATACCGATCACCCATTGTTAACCTGTCAGCCGAGGAGGGGAGCCTTACCCGACAACTCTTCCATATCCTCTTCCAACTGGCAAACCAAGCAGAAGATGCGGCCTTGCCGACTCTTTTACACGCCCACTTCCGCACCATTATGCTCCACATCCAACACCAACGGAGCCAGACGGTTCATTTGAAGGATGCCTTTGGCCACCAACTTTTTATTCAATTTATGGACCTAGTAGAGAAGCACTATAAAAGCAAGCGGGCTGTAAAAGACTATGCAGACCTGCTCCATGTGACGACCAAGACCATCAACCAACATACCAGGCAAGCGGTGGACCAGTCTGCTAAGGACTTTATCATTAATCGGCTTGTCCTAGAGATCAAGCGGTACTTGTCTACAGGCGAGTTGACCATGGCTGAAATCGCTGAAGAACTGGGCTTTTCTGAACAAACAAATATGACCAAGTTCTTCCGTAAGCATGGGGGCATGACCCCGTCGGCCTTTGTGGAGAGTCAAAAGGTATCCGTGTAGCCCAGGCCAATGTGGCAAGTTATTGTCAGTGCAAGCCAATAGCCTCCGATATTTGGAAATCCTGATATACTCTTGTAGAGTGAAGGAGGTTCCCATGTTAAAAGACGTGAAAGTACAACTCTTCCTGGTGGCCATGCCCATCTTTATGATTTGGGTCATTATTGGTTTAGAAGAATCCATGTTCGGAGGTGTGTCCTCTTATTCTGGTGCCTTTGCAGTGAGCATTGCTTCAGCCATTTTTATAGGTGGGGTCATTTATCTAGGGGAAAAGTTAGACCGGATTTATAAGGAACTGAAGAAGGCCAATAAAGGGAATGCAGCATAGTAGAGAATGTAGAGAATGAAAAAAGGGATTGACCATTAGACACGGGCAATCCCTTTTCGCTTGAAGTCTATAAGTTTTCTTTGATGATCTGGTCCAGCTCCTGGTTCCACTTGTCATGGTAGATGTCAAAGTCCTCCCACTCCCCAAGGCCGTCGTTGACGAAGGAGTAGCCTCCACCGAAAATCATGTCTTGGTGGGAATCATAGGCCACTGTTGGATAAGCCCAACCTCCTATGACCTGGTTGTCTACCACAACAAAATAACCATGGGACAGGCCACTGTGGTGAACACCTTTATTCTGGTTATAGTTGGTCTGGTAGTCTTCTGTGTCCGTGTGAAAGCCCCTACCGCTGAAGGTATACCGATAAAAGGTCTTCTCATACAGGTTCTTGGGCGTTTGGGTGGTCACCGCCCATCGTTCATCACGGGAAGACAAGAGTTCAGCAATGTCTATGTAACCTTGGTCGTCAAAGTCTAGGGTGGTGATGTCATAGCCTTTTTCCAGGCAGTAGGCCTCAACGGCCCCCTGGGCGTCTCCCCGGCTATAGGACAGGTTCTCCCAAATGAGGACGGCTAAAATCAGCACAGCCAAAACAGCCATGACTCGTTTTTGAAATTGTTTTATGCGCATATGCATTTCCTCGTAATAGTTAGAGTATGTATAAACCTTTACTACAATAGCATATTCTGTAAAATGTGGATAGGTAATAATGTACCTTTAACGAAAGTGTAACAAGTATTAAAAAACGCTGAGAACAAATGATCTCAGCGTTTTCAACGTTCTATGCACTTTAGTCGTCATGTCCAAGTAAGTCCAAATAGGCTTGCCCGTTTTTTATTCGGTACTGGTTGCCATCATAGTTGATATGCCAGTAGCGGTCGTTTTCCTGACTTAGATAAATATTGATGATCGAATAGTGTTTGTTGAAAAAACTCAACTCCACCACACTGTCCCTGGACACACTTGGGATATGGCCAACCCTATACATTTTGGTGTCAGCCATCAAAGCAACCAAGGCCTTTGACTGGTCCTGTGACAACTCAACAGGATCACCATAGGCCACACTTTCGTAGACCTTTGTGGTGCCCATGAACATTCTAGGTCCATGTAAAGGGATCAGGATATAACCCCAAGCGATAAATAGGACCAGGCCACAGATGAGTAGGGGGCGTTTGTAGTTGCCCTTGTCCTCGGCAAATAGGGCTGTTAGGGCGATGGCTATGCTGATGAATGTGGCTGTGTAGGTTAGGAATAGGATTGGTTGCATTGGGTTACCTCGTAGCAATGAAACAAGTCAGCGGATACTATAAGTTATGAAGCCAATCTTAAGGTTATCATCAGTTACTTACCTCGTTAACGCTGTCTGACTGCTTTACTGCTGATTTTATTCGATCTTTAATTTCTTGTGGAACTTCCTCAGCTGAGTTGTACTGCACAACGCTTGTCCACTCTATATTACCAGTATCATTACAGAATACTTTCATGAACCTCATATATTGCTTATTCAAACATTGATTCCATGCATCCTCAAAATGTTGCTTGTGTTCTTCTGCAGCTCTACCAACCATATGAATTAAGTCTATATAAAAATTTTCGTTACCAGTCACATATGCCCAGAATGCTTGGCCTGCGAGTACATCATGATTTTTATTACTATCAACTCTTTGCTTTTTTCTACCATAGCAATAGCCAATAATAGGTCTAACTGCATGGGTACGAAGTCTGCGTTGTGCTGCTTCGAATGCCTCACGTTGTTTCCGTGCGCTTTGGGAGTTAAAAACATGTGGGCCTGATTTTATTGCTACCAAATCTATGGAATCGTTTGGGTGACGAACCTCCATATCTACGCTGTCAGTTGTTGATTTTTGGCCGTTCTCCGCAAGGCGTATTGCAGTGCTTTCAAAGAAACTTCCAAACAGAGTTTCGTCTGATGAAGTCTGACTATCCAGCAGTATTTCCCTGATAAACTCATGGGCATCATTTGTGCCAAATGCTCGATATAGATAGGGATTTTTTCTTTTTAATATTTGGAAGATATCTTTGTCAAGAAGCTTGCTGATTCTGGTATCATAGAATGATTTTAACTCTTCTGAAACTATATTGTATTCTAGAGGATTCAAATGCTTTACTCCTTTTACGTTAGAAATATGATCAAAAATTGCCTCTCCAATTGAATGTCCAAGGCCTACTGGAACAGCATTCCCCATTTGTCGATATTGAGCACTAAGTGGACCTGACAGAGTCCAAGTCAAAGGAAACTGTTGGATCGCTTTATACTCTTCAATACTTAAAGGCCTGTCTTCGTTCGGGTGACCTAAATTTGTTGACTTCTGATGTGGACTAGTTACTAGAGTTGGAGAAGGCCTATCAATATGTAATCGTCTAAAATATCCAACTTTCCCACCTCCAGATTTATAAGCACCACCCATAGCTACCTTTGCGATATCGTCAGGAAGATCTCTCCAATTCCCGCCACCTCTAGGGATCATTTTCATGTACTTAAGTCTATCAGCAGAATATTTTGAGTATGTATGTTTGACATCTGAAAGTGAGTCCATTACATCTCCAAATGTCACCCATCGTAATTTGTTGTCTGCAATCAAGTTTGAATGTGTTGGGTCTGGAATAGGTATTGCGTAGCCATCCCTGCTTCCAACAAAAAATACGCGCTCTCTTTTTTGTGGAACACCATAATCGGCACTGTTTAGAAGCTTAAACGATGTTTTATACCCGATACTTGACAACTTCCTCAGTATTAATTTAACGACCGAACCAGGCTTCTCGTCATCTTCCAGCGGTGGAAAATTCTTACCTCGTTCGCTAATTGGTCTATGATTTAATGCAGCAGAAAGTAGCCCTTTTACATTTTCAAATACGAAGTATTCAGGCCTCATTTCCTCAATCAGTCGTATAAATTCTAGCAAACAGTTACCTTTAATATCATTTAGCGATTTTCTTTTACCAGCAGTAGAGAATGATTGACATGGAGGTCCTCCAAAAAGTAACGTAAGTTCACCTTTTTTGATTCCTGCCAATTTCAATAGTTCATTGCCGGAGATTTCGGCAACATCGCCTTCGTGTAATTGTATTTCTGGTCTATTGAGTCTTATCGTTTCACATGCATGTTTATCAAGCTCTACACACGCCTTGATTTTGAAACCTGCATGTTCCATTCCAAGATCCAATCCCATTGCACCTGAAAAAACTGAAATTGCTTTAAGTTCTTTATTACTCATCCGATTTTCCTATCCTTCTTATTAGAACACACGTTTGTCATACGATTATAACATAAATCTTGGTTTGATTTCATGTATGAATAAGAGGAAAGGTTCTAAATAAGCAAACAGTAACAAGTTAAGCATAAGCTTGCATCGAATAGGATGTGATTCCGTTGCATGATACGTTTTAAGACTGTGCTTGAGACACGCATAAATACTTTCGTCTTGAATAAGAGGCCACTTTTTTCCTGTCCACATCCCCAACCATCCGGGTATGAATTGAAAAACCAAACTTGAGGTGGCCTATGGACTTATATCAAAACGAACACACCTATCAAGCGCTGTTCATGAATTCACCTGCCATTCTAATGATCATTGATCCACAATTGGGACAATTGATTGACGTCAACCACAAGGCCGTGGAGTTCTATGGATATAGCCGAGACCAATTGCTGAGCATGTCCATTAATGAAATCAATACATACAGTCGAGACGCCGTATTCGCCGAAATGCAAAATGCAAAAAAAGAAAACCGCAATTACTTTAACTTCATTCACAAGCTCATGAGTGGGGTTCTTTATCATGTCCAAGTGATCAGCTACCCCATACAATTTGGGGACGAGGAGTACCTGGTTTCTCATATTCAGCCGACCCAGTTGGCAGAAGAGTTCATTCCAGAAAAACTGGACATTTCCACCCTGGTCGACGGTGTGGACGAAGGGGTCATGATTGTAACCACAGACAATATCCTTACGGGTAAGGTGGTTTATATGAACCAGACCATCCTTTCCGAACTAGGCATGCACCATTGGTCTGAAATTGAAACCATGGAAGAACTCCTTGGTCCTTCATCGGGCACCTGTACTGTAACCGTGGACGGGGTCAAGTGTCTCAACTCGGACGAATTATTGTCTTTAAGGAACAAGCAAACCGACCATGAAATTACCTTTAAAATGGATATCCACCCCATGCGGTATGACAGCCGAATGTTTTCTGCGGTCTACCTCCACAATATCAACTTCTTCAACGACGGTAACCGGGACCTCTTGTCCAACTTAACCAGTCGCCTGAAAATGGCCACAGCCCAGTTGCCTTCAAGGCTGATCAATGTCAGTCTGTTTTTGAACACCAATGACCCAGCCGTTATCCGGGAAAAACTGTCCTGTACAGTGGGTCAACTTCAAAAAGTCCTCCATATGTACCTGGTCCATGCCAGGGTGGTCAGTGACTCTACAGAAATCCTGATCTATAGCCATGGGGACTTGACCAACATTGTGAACGCCCTCAATCGTTTCCTTTTGGTGTTTTCCTGCAGTGAAACCTCGCCGACGAGCAACCTCATGGTCCGTACCCGGATATCCATATCCGACCACGGCCAGATCAGTCGTGACCGTATAGACGAGATCATGACCGTTCGCAAGACCTTCTTGCCCCAGGAGTTTAACGTGATCCGTGTGGCAGGCCATGGCCAGGTTTACTCCCGGTCCCATGACCTTAAACTAGACTTACTCCATGCCGTGGAGCGCAAGCAAATGACCCTCCACATGCAGGCCATTGTCAATATAGTTGACCGGACCATCGAAGCCTTTGAGTTTCTCATTCGTTGGCAACACCCGGTTTACGGCAATGTGAGCCCAGGGGAGTTTATTGCCTATGCAGAAAACATGGGCTATATTGAAGAAATCGACAAGTGGGTCATGGAGCAGGCAGTTCTCTTGGTCAAGGGTTGGGCCCCAAAAGGCTTGCTGTTCAGGTACCACATTAATGTGTCCCCAGTTAGCTTGTCCAAGGGCAAGTTTATTGACTATATGATTGCCTTAGTCAGGGAACTCCACGTGGACCCCAAGTGCCTAGTCGTTGAAATAACAGAGGAAGCGGGCCAGGAAGTGCCCTTTAAAGAACTGGACAAACTCAAGCACGCTGGTTTCTCCTTGGCAGTAGATGACTTCGGCCGGGGCTATTCCTCTTTTGAACGGATACGCCTCAACCAAATTGATTTTGTCAAGATTGACAAGAGTTTTGTCCAGTCCATATCCAGCTCTGTAGACGATGTCTTGATCCTCAAGGCCATTATTGGCATGTGCAAGAACCTCAATATCCGGGTGATTGCAGAAGGGGTTGAGGAACTGGAACAACTGGAATTTATGGAGGCTAGGAATTGTAACCGGGTCCAGGGCTTCCTATTTGACAAGCCCACCAGTGTGGCCCAGCTTCAAGAAAAATTGGCCCAGATCCACGAAACCCTGGGTACCCAGCTACAAAAAATTGAAAAGGAATACAGTCCTGTTAGAGAACACTTTGAAAATGGTCGTGTCATTATCCAGCCCCTAGATAAGGAAATGAACTGCGTAGCTGTCAGTCCAGAATTTGCCCGGTATTTGGGCTATTCCTTGTATGAACTCAACGGCAAACCCTTTATTGACTTGGTGACCGAAGAGGAAAAAGATCTCATTAGCCTCCACTTACAACATGTGGTCGACCACCGGGACGAGCAGTCAATTATGGTTAAGCTTAAGGCCAAGACAGGCCAACCCCTTAGGGTATTACTTTCTGTGGAGTCCTTCCACGACAGTGGCCGCATGCACTTGTATTTGGAGTTTGCAGACAACATTGACGAAGAGGAAATGGAACTCATAGGCTTGAGTTATTCCTACCTCAAGGCCTTCCAGGACGCCCCCTCGGGCATGATCCTCTTGTCGGACGACTTGCGTGTCTTGCAATGGAATAGGGCGTGTGAAGAGATCTTCGGCTATAGCGCATCGGAAGCCAAGCTTCAAAACTTGGTCAAGTTGGTTTCAGGTGTGGATGACCAGACAGCCCTCAATGTGGCCCTCAACCAGGTAATTAAAAACCAAGTGGTGGACCAGGTCATAGCCAATGTCAACAGGGCCAATGAACAGCTCTTTTGTCGCTGGCATATCAGCACCCTCTATGACGAGTTTGACCAGTCATCCACCTTTGTTTGTATTGTCAATGACATTACCAAGGACCTCAAACATAGTAGGGAACTGAGCAAGATCAACAAGGCCATTGATCAGAGTGGGTCTATTATTATCATTGCTGACCCCAAGGGCCATATTGAGTATGTGAATGACAAGTTTGAGCAGGTGACTGGTTTTACCCAGGAAGAGGTACTGGGTAAAGAGACGGGGATTTTGTCCAGTAATGAACAGTCTGACAGCTTTTATGAGGACATGTGGCGGACCCTGGGCCGGGGAGAAACCTGGTCGGGTGAGTTCCATAATCGAAAGAAGGACGGGACGTATTTCTGGTCTGCAGCCTCAATATATCCTGTTTTGGAGGACAACCATATTACGGGCTATGTGTCTGTGCAGAATGACACCACCTATGAGCGGGAGTTGGTTCGCATTAATCAAGACTTCCACAACAAGCTCATAGAGCAGGACAAGGTGGCTTCTTTAGGCATGTTGACCTCGGGTATTATGCATGAGATCAACAATCCCCTGTCCTTTGTAAAGACCAATGTGGAGTACATACATGACGTCTTGGACAAGGCTAAACAAGGAGATCTTGACCTAGAGGACCTCATGGAGGCCATTGAGGATGTGACTGTGGGTGTCAACCAGATTGGAGACATTGCCCAAGGATTGAAACGCTTCATTTTCCATGCTGAAAACTTAGTAGTCGAGACGGTGAACCTGGTGTCAGACATTGAAAATGTCATGCTGATCACCAAAAACGAGTACAAGTACCATGCAGAGATCATTTTTGATAAGGAAGATGACGAGCGCTACGAGATTGAAGGCTACTCTTCTAAACTCAAACAAGTGTTTATGAATATGATCATTAACGCAACCCATGCTATAATTGAAAAGAATCTAGATGGATTGGGTCAGATTTATATCCTCTTGTCCAAAAGTGACGACCATGTACAAGTGACCTTTAGGGACACAGGAATCGGTATGACCCAAGAGACCATGAACAAGATATTTGAGCCGTTTTTTACAACAAAAGGGGAAGGCATTGGCAGTGGTTTAGGTTTGGGAATCACACAGAAGATCATTGAGGAAGAGCACCAGGGGACCGTGACCTGTACGTCAGAGTATGGGGTAGGGACCACCTTTGTGATCACCCTGCCAATCCGTGCTGGGGGGCGCAGTAATGAAGGCATTACAATGGAATGATAGTATGAAAGTGGGCGTGGACTCCATTGATCAGGAGCACCGTGTGATCGTTGAGCAGTATGCTATACTCTACGAGAAAATGCGCGGAGACCAAAATGGGGACCACTATAACGCCTTAGTTGGTTTTTTAAAGTTTTATGTCCAGTCCCATATGATCCATGAAGAGGCCCTGCAGAAGGAGATTGGTTATCCCAACTTCCAAGAGCACAAGGCCTCCCATGACGAGTTTCGGGACTTGATTCAGGAAATATTGACGGCCTACCAGCATGAGCCTCCTGGGACGGAGGAACTCATACAGGTCAGTGAGACCGTCCAGCGGTGGCTCCATGCCCATATTGATCATTATGATCGGCAGTTGGGACAGTTCTACCATGAAAGATTTGAGACCGTATAAAACTCCCTCATACTGCGTTGCTGGCCACAAGCAGGCTGGATCACGATCCTAAAGATCGCTCACCAACCATCTTGCAGCCGCGCCTTGTCTGAGAGAGTTTTCTACAGTCTCTACAATTCAAACTCAAAAAACAGGCTGCCGACCGGCAACCTGTTTTTAAATGCGGTAAACCACCTTATTCACTTTCTTTTACATAGGACTCCAACTGGTTGACTACAGCCTCCAAGCTGTGGTGGCGGGAGATGTAAGCCATTTCTTGCCGCATGCCTTCCACCCGAATGGGGTGGTCCATGAGGTAGCTTACGATCTTGTCCAGCCGCTTGACGTCTCGAACTTCAACAGCAATGTTGGCCAGGGTGAGGAAGTCAAGGTTCTCCGCTTCCTGGCCTGGTATGAAGTAGGGGACAATCATGGGGAGTTGCTTGACCAGTGACTCTGAAACGGTCAGGCCACCGGGCTTGGTAATGATCACGTCAGACAGATCCATGAGTTCGTGGACCTTGTCGGTGAAGCCTAGGATATCAATCTCCATTTGGCTAGGATTGTCCTGGACTAGACCCGTCAGTTCTTCCTTGAGGTTTTCATTTCGCCCACAAACCACGTAGAGCTTCATGTTACGCTCCATGGCCATGAGGTTGAGGAAGGCCTTTTTCATGGGTTCTAGGCCCATGCTACCGCCCATGAGGAGGACCGTGAAGGGGCTGTCAACCTCCCTGACTATGCCCGTTGGGCTGTAAAACTTGGGGTGGACGGGAATCCCTAGGTTCATGGTCCTGTCAGGGTCAATGCCCTTGTCCACCAGACTTTCATTGGTGAACTCACTCCCTGTAATATAGAGGTCCACTAGGTCACTCACATAAGCGTAGTGGGCTTCAAAGTCTGTCACCATGGAAACGAAGGGACCCTTGTAATGGCCCTTGACCTTGAGGCGTTTGAACACACTAACAGCAAAGGTGTGAGTACCGATAATCAGGTCTGGCTGGTATTCCAGGACCAGCTGCTTGGCCCGCCGGTATTCTGCCGCCACCACCATGTTGGCAAAGGGGCCGTTAATCCATTCCCGGTTACTGATATTGTATAGCCGGCCGTATGTTTCTGGAAACTTGGTGGCCAGGACATCATAGCCCTCCTCCACCAGGAGTTCCAGTACCTTACCTTGCTCTCTTATAAAATCCACTCGTTTTATATCATAGCCCTTTTGGGATAGCTCATACTCCAAGGTTTTTGCCACCTGGTTATGTCCTGCCCCAGTGGAAGCCGTTAAGATCATAATTTTTTTCATATGTCCTCCTTCGTCCCTATAACAATCATACCGAATTTTTCCACCCTGAAACAAGGGGAAAAGTTTGGGTATGGATGAAAGAAAGGCGTTCTTATGGAGTAGAAGGGAAGGGAGTACCCATGATTCGATTGTATTTGATTACCCTGGTGAGTTTTTTTGCCATCGATATCGTCTGGTTGGCAGTGGTTGCCAAGGACCTCTATCGCAAGCACATTGGCTTCATTATGGCGGACAGCCCCAACTGGTTTGCAGGTGGAGCCTTTTATCTGATCTATATTGCTGGGCTTGTCTTCTTTGCAGTGAAGCCTGCAGTGGACAAGGGGGACTGGCAGGTGGCCCTCCTCTACGGCGCCCTCTTTGGTTTCTTTACCTATGCCACTTATGACTTGACCAACCTGGCAACCCTCAAAGACTGGCCCCTGGCCATTACCATTATTGACTTAGTTTGGGGAACCTGCCTTGGGGGAGCCACGTCTGTCCTGGCCTTCTTCCTCCACCGTTGGATGACCTAGGCAACTTTGTTATACTAGAATTACTGATGTTAGGGAAGACGAAACAAGGCGAAAGCCATAATTGAGGTATATATGATAGATTCAACAACACCCAGGGGACGGTTTGCCCCCAGTCCTTCTGGTCGAATGCACTTGGGCAATGTATGGGCGGGCCTGGTGGCCTGGCTGTCCATGAAGGCCCAAGGGGGAGACATGGTCCTTCGGGTGGAAGACCTGGACCCCCAGCGGTCCAAACAAGAATGGACCGACTTGATCATCGATGACCTAAAATGGTTGGGCTTGACCTGGACAGAGGGCCCCGACCTTGGTGGAGACCATGGACCCTATAACCAGGACCAGCGGAGAGACCTTTATGAAGGTTACCTGCGGGACCTTGAGCAGAAGGATCTGGTTTATCCATGTTTTTGCACAAGAAAGGAACTACGGGCGGCCTCTGCTCCCCACCGGGAGGACGGCCTACTGGTCTATGGGGGGACTTGCAGGGAGTTGACGGAGGACCAAGTGGTTGAAAAGGCCTTAGGGCGACCACCGGCCAAACGCCTCCTGGTACCAGACCGGACCATCTGTTTTGACGACCTCCACTTTGGCAGGGTATGCCAAAACCTAGCCCAGGACGTGGGTGACTTTATGGTCCAGCGGTCAGATGGTGTCCATGCCTATCAGCTGGCAGTAACCGTGGACGACGGCCTCATGGGAATCACTGAGGTTGTACGAGGGGAAGATCTTTTGGACTCTACCCCCCGCCAAATCTATCTCATGGAACAAATGGGTTTTGAAGTCCCAACCTATGGCCACATTCCTCTGATCCTTGGAGACGACGGCAACCGCCTGTCCAAGCGCCACAAGGCCATGGACCTGGGTTACCTCCGAGACCAAGGCTGGAGACCAGAGGACATTATGGGCCTCCTTGGGTGGAAAAGTGGTTTGATTAGTCGGCGGGAAGCCCTGTCAGCGAAAGACCTAATAGAAGAGTTCCAGTGGGCCAAGTTGTCCGGAAAGACCATCGTCTTGTCGGATGAAGACTTAAACCTTTAATCTATAGACCTCTGTGTAGGGTGAATGATCAGACAGATCATTCATTTTACATGGAGGTTTTTTGATTATTCCCTGTTCCCCAAATAGATTTAAGGTATACTGAAACAGGGAAAGGTATAAAAAGTATACCTAAGACCAGCATCAAAGACCAAGTTGGGAGGCCGACATGCAGGATAAAGACAAGTTTCATAAGCGAGATGGATCTTTACAAACAGAGCTGGAAACAGCCCTGGCAGTGATCGGTGGAAAGTGGAAAAGCATTATTCTTGACCAGTTAACCGAAGGAGAGAAACGGTTCAACGAACTCAACAAGTGCATTCCAGAGATCACAAAAAGATCCTTAACCCTGTCCCTCAGAGAACTGGAAGAGGACGGCATGGTACGACGAACAGTGACTGCGGATGGACCAAGAAAAGTAGAATATGCTTTGACGGACATCGGTAACTCTGTGGGAGAGTTGATCGACGCATTCAGAAATTGGGGAAAAAACTATCAGACCACCTTCTTAGGTGACATAGACAAATAGGTACGGAGGCGCAAATGGCTATCGCAATACTGACAGATTCATGTAATGATCTACCACTGAAATACATAAAAGAGAATAAAGATATTTTGGATATGGTAGGCATGCCCATCCATATGGATGACCTTGATTTTGTGGACGACATGGGGGTCACTGTGTCCCATGACCAGTTTTATGACAAGCTCCGCCAAGGCATGATGGCACGGACGTCTCAAATTACACCCCTGGACCTCATGGGCAAGATGAAAGACCGGGTAGAAGCCGGTGACGAAGTCATCTACTTTGGCCTATCCTCCGGTCTCAGTGGAACCTTTAACAATGCAGTCCTGGCCAAGAGCATGCTTATGGAAGACATGCCAGAGGCTAAAATACATATCGTGGAGTCCAGAAGTGCTTCAGTGGGCCAAGGCCTAATGATCTCCCATGCCATTGACCAGGTCCGTGCGGGCCAACCTGCTGAGACTACAGCCCAATGGATGGACGACAAGCAAAAAATGGCCCAGCACTGGTTTGCTGTGGACGACCTCCACTACCTAAAAAACGGTGGTCGTATTCCCGCTGCCCTAGCCATCATTGGAACAGCACTGAAAATTAAGCCAGTCCTGACCGTGGGCCACAATGGCAAGTTGGAGTCTTACTCCAATATACGGGGCCGGAAAAAGTCTTTGAAGTTCCTCGTGGAAAAGGTCAATGAACATGTCATTGATCCCGAGGAGACCCGACTTGTCATTGGCCATGGCAACTGCAAGGAAGACGCTGACAAGTTAAAGGGTCTGATTGAAGAGGCGGTGTCTTTTAAGGAAATTATGGTCACTGAACTATCGGCCACCATCGCTTCCCATGTGGGTCCAAATATGATCGGCCTATCTTTTATTGGCAAGGAACGGGAGCAGTAAAAGTAATGGAACTATTGAAACGAGTGAAGCCCGGACAACGGGTTGCAGTAGCCATGAGTGGCGGGGTGGATTCCACCTCCGTCGCTTTGCTTTTGCAGGAAAATAATATAGACATCTTTGGGATCACCATGTACCTCTTTGACGTTCCTGACGAAAGAGGGCAAATGGGTCCTCCTTCCTTTTTGCAAGAGGCGAGGGACACGGCTGATCGCCTAGGGATTGACCACCACATCCTTGACTTGAGGGAGGTTTTTCGGCGGGGAATACAGACGTATTTTGCAGACGAGTACCTCAAGGGACGGACGCCCAACCCTTGTGTCAAATGCAACCGGATCGTCAAATATGGCCTCCTCCTCAAGGAAGCCATGGACCTGGGCGCTACCTATATGGCCACTGGCCACTATGCCAATATCCGCTGGGACGAAGAGCTGGAATGTTGCCGGGTTTACTCGGGACAGGCTGACCGCAAGGACCAGGCCTATGTCCTCCATGGTCTCACCCAGTGGCAACTCCAACGGATTTTACTCCCCCTTGGTGACATTCAAAACAAGGAGGAAGTCAGAGACAAGGTCCGGGGGTGGCGCAAAGAAGTGGGGGACAAGAAAGACAGCTTTGGCGTCTGCTTCATTCCAGACGGAGACTATGGCCGTTTTATTCAGTCTTTCACCGACCAAGAACCCCGTCCAGGAAACTTTGTGGACCAGGAAGGCAGGGTCCTGGGTCAACACCAGGGACTAGTCCATTACACCATAGGACAAAAGAGAAAACTGGGCATAGACTTAGAAGAACCCCTAACCGTTCTTTCCATTGATGCGCCCTTAAACCAAATTGTTTTGGGCCCTGACCGTGATTGCTATGCCTCCAGTCTTGTGGCCAAAAAGGTCAACTTCATTCCCTTTGACACCTTAACTTCCATGATCCAGGTGGACGCAAAGATCTGTGTCTGGGGCTACCGCTTACCGGCAATCTTAGTTCCCATGAAGGATGGCAGTGTCCGGGTACAGTTTAATGAACCTGTTCGAGCCATTGCGCCAGGTCAGTCAGTGGTCTTTTATATGGGTGATGAAATCATAGGTGGCGGAATCATCGAGTAGAAAGGATGACCCGAGATGGACAAACGAATCCAACTGATCCTGTTCAGCTTGCTAATCATGACCACAGGTCTATTTTTAGGCTGTGGTGAAGAAATAGATGAGGAACCCTTACTCCAGTGGAAGGCTAAAAGTGTGGTACCCATGTCTCAGCAGCATGAGGCCATTGTTGAGGCTGCCGTAGATAAGCAGGACCTTGACACCCTCATGGAAGTTGCAGGTAGGTTTTATGACTCAGGGGACTATAGACGGGCTGCAGACACCTACCTTGAAGCCCAGAGCCTCTATCCCCATGACCATCAAGTGACCCTCATGGTGGTGGACGCCCTCTATAACGGTGACCGCCATATGGAATGTCTCCGGGTGGCAGAACAAGCCTTAGAAGGGGAAACGGACTTTCGGGGCCGTCTCCTCTGGTACGCGGGCCTATGCCAGTTGGAACTCTTGCAACTTGACCAAGCTAGTGCCACCTTGGAAGAGGCCATTGGCCTGGAAGAAGACAAGGCCAATGTCATGGCCGACCGGGCTGAACTGGCATTTTTGCAAGGGGACATTGCCTTGGCAAAAGACTATATTGAAAGGGTCTTAGACCTGGAACCAGACAACTTCCGGGTAGGGGGTATGCAGGCAGAACTGGCCTTGATGGAAAGTAAGCCAGACCAGCTGGTACAAGCCCTCATGACCGATGATTATTTATATGATCTCCCGACTGATATTGAAGAAAGAATTGCTAGTAGCATGGATCAGTCGGCCCAGGAGGTTGCCAATATCCACAGGGCCCTGGAGACTGTAAAAAGTCCAGAGGACCCCTTTACCTATGTCTACCAAGGGGAGGAGTATGACCTCTTCCATGAGCCCTTTACGGACCCCCTTCAATTTCAGCGTGTGGGGGCAGACCAACTCAGGGTCAAGTGGAATGCCTTTTTACCCACCTCCGACGAGGAATTTGTTGACTATCTGGACCAAGTGGAAAACCGTGACCAGTTAAACCTAATCCTTGATTTAAGAGGGAATGGCGGTGGCGTAACCGATTCAGCTGCCAACATGTTAGACGCCCTCTTGCCAGAAGGGGTGACCGTGGAGCTTGAGTTTAAGGTTGGAGAAAATTATCAGTATTACTCTGACAACTCAGCCCTTACCTTTAAGAAAATCCTGGTCTTAGTGGACGGGGACACAGCCAGTGCAGGAGAAATGCTTGCCCTTGGCCTCCAGCGTTTCCATGCCAATGCCCTTATAGTTGGCCAACCCACCTTTGGCAAAGGTGTGGGCCAAAGGGTCTTCGAGAACCCCATGAAAAAGTTTGGCATAGCAGTGGTCAACCACTACTGGTCTGTCGATGGGGTACGAGTCCATGAAACCGGTGTTCAACCAGACATCCTGGTGGAGACCCACTCTTATGAAGACATGCTCAAGGCTGCTGGCCTATAGATTTTGATCAAGCAATAAAAGGCGTGACCTAGATTCTAAGAATCTCTTGGTCACGCCTCTTTTTTGTTTGCATACCCTAGCTAGAGGATACTTATGGATTGTTTTGGCTTAAATCTTATACTGGTCAACGGCTGACTGAATATCAATAATCGCTTCATTAAGTTGTTCAATGGAAGCAACCACTTCTTCAACGCTGGCCGTCTGTTCTTCCGTTGCTGCACTCACTTCTTCAACGATTCCTGCGTTCCGAATACCAATCTCCGTGTTGGTCTCAATATAGGAAATGGACTCCGTTTTCTTCTCATCCATCCGCTCCATATTCATACGAAGGGTGGAAATGTTCTCCTGAAGACTCACCACACTTTGGTCGGCCTTTGCATAGGACTCCAAGGTCATTTGAACCTGTTGTTCGGCCAGTTCCATGACCTGAGAGATCTCTCGGGTCTTGCCATTGGATGAGGCAATACCCTCTGCCACTTGGTTAATGATCTCAGCAATATTTTGCGCAGCCGTACTGGACTCCTCTGCAAGCTTCCGGATTTCGTCTGCTACAACTGCAAAGCCACGACCCTGCTCTCCAGCCCTTGCGGCTTCAATGGAGGCATTTAGGGCCAATAGGTTGGTTTGGTCGGCTATGCTACTGATGGTCTCAATGATATTGACGATCTTAGTGGACATACCAGAGAGTTCCGCCATTTGACCATTCATTTGCTCAAAGCCCTTGCTGGTGTCTTGGAGTCGAAGCTCCATTTGTGCCATTTGGTCACCGGAAACTTTATTGAGTTCTTTCAGGTCCTTGGCGCTGACTTCTGCACCTGCAGACTCCTGTAGGACGGCATAAATGTCCTCACCAAGGCTTCGGGTCAGTTCAGTAGCTGACTCAGACCCATGGGCCTGGTCGGAGATCCCCTTGGCCATGTGGTTCACGGTTTGAGCCGTTTCGTCTACCATGAGGGCAATGGTCCTGCTGGACTCATTGATGTCATTGCTGGAGTGGGTTACAAACTCCATTTTCTGACGAATGACTTGAATGAGTTCTCGGTTATTGGTCACCATGGTTTCGAAGTTTTCTTGGAGGGTACCTAGTTCACCCTTGTATCGTTTATCCATTTGGATTTGCCAATCATAATTGGCCATACGAGAGGATTGCTTGGCAAGGCTTGAAATCGGCTTAACAATTGATCTTGCCACAAGAACAATTATGACCAGGATGACAACCAAGGCAATGACCATGATCAAAAGCCCTTCATAGAAGGAAGCATTCATGGCATCCAGTTCGGGTTGAATGTTGTAGTCAACACCCAAGACTGCATAGGCCTTCCCGTTACTGTCCAGTAGGGGGTAGTAGTTGGTAACCATTCTGCCCCACTCAGAGTCTTCAAATAGGCCTAACTTAGGTTTCCCTGAGCCAAACACTTCACTATAAATTTCGTCGTAGTCTGCTTCTGTTTCCTCACCAACATCCACAGTGTCTTCGGAGTCGATGGGATAGCCATCAATGATGTACTGATAGCCAGTGTCTCCTTGGCGGGTAAGGTAAATGTACTTGATGTTTGACGTGGACTTAATGGTCTTTAGCACGTTCTTTAAGTGGATATAGGCCGGGTCCTCAGTTGCGTCATTGTCCTCAAACTGGTTGAAGGTTTTTGCGTCAACTTCCTGGGACACCGTGTCGAATACCTTGTGTGACAAGATAACCGAATTGTCATTGGTCCGCTGGAACGACAGGCCATAGTTTAAGAATTGAATTCCTGTCACAAAAACAAGTATTGCGATTACGATTGGTAACGCTATGCGAAACCATACCCGCTGGTGCATTTTGATCTTTTTCATAAATCCCCCATATATGTATTTTCACTCACCGCACTATTGTATCATGCGTAAAAAATGCGACTCAAATCAGCATATTTGCTTTTTAATAAGGAAAATGGACAAAAAGGATCATTTATTCAACCAAATCAAGTAAAGGGGTAAATCATGTACGTGTTTTCAGGAGATTACCTTAAAAAAAGCAATAATTTGCCAAACGAGAGGTTTAAGAAAAGATTAATATAAGAAAACCGTGGCAAGAAAGCCCAGACGATGCGCCTTGCCACGGTTTATCTAATCATGATTACTATTTTACGTGTGAAAAGTCAATGTACTTGACCAGGGTATCCACAACCTTCACTAGGCCAGCTTGGTCTTCCTCGTCAAAGCGGTTCAAAATTGGGCTGTCAATGTCCAAAACGGCTACCACTTGACCATCTACAATAATGGGAAGAACAATCTCGGAATTGGAAGCACTGTCGCAGGCTATGTGGCCAGGGAAGTCATGGACATTTTTGACCAGCTGGACTTCTTTGCTTGCTACAGCTGTCCCGCAAACCCCCTTGCCCACTTCAATGGAGGTACAAGCCGGCTTGCCATTAAAGGGACCCAGTTTCAGTTGGCCATCCTTCATGAGGTAAAACCCCGCCCAGTTAATGTCCTCCAAGAGCAACCAGACCAGGGCAGCGGCGTTGGACAGGTTGGCCAGCCAGTCCTCCTCAGCGGACAGGAGTCCGACCATTTTCACGTTCATATATTGATATTGCTTGGTTTTGTTGGGAAAGTCAGGTACTAGAATTTGATTCATATGTCCTCCTCTTCATCTACATGGTCCAGACGAATCCTTCGTGTGTCGAATCTTGTGTTGCAACGATTATAGCGTGAGAATGTCATATTCGTCAAATGCCCGTATCGACGTAAAGATGATGGCCAAGAGAGTGGAAAAATACCGGATGATCAGTATGGCAATCATAATGGCGATTTGATAACGGATGGCCGTTGTCGGTATGCTGCCACCGAGGATCTGGCCGGTCATCATACCCGGTAGGGCAACTAAACCCATGGTTTCAATGGAAGCCAGAGTGGGGTTGACCGCAGCAGCTACACCGGCCTTAATATGGGGCAAGAGGGCTTCACGTCGGGTGGCCCCCAGGCCCAGCATGTAAAAGTACTGTTTACTATTTTGACGGATGCCGTCATAGTAACGGCTCAGGCCTACAATATTCCCAGACAATGTATTGCCAAGGAGCATGCCCCCAATGGGCACCATGTAGTTGGCCGCAAATAGGGTGTCTAAACGGACAACAAAAGCATTAAAGAAGAACAAGACAATCAAGTTGGGCACAAGAAAGGCCAACCAAAGGGGGAGGCCCACTTTTTTTATGGGCAGGTTGGTGGACCGAAGGGCACTCCAAGCTGCAACGGTGATCATAAAAATAATATAGGCCATATTTGACGCAGGATGATTCCAGTTAAAAAGAGTCTGGAGGATCAAGCCAACTAAAGACAACTGAATGGCCATCCGGCCAATAACCCAAAGGGTCCTCTTATTGAGGTCGAGGCCCAACTTGCCGTTGACCCAAAACATGGGGCCCATAAAGACAAGTAGGGTGGCCATGGACCAATAACTTAAGGGTACTGCACCCATTACCGCTCCACCTCCTTCAGGTTTGACGCCTGCCAAATGGGGTCGTGGGACACAATCAGACAGGTAGCACCACTGGACTTGACGTCTTCCACAACCTTCTCCCGAAGGTCATAGTCCAGGCCTGCTGTGATTTCATCTAAGAGCCAAACAGACCGCTTAAGGAGCCGGCAGAGAATAAAACCAATCCGCTGTCGCTCGCCTCCAGACAGGTCCTTGACCTGCTTTTGAAGGATGTCCCCAGTGAGTCCGTACCGTTCCAAATAGGCCTCGACATCCCTTTGGGAAGGTTGCAGGTGGCTATTGGCTTGCAGGGAAAAACTCATTTCGAACAAGTGGTGGACGCTTCCCTCTGGCAAGTCAGCGTCCTGGCTGACATAACCAATTTTTTGCCGTATGGCGTATTTATTCTTTTTATTTAACTCCAGACCGTCAATGAAGATTTGACCTTGGTCCGGATGTTCAAAGCCCATAAGTAGTTTTAGTAAGGTCGTTTTGCCCGCGCCAGAAGGCCACTTGAGCAAGACCGCATCTCCCGATGGGATGGTCAAGGAAAAGTCGGTAAAGACTTTTTGGGCCCCATAGGCAATGTGTAATCCTTTGATTTGAATCATGAATGCCTCCTAATATCGAATTCCGATATCAGTATACAATATGACCCCAAGCCTTGTATAGGGCCAATTTTTCTTGGGATAAACGTATACGAAAATAGCATGGTATTAATTGTCAAGAATTAAATATTATTGAACCTGTAGGAATTGATTTTGCTAATGTCAAATAGATAAAAGTGGGTATATATGTTCCATAGGGCAAAGGAAGGGGTTTTATTAAAATGAAGAAAATATCACAGCGGATTATTTTCATTGTCTTCATGAGTGTGTTAGCGGTTTCAGTACTGATCGGGTCAGTGGCTTACGTGCTCATTCAAAGACAAGCAAATGACAACATCGAACAACTGAACAGTTACTCCATACGAGCTATGACAACAACATCCAGACACAGGTCCAGGTGGTTGTAAGTGAACTTGATGGTGTCTTGCGCCAGCAGGAAGCGGGCCTGTTAACAGATGAAGAAGCACGAATTGTAGCAGCTGACGTTATTCGAAGTGCACGGTACGGAGTAAGCGGATACTTCTGGGCAGACACATTGGATGGGGACAATGTGGTACTACTGGGCCGGGAAGACGTGGAAGGCAAGAACCGGATTGACCTGGCTGACGTGAATGGTTTTAGACTAATTGAAGCCATGGTCAACATTTCAAGAGACGAGGGTGGCGGTTATGTGGACTACTACTTCCCAAAACCCAATGAGGACGTGGCCAAGCAAAAACGTGGCTATGTGGAGTTATTTGAACCCTATGGCTGGGTCATTGGTACAGGAAATTACATTGACGACATCGACGTCTTTATAGCAGAAGAACGGGCCATTGCCGACGAGCAAGTAGGGCAAGTGGTCGTACTCCTCTTGGTATTGATTGCAGTCTCCCTGGTGGGTGGATTTGTCTTGGCCTTCTTCATGAGTTTGACCATTTCACGGCCTATTGTGAAGGTAACAGGCCTCCTAGACCGTACGGCCTCCCTGGACATTACCGATTCAGGGGACTACACCAAACTTAAAAAACGCAAGGACGAAATTGGGACCATGACCAATGCGGCCTTAAACTTACAAGAAGCCCTTCGGGACATCGTCCATGAGCTTAAGGATGGGTCCAAGCAAATGCAAGCGTCCTCAGAGGAGTTGACAGATATTGTTGTCATGGGTAAAGAGGGGATCGGTGCTGTTACCGATACCACCACTGAGTTTGCCAAAGGGGCAACAGAACAGGCGGAGGACGCCCAAAAGGCTTCCATAAGCATGACATCCTTGGCGGACGATATCCGGGTGAGTGTAGAAAGTGAAGCCAAACTTCGAGACTTTACAAAGGACGTTACAAACAATAATGATATCGGGGTTGAAAAGGTTGCCAAGCTGGCCGAAACCTTCTCTTCCACTGTGGAAACCAACAAGAGCCTGGAGTCCAACGTAGAGACCCTAGCCCTGAAGTCCTCTTCCATTGGAGAGATCACAGACACCATTCAGAGTATTGCAGAACAGACCAACCTATTGGCCTTAAATGCAGCCATTGAGGCGGCCCGGGCTGGGGAAGCTGGTCGTGGTTTTGCAGTTGTAGCTGACGAAATCCGTAAGCTGGCAGAGCAAACATCCCGGTCAACCACACAGATCACGGAGATTATCCAGGAAATCCAAAGTGAAATCCAGTCCACCGAGGGTAACATGGCGGCGTCTTCAGAGGCCATTCAGACCTCCAGTGACGTGCTGGTGGCCGTACAAGAGGCCTTCCAGGCCATCGAAGACTCCATGGACAACACCTTGACCCAACTGGACGATATCTCCCAGAGCATTCAAAAGGTAGACCAGAACAAGGAACAAGCCGTTGCATCCATTGAGGGGATTTCAGCCATTACTGAGGAAAATGCAGCTTCGGCAGAAGAAATTTCTGCAACCATGGACACGCAAGCAGAGTTTATGGAAAAAATCCATGAGAATGCAGACCGAGTTCAGCAGATCACCGAAGGTCTAAAACACATTATTGAACAATTTAAATCATAGGAGGCGGCCATGGGCAAACTTCAGCGAAGTTTTGTCGTAATGTTGGTCTTACTCCTGTTGATGGGATTACAAGGGACATACGGAGCGGAGGATGTAGACAGTAAAGACATCCTCCTGCTTCACTCTTATTCTCAGTCCTATATCTGGACGGCAGACGAGCAAGAAGGCATCCTGGACACCCTGGGTAAGAGCAGTCGTCAGTACAACATCAGCATTGAGTATATGGACACCAAACAACATTACTCTGAAGCATATTATAAGGAACTCGAGCAATTTCTCTTGTTCAAATATCGGGAGCGCACATTCGACGCAGTCGCTGTCACCGACGACAACGGTCTACGTTTTGTTTTAGAGCGCAAGGACACCCTCTTTAAGGACATGCCCTTGTTCTTTTGTGGTGCCAACTCCCTGGACTCCTATTCCTTTGATGACATTGAATACGTATATGGACTTGAAGAGGTTATGTCCCTAGAAGAAACGGTCATAGCCATTCAGAACCTCATGGGGGTCAAACCCCACCTGGTATTCTTGTTTGACCATAGCGTGTCTGCAGATTTGACCAAGCTGGAAATTGACAAGGTCATGCAACGGGAGTTCATGACCACAAGCTACGAGTTTATACGGAGTAATGACCCCCAAGCCATGTTGGACCAATTGGAGGCCATTGACCAGCCCAATGTGGCTGTGGTCTATGGATTTTTAGTGGTCAGTGGGGGCCAAAGGGAGTATGATCCCCAGCGGATGGCTAAAGTGATTTCAGAAGGAACAGACCGCCCTGTTTTTGCCCTATGGGACTTTGCCATGGACACCCAAGTGATCGGCGGAAAGCTGATCTCTGGCTACCAACAAGGGGCTTCTATGGCCATACTCATGGAAACCTTCTTTGACGGGGACATGAAGACGGACCATCAACTCATACGAAATGCGTCTAGCAATCGCCATATCTATGACTTTAATGGCCTCAATGCCCATGGATTTGATCCCAACCGCTTGGCGGATGGCAGTGAGGTGCGCAACCATCCCATTACCTTTATTGAGCAACACCGGGACGTTTTATTGGTAAGCATAGGGATCATAATCCTCTTGCTCCTCTACATCACCTTGCTCCGGGTCCAGGTTCGCAGGAAGACGGCAACCATCGAGCGAACCATGAAGCATGTCATGGAGTACAGGCGACAGGCTTCTTTGGTGGAGTTGGTTGCAGGAATCGCCCATGAACTCAATACACCCCTGGGGACCATATTGACCTCAGGTTCTTTTAACCAGAAACAAATCGATGACTTACAACTGAGCCAGCGGGAAGGCAAGCTAGAGTCCCAGATGCTCAAGTCCACCATTGCCCACATGAAAGACGCCAGTCGCATGGTGGTAGGTAGCGTCCAGCACGCCATTCAACTGGTGGATGGCTTTAAGAAGATCGCCATTTACCAGCAAAGGGACAATTACGCCAGGGTAAACCTTAATACTGCTATAGGCGATATTATTCAACCCCTAGTTCGCAGCCAGATCAACCCCAAGGTCCAGTTCACCATAGAAGGGGATGCTAAGATTTATCACCCCATAGCACCAGGCCTTCTTTACGATATATTTGAACCCTTGGTAGTGAATTCCATCCAACATGGGTTCCCTACCAAACCATTGGGTATGATCAATATACGTTTGACCAAGGAAAATGATCTGATCCGCATTGTCTACACGGACAATGGGGTGGGAATGGAAGAAGGCGCTTGCCTGAGAGCCTTTGAACCCTTCTATTCCACAAAGAAAATGGATAGCCACCTAGGTTTGGGCTTGTTCAGGGTCTACAATGCGGTATGTGCCGTTTGTGGAACCATCGAGTGCGTGCCCAATGAAGGCCTGGGTGTCAAATTTACCATTCTGCTCCCCATGCAATGTGACCTGAATGTCTTGGCAGGCGAAGGATAAACAAGCAGTTGAGGAAGGATGTGAACCTATGATTTTTACTGTACCCTGGATTCCTCTGGTGGTCGGTACCATCATTTCCATGGCCCTGGGTGCCATGTGGTATTCCAACGTGCTCTTTGCTAAACCATGGATGAAAGAGGCCGGTGTAACCATGGAAGAAATCAATGCCTCGTCAGACCAAATGGGCAAGGTCTATGCCTTTACAGCCCTTGGTGCCTTGGCAACCGCCTATGTGGTGGGTTTCCTCATGGTCAATTTAAAGATCATGACCCTGGGAAATGCAGTGATTTTCGCCCTGCTCCTATGGATTGGAACCAATGTACCTCCTATGATTAAAAACTGGGGTTTTGAGAACCGGACTATTAAGCTGGGGATCATCAACCATGGCTATGACTTGGCCATTTATCTCATTGTTGCAATCCTCTATACCTTCTTTATCTAACAAGTTAAAAAGCAAGAAAGTCAGAACAGTTCCTGGGACAGGGGCTGTTCTTTTTTTAAGGGATATGAGACAATACCTCCATGAAAACCTTTAGACCACAAAACATGACCCTCCTTGTCCAGCAACTGCTGGAGGAAGGCAAGACCATCAAGGCCCTGCAAGTCCTGCAGGACACCCTAGACAAACATCCCAATGACATCGCCTTGCTCTTCGAAGCTGCCCTCCTGCAGCATGAGGTGGGCAACTATCAAGAGGCCCTGGACTTGTATGGTCAAATCCTAACCCTGTCTGGAAAAGAGGCGGGCGCCCACTATGGCCGGGGGATTATCTACCAAGAACAAGACCTTTTAAACGATGCGCTCGCGGCCTACAAGGCGGCGGTGGACGTGGACTCAACCTACGTTCAGGCCCTCTTGGCCCAGGCGGATATGGAAGATGAACTGGGCCATGCTCAGAAGGCAGAAGCCCTTTATATCCATGCCCTGAGCTTGGGTGATGAAGCCTACCAGGTCCTTACCCAGTACGCTTCCTTTCTTGAAGGCCAGGACAGGGATCAACAAGCCCTCGACCAGCTGGTATTGGCCCTTGAAATCGACCAAGACCATTATCTGGCCTGGTTTAACTTGGGTGTAGTCCATAAGAAACTGGGTGACTTGATGGCTGCCCGTCAGGCCTATGGAAAAGCCATCCTATGCAAGCCCGATTATCCCTATAGCTATTTGAACTTAGCGGTAATGGAAAAGGGGGCAGGAGACTTTGACAAGGCAGCTGATATCTTGACCAGTGGCATTATGAACAATCCCCATGTCAGTGTTCTCTACTACAATCGGGCCATTATGCTCAATGTCCTAGGTCACAAAAGCCAGGCCCTTGAGGACCTTCAAGAGGCCTGTCGACTCAGCCCCAGGCTCAAGGCTTATGCCCTGGAGGACGAGGAGCTGGTGGGGGTTCGTGAACGTTTGAAGTAGCCCATTGACGGGTCACATTTGCATGTGAGCAAGACAAGAAAAATCCCATTGATTTGGCCTTTCCCTTGGATAGGGTCCAGAATCAATGGGATTTCTTTATTGGTCCTCTTGTAAGGATTGGAAGCCACTCCACGGGGCCTGGGTCCAATCGGGATAACTAACTGCCGATGCTTCTTTTTTACCAAAGGGGTGTCGCAGTCGCATTTTGTGACTCCACAGGGCGATGGCCCACCAACCCTTTTTCTTCTGATAGGCAGGGTTGTACTTGGTGTCACCCCAAATGGGCATACCAGCATGGCTCAGCTGGACGCGGATTTGGTGGTGGCGGCCTGTGATCAAGCGTACGTTGACCAGGCTTAAGTGCCCCCATTCAGGGTCTGTGATGGTCTCCAAGACCTTGTAGGTTAAAGCAGCTTCTTTGGCCCCTCTTGTTCCAGGGTCCACTACCTTTGATATGCTCTTTTTTCCAACCTTGAGCAAGTGGTCAGTCAAGCGGGCCACGTCCTTTTCCGGTTGGCCATGGACAACCACCAAATAGTCTTTAAAGACTTGCCGGGACTGGGCTTGTTTGCTCACATGGGCAGTTGCCTCACGGCTTTTGGTCAATAGGACGACCCCGCCTACTGGGCGGTCTAGCCGGTTGACCAAATGGAGTTTGTTCTTTCCGCCCTTTTGGCGGATATGGTCTTCTGCGTCGTCCAAAAGACTCTGATCCCCACTGGGATCGGGCTGAACCGGTTGACCCGGTTCTTTTGCTAAAAACAATAAATGTTTGTCTTCAAATAATATATTCATCATAATCACCTGACTCATTCTACCACAAACCGGAGGACGAGGACTATAAAAGCCCAAAGAGGGTATAAAAAATCATTTAAAAAATTATAACGTTATGATAAACTGAAAAAAAGTGCATTTTTAGGAGGGATACCATGACAAAAATAGATATGATCCAGTCGTTAATGGAAAAGGCGGCAACAGACGGAGACTTTTCCGGTGTATGTTTAGTAGAAGAACAAGGGAACAGAACCTATGAAGGGGCCTTTGGTTTTGCCCACAAGGGATTTAAGGTAGCCAATGCCCTGGATATCCGTTATGATGTGGCATCTGTGACCAAATGGGTCACTGGGGTTGCCATGCTACAACTGGTAGACAAGGGCCTGGTAACCCTTACAGACCTCTTGTGGGACCATGTGGACCTGGGAGACTCCCCCATACCCAAGACGGTGACTATTGACCACCTCTTAACCCACACCTCAGGTATTGCCGACGATGCTGACGAAGAAGCGGGAGAGGACTATGCTGACCTCTTTGTGGACTCGCCCAACTACAAGATTCGTACCCTTGAAGACTTTTTACCTAACTTTGTCCATAAGGAGCCCGTTTTCCAGCCTGGCCAGGCTGTCCGGTATAACAACGTGGCCTTCGTCTTATTGGGTATGATCTTAGAAAAAGTCACTGGAATGAACTATCGAGACTATGTAGTCCAGCATGTGTTTGGCCCTGCCCATATGAAGGGGTCAGGCTTCTTCTCCATGGACGGTGTCCATGCCAAGGTGGCTGAACACTACCCAACTATAGAGGATGCCCAGGGTCAGCCCCAAGGCATTAAGAAAAACATTTATTCCTATCCGCCAATTGGTTCGCCTGACGGAGGCATGCATACCACGGCGGGAGACCTGTGCAAGTTCATGCGTGCCCTGTATGGGGGCAGACTCTTGTCTAAGGCCATGACGGAAAAGATGACCCGTCCCCAGGTACTCATCAGAAAGGACGAGGACATGGCCTTCCATTATGGCTATGGCTGTAACTTCGCCCTTGATCCTGAGGACCGTGTGATTTGGCAGGCCAAGGATGGCATGAATGCAGGGGTTGCTTCCATGGTCAAGCATTATCCGGACCAGGATGTGAGTGTGGTAATCTTGGCCAATGAAGACCATAATGTTTGGCGCTTGTCACGGGAAATCCACAAGATATTATTTGAAGAACAATTGTAAGGCGCTTGCATATCCTTTTTAGGAAGAGGGTATATATGGGACAAATCCAAGAGAGGAAGGGGTTGATCCCATGTCAGTACATTTTTTCTATAATTACAAGGACGAGTTAGTGAAGAAGTTGAAGGAACGCTTTGCCGGTGAAGTTGCCCAGTGGAAGACCCACGAGGCAAAGCAAAAGCAGTTGGATGACGCAGAGGCCTTGATCAAAGGTTACTTCAAAAACCTGTTGCTGGATCTGGGCGACGTGGTAGACGCCACTGGTGGTCTCATTCAGTTGATTGAAGAAGATGGATGTCTCAAGTTTATCATAGGTGACAACTACCTTCTATTTATCAGGCAGCCTGAAGCCATTATGGTGAAGATGGGGTATTACGTTTCTGAACATGACACTGTTGAGACAACCATTCCAGGTTACATCGTTCCTGGCGAAAAGAAACCTCTGACCAAAAAAGTGGGTAAGATTCATGATGGCAGTACATTCGATGAAAACACCTTGAATTATTACCTACGGACCGCTTTCCCAGCGGCAGACTTCGACGTGGAGGAACAGACAGGTTAACCCATTTGATCTAGACGCCCATTGGGAAGTCATTTGCAAGAAGGCAGGCCAATAAACCTTCAAAAAAAGACGACAATTGCCGAGGCGATTGTCGTCTTTTCAGTTGTCTATCTTGTGTCAGGAGTCCAAAGAGGTTTGAGGTGCTCATAGTTGGCTTCAAAATGACAAGTAACCTTCCGCATGGACTTGTCATCTGGGTTTTGGAAGCGGATGACCCAGTCATTCTTCTGCTTCCGGGTGTCATAGTAGGTGAAACGATCATTCATGAGTTTCATAATGGTTGTTTTGTTTTCGTTAAACTCATGTTCAATTTCTTTTTGCTCATGCATGAACCGTTCTCGGGACGACTCTTTTACCATGCCACGGGCCTTATTGTGCACAGGTTTATTGTGGTTGTGCATAAATCCACTCCTTTCCTTTCCTCTTCGGAAGATATTTTCTACATACCCCAGAATAGGCATGTTACCCATCTGATAATTTCATGACAGAAGTGGCTGAAACTGGGTATATAAAGAGCGTAAAAACAAAGCAGGAGGGGTTTCCATGGAAGGGAAGGAGAGGACGAAGGGAGTCGTCTTTGGACTTGTTGTATTTTGTTTGACCTTATTTATCATTGCAACGCCGGTTATAGGCTTTTACCAGTTTAAGACCGATGCCCTGATCAATAGTGAAAAGCAACTCCTTCGGGTAGAAAGAGACCATTTGGCAGCAGAAATCGCCCAGGAGTTTGAACATGCAGTGGCCGACGCGGACTTGATCCAGGCGACTGCTGGTTTGTATGCTATCAAAAGCAATGAAGAAGCCTCTGGCGCCCTCCTAACGACGTCCATGACCTACCTCTTGGACGCGTCAGATTCCTTGGCCTTTTATTGGTTGCTAGACGACGAATTTCGAGTTATTCCCCCCACGGGTCCTGACAGTCGGTACCGCTACAAAGACACAGCCATACCAGAATTTTGGCGAGATATGGAAACCATGGACAAGATAAAGATCGGGGCCTATGCGGCAGAAAATGAAAGTGATTGGATAGACATCCTCATTCCAATCCCCCGTCAGAGCCAACAAAAGGGCTATATCCTTTTGGCTTTTGACCTGAGTAGAATGGGCAAGGCTATTGTGGAGTCAAGCAACCACCATGCTACCCTCTACAATATGGACGGCCACCAAAGCGTGATTACATCCATCCAAGAAAGCAGATTGGAGTACTATATTGAGCCAGTTGAAGCCTGTGAAGTCATAGAAGACCAGGAGGTCATGATAGATGGCAACTGGTTCGGGGTGTCCAAGCTCAGTTTTTGTGAAAATGGGAACATCCGGGGTAGTGATGAAGAGGTCCTTTGGTCCAGGGAGTATGTGAGCTTCTACCCCTTTAGCCTGACCACCATTGCCAGACTCACTGAAAGTCAAGCCACAAGTCTCCTGAGTCAGTACTGGTCTGGATATCGATTCATCTTGATCATTTTCTCTTTTAGTGCTGTAGTGATCGCCATTGTCATCGCTTTTCTGTTGACCCAATACAGGAAGGCCAGAAAGAACCTTTCTGAATATGCCCAGCATGACAGTTTGACCGGCGTACTGAATAGACGGGCAGGCTTCCAGTTGTTGCAACATGCCCTAAAGCTTTGTCGACGGGAAAATCTGCCTTTCTCCATCCTTTTCATAGACTTGGACCACCTAAAGCGGATCAATGATACCCTGGGCCATGACCATGGTGACTTATATATACAGCGGGCTGTTATTGCTGTTGAAAACTCTATTCGTGATGTGGACGTCTTTGCCCGGATAGGGGGAGACGAGCTTGTTGCTGGTCTTAGCGATTGCGACCAAGACCAGGCTAAGATATTGGTAGACCGGATTCGACAGGAGATCCACTTGATCAATGACAGTTTGTCCCACGCCGAGAAGTTGTCCATCAGCTGTGGGGTGGCCACCGACCGGCCTGAGCTGGACTTTAATCTCAGTGAGTTGGTACAAATGGCTGACAAGGACATGTATGCAGAAAAAGCTGTGAAAAAGCGAGGACTTTCCGGTGGGGACATCGAATAAGTAGTAGAGTAGGCTAAACAAGTGTACAAGGGGGAAAAATGAAACGAGTAATTATGGGCATTCAGGTTGGAGACCGAGAAGCAGAAGCAGCCAAGGTTCAGGAGCTATTGACCAAACATGGTTGTGCCATTAAAACGAGACTTGGCCTCCACGAAGCGGGTAACATGTGCAGTTCTAAAGGCTTGATTATCCTAGAGTTTGTCCAAGGCAAAGAAGAAGAGATTAAGGCCTTAAAGGATGAACTTGCTGCCCTAGAGGACATTAAAGTTCGTGATATGGAGTTTTAAGGCATAACCACAATGAAACCATAAGAGTTTATCCTAATGAGTATCACCCAATGAGCTTCGTTTGAAATCAAAATAGGTAGACTAAAAGGCTGTCAAAGGGATCACCCTTGGACAGCCTTTTTCTGTCAGAAAGAGTTATGTAATTTACATAAGCTCTAATTGAGTGGATAAGAATAAGGCATGATTGTGAAGGAGGGGAATATGAGAACCATTAGTTCTAAGATTATGATTGCAATGTTGCTGGTTTCTGTTGTACTTGTATCATCCTTGAGTTACATTGCCCTAACAGTTTCTAGAGACGCACTGACCCTTGAGGTGGAGGAAAAACTGACACGACAAGCTCGTAATTCGTCTGACGAAATTGAAAAGATCGTTGTGAAGATTGAGAGTATAACTGAATCCATGGCGGCCCATGTGGCCACTACCGTGGACATGGGAAAACTGAGTTTGAATAATGGAGAAGAGGACCAATACGTAGAAGAATACTTCAGTGTTATGGATGGGTCTGTTATCCGGTATGCAGAAATGCTTGACCACAACATTGACGCCTATGTGGTTTTAGCTCCTGAGTATAGTTCAACAGTCCTCTACCAGTCTGTTATTGTCCTAGGGGATGATGGCAACTACGTGGTTTTAGAGGATAAGCTTCCAAATGATTATGTTGCGGATGCATCGGACCCTGCTTTGGCCTGGTACCATGGCCCCAAAGACATGGGGCGAGGTGTTTGGTCTGATCCTTACACGGACGAATTCATTGGTGCAGACCTGATTACTTTTTCCACGCCAATTATGAAGGGTGGGAAGTTTATTGGTGTTGCAGGGGTAGACCTTACTTTCGACGTCTTTACCAATATAGTAAATGAGATTGAGGTATACGACTCTGGTTATGCCTTTATGTTCGATAAGTCATACAACTATTTGGTCCATCCGACCTTGACTGTAGAGGACAATCTGCGGACGATTAATGACGGCCAATACACCTTTATGGCAGACCAAATGGACACTGATCCAAACAGTTACATCTACTATACCTTCCAAGGGGCTGATAAAATCCTCGGCTACTCAATGATATCCAATGGTTGAATTTTGAGCGTTGCGCCTCCAACCGATGAAATTTTTGCAGAGCTAAATGGCCTACGGTCAACTTTCTTGATCATCGGCTTGGTACTGGTGGTAGCGGCCATCATTGTTTCCATTGCCATTGGTCGTCAAATATCAAAACCATTTGTAGGCGTTACGGACACTTTGAAGCGGATTTCACATCTCGACCTTAGAGACCAATCCAAGGATGATCGTTGGAAAAAATACAAGGATGAGACTGGCTATATGGCCAAGGAACTAGACACCATGCGGCAAACTTTAAAGCAGTTTGTTCTCGACCTGAAGGTACAAGTAACTGAACTCAACCAAGACTCCGAAAACCTTCATACAGCTACAGTTGAAACTGGCCAGTCCTTGGAACAGGTGAGTCGAGCAGTAGGTGAACTTGCGGAAGGTGCCAATAACCAGAACCAAGACACCAATAAGAGCATGGAAAAGTTGGACCACTTAGACCAGCGAATTTCAGCGGTAGTAGATAATACCTATGTCATGATGGAGAACACAGAGAGTGTGAAGGAAGTCAATTCACAAACATCCAGTGCCCTGAGTGAGTTAAATAGCAATATGGACAAGACCAATGAAACCATAGGTCAGGTGGCCGGTCAGATCGATTCATTAAAAAAGAAATCGGGTGCCATAGGTGAGATATTGGGTATGATCGATCAGATTGCAGAACAGACCAATCTACTGGCTTTGAATGCTGCTATTGAAGCAGCCCGAGCAGGAGAAGCGGGACGAGGGTTTGCAGTTGTTGCTGATGAAGTCCGAAAATTAGCTGAGGAAACTTCCATTCTGACCAATCGGATTAATGAGTCCATGTCAGAAATCCTTTCGGATATCGATAACACCAATACGCAGATGGACCAGGTGAAAGGAATCATTAATAGCAACGCAGAAGTGTCCAATAATGTGTCTAAGGCCTTCCACCATACTGTGGACAGCATTGAGCCCATCATTGGTCAAATTGAAGCCTTGAACCGCAACATTGAGCAGGTACAGACCTATAAGAGTGTTGTGATCGAGTCGTTAAGTAACATTTCAAACGTAACGGAGCAAAATGCAGCTTCAGCAGAGGAGGTCTCAGCATCCGTTGAACAACAAAGTGCGACGATCATGTCAATTGAAGAGATGGCAAAGGTCCTTGGACAAGTGGCTACTAATATTGAAAAGCAGATTAGTAAGTTTCATGTGGATTAGTATGTGAGCATAGGTTAAGAGACCACTTGGATAACTGTCAGAACAAGGGCAACAATGCGTTTAGCAAGACCTCCAGTTTCGATTGGGGGTCTTGTTATGCACTTCTTGGAGCTTGGGTAAGGAGAGGCAAAACCCACCCGACTCTAAAAGCAATTGGCAAGATGCAGAGTTTGATCTTAAAAATTCAATTACGGGGTATAACTATTTATACAGTAAGAACATGTGTAGCGGACTAAAAAAACTGCTAGGGTCAGTTTTTTTTTCTGATTGGGCTTAAGGTATAAAGGAGGAAATGCATGAGATTTATACTGAATCCCGCAATACGTTTGATGAATAACCTCAAGTATGTAATGAAATTTATCCTGATCTTTCTACTCTTTGTCATACCAGTCACTGTCATTCTTACCTTCTATTTTGGAACCTTGAATGCTGAAATAGATTTCATCGAAACAGAGCGGGTGGGCATGGCTTATGGCCAGTACCTCAGAAACTTTATCCAGCACGAGCAACAGCACCGGGGCTTGATCTCGGGCTACTTAAGTGGGAATGAGGCTCTGAGGGATGATATAGATGCCAAACGGATTGAAATCGAAAATGACATCAAGGACATTGACCGCATGGATGAGACCTACGGTGCCAGCCTAGGAATTGAAGGCCAGTGGCAGGGTGTTAAGGAGTCTTGGCGGGTGCTTGAAAGAGACGGGTTTACCCTAACACCACAAGAAGCTGTGCGAATGAACACAGCCCTGATCGGTGAGGCCATTGACCTCAACCGTAACCTGGCGGGTGGGGCCAACATCCTACTGGACCCTGAAATCACCACCAACTTCTTGGCTTCAGCTGTACTCATTGACCTTCAACAAACCACTGAGTACATGGGCCAGGCCAGGGCAGTGGGTACAGGGATAGCCCAGCGACAAGTTTTGACTGACGCTGAGGACTTCCGACTGCGCTTCCTCACCACCTCAATGAATGAAAGTTTGACCTTGGTCAACAAGAAAATGGAGGTGGTTTTTGCTGACCCAACAATCGAAGCCCATTTGGGAGACGATGCAGAAACGTCAGCTAGGACCTCCAGCAAGTTCTTAACAGATGTACATTCAGAACTCTTGGAAACAGACAATATTACTGTAGACTCAGGTCTCTTTTTCACGGAGGCCACCAATGCCATTAACGATATTTACGTTTTGATTAATGACAGTGCCATGGTCTTGGACCAAAAGTATGAGGAACGGTTAGAGGCCTTGCAGATGCGCAGGACAACAATCGTGACAGTGACCACGATTACAGTTTTGGTCATTCTCTACTTGTTTATTGCCTTCTACTTTGGTGTTGTAGAAAACATCTCCAAAGTGAAAAAAACCATGGCCAAGAGTTCCAAGGGAGACTTGTCAGTACAGATATCCCTAGACACTCGGGATGAAATCAAAGACATTGAAATCGCCTTTAATGCCATGGTGGAGGCCTTTAGAGGCTTGATTGAGGGCAATATTGATATGTCCAATCAAGTGGCGTCCTACTCTGAGCAGTTGCGTGCCACCACAGTTGAGTCTTCCAACGCAACCAGTCAGATTGCCGACTCCATTCAGGAGGTCGCCCGGGGAGCAGGGGTCCAGCTGAAACGGGTGGAGGAAACCACCAGCGATGTCAGGGACATTACTGAGGGAATCGGAAAGATTGCTGACTCGTCCAGGGAGGTAAGAGAGGCCTCCATTGAAGCAGCTAAAGAGTCACTCGATGGTAGTACAGCCATTGGTGACCTGGTGTCCCAAATGAACCAGATCAGTGATTCCGTGGAACAGACTGCCCAGAACATGAAACTGCTAGGCAAGCGTTCCAAGGAAATTGGCGATATTGTCAGTGTGATTACAGACATCTCTGACCAAACCAACCTCCTGGCCTTGAATGCAGCCATTGAGGCTGCTAGAGCGGGAGAACATGGCAAGGGTTTTGCTGTGGTTGCAGACGAAGTCCGCAAGCTGGCAGAAGAGACAAGGGATTCAGCTGACCAGATCATCACCCTCATAAAGAATATTCAAGACGACACAGACAAGTCCATTGGGGACATGACGACAGTTACGGACCAGGTGACCACCGGAGTGGCCAATGTGGAAATGTCAGGCCAAACCTTTGCCAGTATTTTAGAGTCCAATAACCGGATTGTCAGCCTCATTAGGGAAGTGAATGATATTGCTGAGACCATGAAGCAGAACTCTGACCAGGTCAATGACTCCATGGATCAAATGAACCAGATTGCCATTACGTCTTCAGACAATCCCTCCAGTGTTGCGGCAGCTTCTGAGGAGCAATTTGCCTCCATGGAAGAGATCACCTCTTCCAGTGAAGCCCTAAATGAACTGGCTCTGGAGATGAAAGAAGCCATGGGCAAGTTTACAATCAAGTAAGGAAGAGTCCTAGTGGTTAGAGGAAGGGGAAATACATGAAATGGATGATTGTAACCAGTTTAGTCCTTGTGTTTGTCCTCCTTGCGGGGGCCTGGTTCTGGTGGACCACAGCCAGGGTCACCGCTGACCACCTGGGCCATTACCGGATTTATTATGGTGAGATTACAGACAAAATTCTGGACAAAATGAAGGCCTTTGACCTCTTGGTGGTAGAACCCAAGCAGATCAGCCAGGACCAGGTCCAAGAGCTAAAAAAAGCTGGAGTGAAGGTGGTTGGCTATCTGAGTGTCATGGAAGTGGGCAGCTGGGACGAGGACCACATGGAGGTGACCCAGCCCTACTGGCTCATGGAGGGATCAAAGCCCTTACGAAATGGGACCAATCCCGTAGGTGACTTAACCCACCCACTTTATCAGGGAATTCTGTTGGAAAAACTCCAAGTGGAGATTCTCAACAAGGGCATGGAGGGCGTCTTTTTGGACACCGTGGAGACCAGTGATCTGATTAAAGATCCCCAGGTCTACACGGAAATTGTCACAGCCTACAGTGACTTCCTAGGAGATATTCGCAGACTCATGCCTGAGGGCCTGATTATTCAAAACAGGGGATTTGATGTTCTGGCATCCATTGACCGCTTTGCCATCGACGCCTTTGTCTGGGAGAACTTCTTCCTGCCTGAAGACCAAGCTGGGGAAAAGCGCATCTTTGATAAAAGGGTTTGGGACCTAGAGGTCAGTAGTCGGTGGCGAAGTCATGCGGTTCTAACCATTTCCTATGAGGAGTCGGAGGCCACTAGAGAATTTACCCGGAAAAGGGGTTGGGGACTCCTGGTTCACCCTGATGGAACCAGCCACAACCGTTGGGTGGACCAACCGTAAATAATAGCGTGACCACCTTTGTTTGGAGGTATATATAGAATAGGAATAAACAGGAGGTGAGGCTTGTGCCCAGGCATTATGACTTCCATCATAATGGTGAGAACTTTGTGAAGATCATTCAGCGGATTCTCGGTACAGAGTTTGTCCAAAGCGATAAAGATGAAGGTGTGGAGTTTTTCCATGAAAAAGGTGGGCGAATTCTCATGCTGGTGGACGACGAGGACCAGTTGAAGGTCGTGTTTGATGTACCAATTCCCGATATTCACAAACTCACTCATATGATCCGACATATCAGTGATGACAAGGAAGGGATCCACTCCCATTGGATTTATGAGGGGGATTCCATCGAGGACATTATTACTTTAACAGAGATCGCTCTTGCCAATTTCAAGACCCATGCCCACTAGGGGACATGGGCTTTCTTTTTGTATGACTTGCCCTCCGGGACCACCTGTGGTATGATAGATCGGAAATTTTATACGGTGACTTGTCACCAAGGACAGTTCGTAAACCTCCTGTCTGAAAATAAAACTAGGCCAAATGCTGCCTTTCGCGGTGCCTTATTTTTGTGCGCCCAAAGTGTAGCTTTTTTTGTCATGGTCGTGTATTTTCAGACGTCCTAGTCATAGGCTAGGCGTCTTTTTACGTTTTTTGACCATGGGTGAAAGAGAGAGTTGAGAAAGAAATGAAGACAATTGGCATAACCACAACGGTTCCGGTTGAAGTGCTCCTGGCAGCCAAGCTGAAACCTGTTGATCTAAACAATACATTTGTTGTCCATGAAGCCTATGGACACTTGATTGATACTGCTGAACAAGCTGGCTTTCCCAAGAGCTTGTGTGCCTGGATCAAGGGCCTCTACGGGGCCTGCCAGGTGGAAGCACCGGATTATATCCTGGGTGTGATTGAGGGAGACTGCTCCAATACCAAGGCCCTGCTTGACGTTTTGGCACTGGAAAACCGGGAGATTATCCCCTTTGGCTTTCCCCATGACCAGACCCAGTATGCCATGGAAAAGGCGGTGACGGGTCTTATGGACAGACTAGAGGTGACCCGTGACCAGGTGGAAAAGGTTCGAAACCAGGTGGCGGACATTCGAGACATGGTAGCTGAACTGGACGAGCGGACCTGGAAGACCCACCAGGTGTCAGGCTTTGAGAACCACCTATGGCAGGTGTCTTCCAGCGATTTTGGTGGGGACGTGGACCAGTTTCGTTCTACCATCCAGGACCTCCTGGAAGAAGTGCGGCAGCGGCCAGCCAATGAAAAGAAACTCCGTCTGGCCTATATGGGCGTCCCTCCCATGACCGGAGACCTTTATGACTATGTGGAGTCCCTGGACGCCAAAATCTTGTACAACGAAGTCCAGCGGGAGTTTGCCTTCCCCCGGGCCAAGTTTGCCAAAACCATAGAGAACCAATACCTGGACTTTACCTACCCCTATAGCCTGGAAGGTCGATTGATTGAAATCCAAAAGCAAATTGACCTCAGACAAATCGACGGGGTGATCCATTACACCCAGGCCTTTTGCCACAAGGCCGTGGAAGATATTGTGGTCAAGCACCAGCTGAATGTCCCTGTTATTAACATTGAGGGGGACCGGCTCAATACCCTGGACGCTAGAACCAAGCTTAGGTTGGAAGCCTGGCTGGACATGCTCCTCGACCAGAAAGAAGGCTTGTCATGCGAATAGTTGGACTGGACTTAGGCAGTCGAGAAGTGAAACTAGCAGTGTGGGAAGACGACCGTCTGGTCCGCACCGACCAATACTCCACCATGTCCTTCTACAGGGACTATTGCACCTGGGAGGACCAGGTGGTTGTCCAACTGGACAAGCTGGGTATAGAGGACTTTGACCTGGGGATTTCAACAGGGTATGGTCGAAACAATACCAACCTCTTGGGGTTTGAGGCCATCAATGAGATCAAGGCCCATGCTTATGGGGCCATGCACCAGACCGGCGACAAGGACTTTATCCTCCTGGACGTTGGTGGTCAGGACGTGAAAGTGATTCGAGTGGAAAAGGGCCTTGTGACGGACCTGGACCTCAATGAAAAGTGTGCTGCCTCCTGCGGCCGTTACTTGGAAAACATGGCTGCTGTTTTGGAGCTGCCCTTGGACGACCTGTCCACCTACTCCAAAGACCCGGTGGAGCTCAATGCCACTTGTGCGGTATTTTCTGAGTCTGAGCTGATTGGCAAAATTGCAGAGGGGGCAAGTGTGGCTTCCCTGTGTGCAGGGGTCAATTGGTCCATGTACCAAAGACTCAAGCCCATGTTGACCAAGTTTAGAGGGCAGAAGTTAGTGGTCAGCGGCGGCGTGGCCAAGAACCAGGCCATTTTAGGCTATTTGAAAGAATCCTATCCCATGGTAGAAGCTGTGGCAAGTCCCCAGTTCAATGGTGCCATTGGGTGTTGCATATACGGTAGAAAGAAAGGTAGAGACCATGTATAAACTAAAAACAGAGCATAGCTTTGATAGTGCCCACTTCCTTGCGGGTTATGAAGGCAAGTGTGGCCATATCCATGGTCACCGCTGGCGGGTCCTGGTTACCATAAAGAGCGAGAACCTCATTGAAGGGGGCCAGGAAGACGGTATGATCCTGGATTTTGGCACCCTGAAAAAGGACGTTAAGGCCATGGTGGACGCTTATGACCATAGCTTGATTATCCAAGAGGGAACCCTGCGCCCACTGACCCTCCAGTGCCTACAGGAGGACGGCTTCAATATCATTTCTGTTCCCTTTCGACCAACGGCAGAGCGGTTTGCCTTCCATTTTTACAAGCACCTTGAAATGAAGGGCTACCAGCTGGCTCAAGTGGAAGTATATGAAACGCCAAACAACAGTGCCAGTTTCGGAGGTTGCTAAGATGTTTCCAGTTGTAGAAAAGTTCGTAAGCATCAATGGAGAAGGGATGAAAGCAGGCGAATTGGCTGCCTTTATCCGTTTTAGGGGATGTAACCTGGCCTGCACCTGGTGTGACACCATGTGGGCCAACGACCAAGGGGCACCGGCGCAAATGATGTCCATGGAAGACATCCTGACCTATATTGAGGGTACAGGGGTGAAAAATGTGACCCTGACGGGGGGAGAACCCTTGTTACAAGAAGGGGTCCAGGACCTCCTGGTCTACCTCATGGCCAGTCCCGACCTCCATGTGGAGGTGGAGACCAATGGTAGCGTGTCTTTATTGCCCTACCACAATGCCATTTTTAACCCACCGTCTTTCACCATGGATTGGAAGTTGCCAGGGAGTGGTATGGAAACAGAAATGCTTCTAGAAAACCTCCATATTCTAGACAAGAAGGACACCCTCAAGTTTGTTATTGGAAGGAGAGAGGACATGGAACGGGCCCTAGAACTCATAAGAGCCTATGACCTGGACGCCAAGACCAATGTCTACTTGTCCACCGTCTTTCAGGACATCCAGCCTGCTGATATTGTCACCTTTATGCAAGAAGAAAACCTGACCCAAGTGCGATTGCAGCTACAAATGCACAAGTACATTTGGAGTCCAGAGACCAAGGGAGTATAGATATGAATCAAGTCATCAACCATGACACCGCTGTAGTTGTGTTCAGTGGGGGTCAAGATAGTACCACCTGCCTTTACTGGGCCCTAGACCGCTACAAAGAGGTCATTGCCGTGTCCTTTGACTATAACCAGAGACACGTCCTCGAACTGGAATGTGCCAAAAAAATCTGTAAGGACGCAGGGGTAGAGCACCATATCCTAGACATGGCCCTTCTCAACCAATTGGCGCCCAATTCTTTGACCCGGTCAGACATGGACGTGGACAAGGAAACAGAAGAAGGAGAGCTCCCCAACAGTTTTGTAGACGGGCGGAACCTACTTTTCCTGACTTTTGCAGGGGTTCTGGCCAAGCAAAAGAATGCCCACCATATCATTACAGGGGTTTCCCAGAGTGATTTCAGCGGCTATCCGGACTGTCGGGACGTCTTTATCAAGTCCCTCAATGTGACCTTGAACTTGTCCATGGACTTCGAGTTTGTGATCCATACCCCCCTCATGTGGATCGACAAGGCAGACACCTGGAAAATGGCAGCTGACCTAGGGGTCCTTGACTTGGTCCGCCAGGAAACCCTCACTTGTTACAATGGGGTGATCGGAGATGGTTGTGGTGATTGCCCGGCCTGTACCCTGCGAATGAATGGCTTGATTGAATACCAAAACCGCTATGTAAAAAAAGCCTAAAGTACCGTGTATTTTGGGACCATTCCTTATAAACTAATACAAAAGCATGTGTAAAGTAGAAATAAATGGGTAAGAAGTGCCAATATAACTTTTACAGGAGTCGGGTAATGGATCTATCCTTGGAAGTAAAGCTTCGAATTGGAAGCGATAATGAAATATTGGCAGCGTCAGAGAACGCCAGAAGAGTGACCGGCATTGAAGCCACCAACCTCATTGGGAGCAATTTCAGTGAGTACTTCGACGCCAGGCCACTTATTTTGCTACGGGCAAAAACAGAAGTAGTCTGTGATGTGGAATGTCAGACCCGTGGATGTTCCATGGGTAGAGAACTGGTAGGTAGAGGCCTTTCCAGGGAGGACGGCATGATCGAACTCAGGTTGATCGACGTCACCCGCCACATAAGAGAACAGGCCAGCCTCCAGTGTATTCTACAAAACGCCAAAGACATTTTGTACTCATTTAGGACCCATCCAGAATTCCGTTTTGAGTATGTGAGCCCTGCCGTGGTCAAGGAGCTGGGCTATAAACCCAGTGAGTTTTATGGAAACTCAAGTTTTATGTTTGATATCTGTCATCCAGATGACCTGGAGATTACCTATAAAAAAATGTTAGGGGAGGCAGACTATCAGATGCCTATCCGTAGCCGTTTTCTAAACAAAACTGGTGACTACGTCTGGCTAGAAGACCGGGTTTCTCCCGTTTATGATAGCGAGGGGATCTTTCGGGGAATTGAAGGCGCCTGCCGTAACGTGACCCAGCAAATTGCCCGACAGAGGGAGCTGGAAGTCATGAGTAAGCTGGACACTTTGACCCAGGCAGGCAACCGCAGGGCCTTTGAGCAGGCCAAGGTGGACCGTCAAGGCCTGGCAACGGGGATCATCGTTTGTGATATAGACAAACTCAAAGAGGTCAATGACCACTTTGGCCATGACGAAGGCGACCGCTACATCCGGTCCATCGCCACCCAACTCCACGATATTTGCACTCTGGCTAATGGAGAACTCTTCCGCTATGGGGGAGACGAGTTTGTGATCATGGTGGACACGGACCATTTAGGTTTTCTTGAACAATTAAGTGAAACCATAGAGCAAAAGGTCAAATCCATAGAAAAACCAGCCTGTTCCTACGAGCAAAATGTGTCCATTGGTTATGCCCATTCCTCAGAAAAGGCAGGCGACTTGGACCAGACCTTTGTCTTGGCGGATAGCCGCATGTACGAAATGAAAAATGGGGTCTTCGCCAAGGTGGAAGTTACGCAAGTGCCCAAGGTCCAGAGTATATAGACGACTCAAAGCAAAAAATCAATAAGTAACCTAAGCGGTAGGAGAACATGGATTGTTCCAACCTACCGCTTTTTCATGCAAAATCCTGTATAATGGGACATATGAAGCCTTTGGAGGACCCTATGATGGATCAATTTGTACAGCAAATCAAAGACAGTCAGTATATCGTATTCTTCGGGGGTGCAGGTACCTCCACAGAGAGCCAAATTCCCGATTTCAGAACGGCAGACGGCCTCTACCAAAAAAATCAGGACTGGCCCCATCCCCCTGAGACCATGCTCAGCAAAAAGTTCTTTAATGCCAATCCCCAGCAGTTTTTTGCCTACTATAGACAGAACTTGCTTTATCCCAATGCCAAGCCCAATGGTGCCCACAGGGCCCTGGCCCAGCTGGAAGCCATGGGAAAGGTCAAGGCAGTCATCACCCAAAATATTGACGGCCTCCACCAGGCAGCAGGAAGCCAGGAAGTCATTGAACTCCACGGAAGTGTCCACCGCAACTACTGCATATCCTGCGGCAAGCGTTACAACCTAAAAGAAACCCTGGCCCTCCATGGAATAGCACCCAAGTGCCCGGCCTGCAATGGCATTGTCCGGCCAGACGTGGTCCTCTACCAAGAGGGGCTGGACCAGGACGTTTTACAAGCGGCCATCAACCATATTCTCCAGGCCGACATGCTGATCGTGGGGGGAACCTCCCTCATTGTCTATCCAGCAGCCGGTCTTCTCCGATACTTTGACGGCGACCACCTGGTCCTGATCAACAAGGACCAGACCCGGGCAGACAAAAAAGCCGGCCTGGTCTTCCGTCAGCCCATTGGGGCATTTCTAGAGGAGGTCATGACCCATGTGGGTGTATGAAGCCGGCCTCCCAGCCCCCTATGTCTACTACTCACCTGAGGGCTTTATCCAATTTGCAGAAACACCTGACCAACAACCAGCCTTTTGCACCTGCATGGAGGAGGGGATCGACCATTATATGGCCCTCCGACACCAGGTCTTGCCCTTTGAAGGCGGGTCAGCGGACGACAACCGCCTTTTTGACCCCTATTTTTTCCCGGAACCCTTTCGGTCCCAAGACCAGGCTGAAAAGGCCCTTGTTTACAAGGAAAAGTGTTGCCATGCCTGTCTCAAGGTCAAGCCGACCAGGGCCTTTTGCACCAAGCGGGAAGGGACCCGGTTTAAGCAGGAGTGGGGCTGGTACATCAACCAACACTACTTCGCCATGGGTGTAGTCCCCCATTCCTTTAGGTACCTGCCCGGCCAGGGCCACCCGGATGTCTTGGAGTGGATTGCCGTGTCCTATGCTAGCCTGACCAAGGAAATCCAGGAGTCAGAAGGCTGTTCTGGCCTGTTTACTGAAGACATCCAGGCCTGGCTAGAGGACCACGACCGCCAGTGGACCCCTGGGACTCCTAGAATTTGGGACCCCCAATATCCTGTCAATTTCATTGACGAGATGCGCACCACCCTCAATAAACACCATGCCGACGGTCACAAGGCCATCGAAAATGCCATACGAAAACGGCTGGGTGTCCGGGCCATCGGAGACCGGTGGGTGGAAGAGACCACCCTCTATCATTTATTGCAAGAGGCTTATCCTGACCTGGAAATGAGTCGCCACTACCGGCCCAAGTGGTTGGAAGGCCTAGAACTGGATATCTTTATCCATGGAGTCAACATTGGTATTGAGTACCAGGGTATCCAGCACTATAAGCCCCTCAAGCACTGGGGCGGCAACAAGGGCTTGGCCAAGGTTCAAGCCAGGGACAAGAAAAAGAAGAAGTTATGTAAGGCCCTGGACATTCCCATGGTGGAATTCCTCTATGATGACAAACTAACTGCAGACTTGGTGCTGGAACGGATGGCACCTTATATGGACGTCTCCTGATTTTCCGTAGCTTTGCCCCCTTGATGGGTATGTATGAAGCATGGAAAAGTCAGGAGGCGTTTTATGTTGAATATTGGTTTAATTGGTTTGGGAAAAATGGGCTATAACCTGGCCCTAAACATGCGGGACCACCATGTGGATGTGACCGCCTTCAACCGGTCGGCCCACAAGATCGACAAGATCCAAAAGGACGGCGTCAATGTGGCCTACTCCTTGGAGGAGCTCATTGGCGGCCTAAAGGCTCCCCGGGTCCTGTGGATGATGGTCCCCGCTGGGGAGGCAGTGGATGGTCTCATCCAGGCCATGTTGCCCCACTTGGAGGCCGGGGACATTGTCATTGACGGTGGCAACTCCAACTACAAGGACACCCTACGTCGGGGTCAACAATTGGAGTCAGAAGGCATCCACTATATGGACGTGGGAACCAGTGGCGGCACAGCCGGCGCCCGTCATGGTGCCTGCATGATGGTTGGTGGACCTGCCAGTGTTTATGGCAAACTGGCCCCTGTCTTTGAGGCCCTATGTGTAGAAAAGGGCGTAGCCCACATGGGTCCCACCGGGGCAGGCCACTATGTAAAAATGGTCCACAACGGCATTGAATATGCCATGATGCAGGCCATAGGCGAGGGTTTCGAAATCCTCCAAGCAGGCCCCTTTGACCTCAACAATGAAGCGGTAGCCCAGGTCTGGGACAATGGATCGATTATTGAGGGTTACCTCATGACTATGGCCCACCATGCCCTGGCAAAAGACCAAGGTTTAGAAGACATTGCCGGTAAGGTCGCATCTTCAGGTGAGGGCTTGTGGACCCTGGAAGAGGCACTGCGGTTACAAGTTCCCGTACCAACCATAGCCGACGCCCTCTTTGCCCGCTATCGGTCCTGGCAGACGGACACCTTCAGCAACAAGCTGATTGCCGCCCTGCGAAATGAGTTTGGAGGTCACGGTGTTGAACGGAAATAAGTGCACCCTGGTCCTCTTTGGCAGTACTGGAGACCTGGCCTGGCGTAAGCTTTATCCAGCCCTATTCCAGCTCCATAGCAAGGGCCAATTAGAAGAGGAATTTCAGCTCTTTGCCGTGGGTCGCAAGTTTGACAATCGCAAGGACTTCCTGGCCTACGTCCGCCAGGGGGTGGAGACCTTTATCAAGGTTCCTTTTTCGCAAGGGGACTGGGAAACCTTCATTGACCGGGTCCATTACAAGGCCATGGACTTTACAGACCCCAAGGCCTTTCAAGCCTTAAAAGATGCGCTCCAGCGCCTGGACAATGACGGCCCCCGCCTTTACTACCTGGCCACAGCGGCACGTTTTTTCGCTCCTATTGTGGCTGCCCTCCAGGACCATGGCATGCACCAGAGTGACCATGAGGGGGCTTGGCGACGGTTGGTGATCGAGAAGCCTTTTGGTCGGGACTTGGAAACGGCTAGGGGACTCAATGATCGCATTCGTCAAGCTTTTCAGGAGTCCGACATCTACCGGATTGACCACTACCTGGGTAAGGAAATGACCCAAAACATGATGGTCCTTCGGAAGACCAACTATGTATTTAAGACCCTATGGCATGGGGCCCACCTGGACCATATCCAGATTACCGTGGCCGAGGACATGGGGATTGGGACCCGGGGACGGTATTATGACCACGCTGGGGCCCTGAGGGACATGGTGCAAAACCATCTGCTACAAGTGGTGGCCCTGGCCACCATGGAGGTTGACCATGGGGACAGTGAGGGCATACGCCAGGCCAAGGTAGATGTCTTGCGGGCCCTTAAGGAACTCAACCATGAGGACCTCCACAAGACCGTTGTCCTGGGACAGTATGAGGGCTATGGTCAAGAAGCGGATGTTAAGCCCGGGTCTCTGACGGAGACCTTTGTGGCCATGAAGTTGGAGGTGGACACACCGGACATGGCGGGCGTCCCCATTTACCTGCGAACGGGCAAGGAACTGGCCCGCAAGGAGGCCTATGCAGTGGTGGAGTTCAAGTCCACTGGGGAGTGTGACGGCGACCGGCCCAACGTGCCCAATCGCTTGATCATCAAAATCCAGCCCATGGAGGGGGTGGAGTTTCGTTTTAATGTCAAAGAACCTGGCAACACCAATGCAGTCCGGGAGGTGGTCATGGACTTTTGCCAGACCTGTGAAACCTCATACAACACCCCCGAGGCCTACGAGAGTCTCTTGTTCGATGCCATGAAGGGGGACCCTGCCCGCTTCACCTCCTGGGCGGAGGTGGAGGCTTCTTGGCTCTTTATCGACCAGATCTCCAAGCACTGTGAGGACCGGGAAGACTGGGTCCAGGACTATGAAAAGGGGTCTTGGGGACCCCAGGCTGCTGACGAGTTAATCGCCCAAGACGGGAGAAATTGGTGGGTATTAACATGACAATCTATGATGTTTCCATGGCCATTCAACCGGGAATGGCAGTCTATAAAAACAAGGAAGAAAAACGCCCCCTGCTCAAGCAGACCACCAGGGGTCATGTGACAGAAACCCTCTTGACCATGAACCTCCACACAGGCACCCATATAGACGCCCCCCTTCATATGGTGCCAGAGGGGGAGGATATGGCTGTTTACCGCCTGGACCAGTTTATGGGTAAGGCCCTGGTGGTGCCAGTTCCTGAGGACGTGGATGTCCTGACTGGGGAGATTATTCAGGAGGTCATGGCAGGTCTGAATACACCAGTGGAGCTCACTGGTTTTGATGGGCTCTTTGTCCTCTTCAAAACCCGCAACTCCTTTGTGGACGGATTTGATCCAAACTTTGTTTACCTGGCAGCCGATGGGGCAGAGTTTTTGCGGGCTGGGGGAGCCAAGGGGGTTGGGATCGACGCCCTGGGTATTGAAAGGGGCCAGGCCGACCATCCTGCCCACCGGATTTTACTACAAGGATATATCCCTGTTTTGGAGGGCCTGCGACTCAAGGAGGTTCCACCCGGCCTGTATACCTTGATTGCCCTGCCCTTGTCCATTGAGGAGGTTGAAGCGGCACCTGTTCGGGCCATTCTCCTAGAAGGGAGTTGCGATTTTCTTGAAGGTTAGCCTATAATAGACCATAGAAAAGTTAACGAAGGGACAAGTAAATGGCAACCATTCGAGATATAGCAAAGCAGGCTGGCGTGTCACCGGCAACGGTCTCCAGAGTATTGAATTATGACAAATCCCTGTCAGTCACCGACGAAACCCGTCGCAAAATTCTACAAGTGGCAGAGGAAATGAACTATACAAAACCCAAGCGCAAGCAGAAGGTGGAAGAAAAGGTGTGGACCATTGGCATTACCCAGTGGTTTTCTGCCCAGCAGGAAATTGACGACCCCTACTACCTGGCCATTCGGACAGGGATTGAACGGACCTGTGCCCAGAGGGGGTTACAGACCCGGACGGTCTTTAAGGGAGAAGACGGATTTCCCGTGGCCCAACTGGAAGAAGTGGACGGCATTATCGCCATTGGCAAGTATGGAAACGATGAAGTCCAGATGTTTAAACGACTGACTGACTCCATTGTTTTTGTGGATAGTGCCCCAGACGACAAGGCCCATGACGCCGTAATTGTTGACTTCCACCATGCAACTGCAGAAGTTCTTGACCACCTGCAAACAGCGGGTGCGACCAACATTGGCTTTGTTGGCGGTCAAGAGTTTGTTGGTGTGGACAAGGTCCGGGTGGAAGACCCCCGGGAACAAGCCTACCGGACCATTCAGACGGCTTCAGGCCACTATGATGACTCCAAGGTCAAGGTGGGCCACTTCTCAGCTGAAGACGGTTGGCTCCTGACCCAGGCCCTACTCCAGGACCATGGGGATATGGACGGTATCATTTTTGGCAGTGACATGATGGCCATTGGCGGCCTAAGGGCCATTCGGGAAAAGGGCCTACAAGTACCTGGGGATGTGAAAGTCATTGGCTTTGACGACATTTCCGCAGCGGCCTTTATCAATCCACCCCTGTCGACCATCCGGGTCCATACAGAGTTTATGGGCAAGACCGCGGTTGACCTGGTCGTAGAGCGCCTGAGGGACCTGCGGACCATAGCCAAGAAGATCATTGTTCCCACGGACTTGATTATCCGGGAATCCACAGAAGCGGGCTCCTATGGGAGTTCAATGGAATAAGATGTCTTATACGCCCTGGAAGGGCCAAACCAGCCTTTCCAGGGTTTTTTATGTTTTTGAACCCTGGCGAATGTAAATCCCATGGCGGTTGTCTAGTGGCCCATGCCCCTCAGATTACAAATGAGTAAACAAACTTGACGAATGAGTAAACGTTTACTAAACTATGAGTAAAGAGTGATATTGAGGAGGACTTTGTCATGGAACAAGGGATTATACAAAACCTGCGAAAGGCCTTTGAAGACCAGTTTGGGAGTGTAGACGACACTCGGGTTTTCTTTGCACCGGGCCGGGTAAACTTAATTGGAGAACATACAGACTATAATGGGGGCCATGTATTCCCCTGTGCCCTTAGTTTTGGCACCTATATGATGGCTAGAAAAAGAGGAGACAGGACCATTAAGGGCTTCTCTCTTAACTTTGAGTCCGTGGGCGTTCTTGAAGCCTCCATGGACCCTCTGGTTTATGATCCGGCGGACAACTGGCTCAACTACCCCAAGGGCGTAGCTAAGATGTTCCAAGGGGCTGGCTACACCGTAGACAGTGGTTGGGAGATGGTCTTATTCGGGAACATTCCCAATGGATCAGGCCTGTCCTCGTCTGCGTCAGTGGAACTGGTAGCAGCCATCATGTTAGAAGCCTTCTTTAACCTGGACATGGACCGGGTGGAAATGGTCCAGTTGTGCCAAAAAGCAGAGAATGACTTCAATGGGGTCAACTGTGGTATTATGGACCAGTTTGCCATAGGCATGGGCAAGGAAAACCATGCAGTCCTGCTGGACTGCAATACCTTGGTCTATGAGTATGCCCCCATTGAACTTGACCATGCAGCCATTGTCATTGGCAATACAAAAGTGCGAAGAGAACTGGTGGACTCAGCCTATAACAACCGCCGGTCAGCCTGTGAACGGGCCCTGGCCCAGCTCCAAGCAGAGCTTGAAATCGGAGCCTTGGGTGAGCTGACTGAAGCGGTTTTTGAAGCCCATGCCCACCTCATTACGGACCCTGTGGACTGCCAACGGGCCAAGCATGCTGTGGCTGAAAATCAGAGGACCCTCCAGGCGGTTGAGGCTCTTAAGAACAAGGACATCAAGGCCTTTGGCCTCCTGATGAATGCCTCCCATGTATCCCTAAGGGTCGACTATGAAGTAACTGGGAAAGAACTGGACACCATGGTGGAGTTGGCCTGGGACCATCCAGGTGTTTTAGGATCAAGAATGACCGGGGCAGGCTTCGGTGGCTGCACGGTGAGTATAGTTGAAAAAGACCAGGTGGAAGCCTTTATTGAACACGTTGGCAAGGCCTATACGGAGGCCATTGGATGGGAACCGGAATTCTATGTGGCCCAGGTTGGTGACGGGGCCAAGGAACTGAAAGGGGTCTAAGATGATTTTAGTATGCGGTGGTGCTGGCTATATTGGAAGCCATATGGTTTATGAACTCATTGACCAAGGACAGGATGTTTTGGTCATCGACAACCTGCAAACCGGCCACAAGGGGGCCTTGCACCCTCAGGCAAGCTTTGAACAGGGCGACCTCAAAGACCGAACCTTTATGGACGGTGTTTTTAGCAAATATGATATAGAGGCCGTGGTCCACTTTGCGGCAAACTCTTTGGTCGGGGTCTCCATGACAGAGCCTCTGGCCTACTATGACAACAATGTTTATGGTACCCAGGTCCTCCTGGAAACCATGAAAAACCATGGGGTCAAGCGGATTGTCTTTTCCTCGACGGCCGCCACTTATGGAGAGCCTAAGCGGGTTCCTATTCTTGAAACCGATGAAACCAAGCCGACCAACCCTTACGGGGAAACCAAGTTGGCCATGGAAAAAATGTTTAAGTGGGCTGACCAGGCCCATGATATCAAGTATGTTTCCCTCCGCTACTTCAATGTGGGCGGGGCCCATGTGACAGGTGACATTGGTGAAGACCACCAGCCTGAAACCCACTTGATTCCCTTGATCCTCCAAGTGCCCCTGGGCAAGCGGGAGGCCATATCCATCTTTGGTGACGACTACGACACCCCAGACGGGACTTGTATTCGGGACTATATCCACATTACAGACTTGATCCAGGCCCATGTTAAGGCCTTGGCCTACCTGGCCAAGGGCGGGGAGAGTGAAATCTTCAACCTGGGAAGTGGAGAAGGCTACTCGGTACTGGAAATGATCCAGGCAGCACGGGCTGTGACTGGCCACGCCATTCCGGCCCAAGTGACACCCCGGCGGGCAGGTGACCCAGCTCGCTTGATCGCATCGTCCACAAAGGCCAAAGAGGTCTTGGGCTGGCAACCTGTTTTTACGGAAGTTAAGGAGATCATCGAAGCTGCTTGGAACTGGCACCTCAAGCACCCCGAGGGCTACTAGGAGGCACCCATGATAAACATACAAGAACGTATTGGTCACCTGGTGGGCTTCGGCCTCAAGGCCGGGCTCATAGAAGAAGCAGACACCCGCTATGTGGTCAATCAAATCATTGATATACTAGGTCTCTCGGAGTTTTCTGGCGTCATTGATCGCCAGGTAGACCAGGCCACCCCTGTGGCCATACTCAATGACATACTAGACTGGGCCTATGAAGCAGGACTCATGGAAGGAAATTCTGCCCTCCATAGGGACCTACTGGACACCCGGATCATGGATGTCATGATCCCAAGACCCTCCACGGTCATTTGTGCCTTCAAGGGCAAGTATAAACAAGGGCCTGACCAGGCCACGGACTGGTATTATCAGTTGGCCCAGGACGCCAACTATATTCGGACAGACCGGATTGCCAAAAACCAGAAATGGCAGACAGAAACCCCCTTTGGCACCTTGGACATTACCATTAACCTGTCCAAGCCCGAAAAGGACCCCAAGGATATTGCAGCGGCCCTAAAACAGCCGTCCTCTGCTTACCCCAAGTGCCTGCTTTGTGCAGAAAATGAAGGTTATAGTGGTCGGCTCAACCATCCGGCCCGGCAGAACCACAGGATTATTCCATTGACCCTAAAGGGTGAGCCGTGGTTCCTGCAGTATTCACCCTATGTCTATTACAACGAGCACGCCATTATCCTCAAGGGTGCCCACGACCCCATGAAGATTGGCCGTGACACCTTTGAGCGTTTGCTTGATTTTGTCACTTATCTGCCCCATTATTTTGTGGGTTCCAATGCGGACCTACCCATTGTGGGTGGATCGATCCTGTCCCATGACCACTTCCAGGGGGGGCGGTATACCTTTGCCATGGAGAAGGCCCCCATTGCCTTGGACGTGAACCTAGCAGGCCATGACCAAGTGGAGGCTGGCATTGTGGACTGGCCCATGTCGGTCCTCCGTCTGCGGAGCAAGGACCGTGAGGCCCTGGTCCAGGCGGCAGACACGGTTCTGGCCAATTGGAGGCAATACTCTGATCCTGGCTTGAACATTGAAGCGTTCACGGGTGACACGCCCCACAACACCATCACCCCCATTGCCCGTATGCGGGATGGGGTCATGGAGTTAGACCTGGTACTTCGGAACAACAGGACAAGTGAAACCTATCCTGCGGGTATCTTCCACCCCCATGATGAGGTCCACCACATAAAGAAAGAAAACATTGGCCTGATCGAGGTCATGGGACTAGCCGTACTACCAGCTAGACTGGCTTCAGAACTGGATGACCTAGCGTCCTGGATGACCGGTCAAGGGGCTTGGTCTGAGGACCTGGACAAGCATAAGACTTGGGCCCAAGACCTGATCAAGAACCAGACGCTGACGTCCAAAGCAGACGCCCTGGCCCTCCTTCGAAAGGGTGTAGGCCAGCGGTTTGAACAGGTACTCAGCCATGCGGGTGTTTATAAGACAGACCCCGTAGGTCGAGCTGGTTTCAAAGCCTTTGTGGATTCGATCCAATAGGAGCGGCTTCTTAAAAATGCACAAGTGAATAGCAAAGGTAGGGCCCATTTTCTCACTGATCAGAGGAAATGGGTATTTCTTATTGGCTTGACTGGTTGAAGTGGACGAAAACTGGATAATATAAGTATAATAAAAGGCAGGTCCTCAGCCACCAACTGGTTAGTAGCCACGTGCTTGAACCTCAGCTGATGACCAGATCGACGCAAGATGATGACACTAGCGACTAGACAAAAGGACGAGTTAAAAGGACAAGACCATGAAAAACACCAAGCAGGCTCCAAGCTGGATTAAAAAAGTCAGTATCCCTGTGATTATTTTTGCCATATCGGCCTACTTCATCCCCTGGGGCATTCTTTTCACCTGGCTGACCCCAGTCCATGACACCGTGGAGGAAGAGGTGGAAGGCATCATCAACCACAAGCTAGACGGGGCCCTTGTCTATGTGGACCATGGAGGACAAACCGCCTCCTATGCTTCCGGTTGGTTTGACCGCAAGACCCAAATTGAGGCCCAGCCAGACGACCTCTTTAAAATAGCCAGTATCAGCAAGCTCTACGTGGCTTCTGCTGTGACTAAGTTGGTTGCTGATGACCAGTTGGCCCTGGACGACACCTTGGTGGACCTCCTGCCCAGGGTGGAGGGGCGAATTGAATATGCAGAGACGATCACCCTTGGCCACCTGATTAGCCACCGGAGTGGGATTCCCAACTATGTGGACCACCCGGATTTTCCTTGGACAGACCTGCCCACAAAAAATGCCCAATACGAGCAGTGGGTCTTTGACCAGCCAGCTGACTTTCAACCGGACGACAAGTATGCCTATTCTAATTCCAATTACTATCTCCTGGGAGAAATCTTGGACCGGACCCTTGGCTACAACCACCACCGGTATATTGAAAAAGAAATCCTGGTCCCCCTAGGTCTGGAAGACACCTATATGCGGATGGACCTGGCCCCAGTGGACCACCTGGTCAGTGGCTATGACATGGGATATGACTTTGATTTTAAAGTTCGAGACTTTATTGGAACCGGTGGTTCCATGGTGGCTACAGCCGAGGATGTGGGCCGTTTCATGCGGGCCATGATCGACGGCAGCCTCTTCACGGAAGAGGAACAGGAGATCTACTCATCGGTCTACTCCTATGGCCATACAGGCCTCCTACCGGGTTATTCCTCCATCACCCACTTCCATGAGGATATTGACGCCGTGGTGGTTTTGTTGATCAATACCAGCGGGGGCGACTCTTGGTCCAGGGTGGAAATCCTATACGGAAATATCGTGGAGATATTGAAAAAGCAATCCCCTTAGCCCCAGAAGAGTTATATAAAGGAAAAAGGCCCAAGGAAGGTCTCTGAGCTGGTCTCAGTCGTCTTCCCTGGGCCTTTTTTAGTTTTCAATATACCGCATGGCCATGTCGATCAATAACTGTATTTGGGCCTCAGGGGCCACCTGTTCGTCCCCTGCAAGGAGTTTACCGAAGAGGCTAACCTTCATGGACATATGGACGATGGTCCGACCGATGGTAAACTCGAAGGTCTCCACATCTAAATTGGGCCGTATGGACCCGTCGCTGATCCCATTGGCAATGGCCCTTCGCACATAGGACGACAGGGACCGCAGCTTGACCTCATAGGTCACCAGCTGGTCGGGGTCAATGTCATTGGAGACTACATACCGATCAAAGGACTCAATAAAGCGGAGGACGGCAATCCCTTCTGTTTGCAGACGTAAAAACATATGCAAAAGGGCTTTCACCTGGTCATAACCAGTTTCAAGGGTAGCCAGGCAGGTCTCAGCGTCTTCAATAATGGGTTCCATATGGGACCCAATAATCTGCTCGGCAGCTAGGACCGTCAGGTTCATCTTGTTGTCAAAATACCGATAAAGGGTGGCCACCCCCATGGATGCGTCCGCTGCCACGTCTGTCAAATGGACCGACTCAATATCCCGCTCCAAGTACAACTTGGCTGCCGAGGCGACCAGGGTGTCCCAGTTTTTCTTCTTTTTCGCTGTCATTCGTTGACCCATAGGTACCTCCTACCACATTCTCCTTATTATTTCACAGACAATGCCCAGGTACAAGTGTAGGTCTTCTTGCCATGTAACCGGTAGGGTTCATGGACCCGGGCTTCTCCCGGCAGGTCACCACCAACCCCACTGTGGGCCATGTCCAGGGTCAGGGTATAGGGGCCACTCCTGTCCAGGTCATGATCATGTTCGGTGGCCTCCAAGTGCTGTCTGGAGTAGGGGTGGATAGAAAAGTGCAGGTCCCCTGAAAGGCGACGAACAGTCAAGTTTGGACCTGCCACGTGACCATGGTCGTCTATCCCCTTGGGGCCTTGTGGTCCCTCTTCTTGGTCATGGGTTTCACCATGATTGAGGCTATGTGAATCCTTGGTAGCAGCCAGGCTCAGCCAGCCCAGGTCCATGTGAAGACCATTGCACTGGGGCCGCATGTAGGACCATTCCAAGTCTGCCAGG